>JAZDLO010000044.1:0-24098 GCA_043801935.1 bacterium
GCCTCGATGTCAGCAGCCGATCCACTCACCCCAGTGGCGTGGCAGCCCTTGCAGGTCTGCGCGAAGAGGGCCGCCGCGTCGATGGCCGCCGCAGCCGTTGTGGTGGGGCCGGCCGCCGTAGTAGTGGGCCCAGCAGCGGTAGTACTGGGCCCAGACGTGGTGGCTGTGGTGCCGCCACCGCAAGCGACGGCGACCAAAACCACCAACACAAGAACAAGGCACGCGCCTATTCCTATTAGCGGAACTCGTCTACTGCACATTCTTGACCTCCTTCGGACCGGTTAACCCAAGGCTCTGTTTCATCTTCTTCCCGAGAAGCTTTCTGACAAATCGGATCGATTGCGCGGGGAGGTCTACCAGTTTCTCGGCTCCTGATATCATCTTCCTGGCAATAAGCGCGATATCGCTCTCTGGGAACAAGGAGCACGATCGATGTACTTCTGGTACTGGTCCCTCATCCTGCTGGCGCCGGCCTTGATTCTCGGTATCTACGCAAAGGTCAAGGTCAGTTCTAGCTTCAGCCGTTACTCACAGGTGCCTTCTGCGCGAGGCCTCACCGGGGCTCAGGGCGCTCGCCTGCTGCTCGATTCCGCCGGTCTCTCCGCTGTGGGCATCGAGGTAGCCGGAACCCGCCTTTCCGACCACTACGACCCCCGCACGCGGACGCTCACGTTGAGCCCGGAAGTGGGCAACAGCAACTCGCTGGCCGCGCTGGGAGTGGCCGCACACGAGGCCGGCCACGCCATGCAGCACGTCGACGGTTACGTGCCCTTCAAGTTCCGGAGCGCGCTGGTCCCAGTGGCCAACGTCGGCACCAACTTCGGGTTCATCCTCTTCTTTGTGGGCTTGGCTTTCTTCCGTAGCGGGCTGCTGATGAACATCGGCATCGTGCTGTACGCCGCGGCGGTGCTGTTCACGCTGGTCACCCTGCCGGTGGAGTTCAATGCCTCCCGGCGGGCCATGGCCCAGCTCTCCGATCGCAGCATCTTGGTGGCCGACGAGCTGACCGGGGCGAAGAAAGTCCTCAGCGCAGCCGCGCTCACGTATGTGGCCGCCGCTTTGATGGCGATCCTGCAGTTGGTCCGGCTCATCCTGATCAGTCGAAGGTCGTAGGGCTCATGTCGGTACCTCGAGTCCTGCTGGTCCCCACGCACCATACTGGTCTGGCCAACGCGGTGGCGGCGGCGGTGGCCGAGATCGTCACCGCCCAGGGACGGCGGGTCCGCTACCACCACCTTGGTCCCCTGAGCCCGGTCTCGTCGTGGGACCGCTGGGAGGGCGCGGCCTTTCTCGATCCCGCCCTCCAGAGCGAGGAGGCTCTTCTTGCTCTTTACGATGTGGCGACCCGCGGCGCTCACCTCTCCCTTCTCTCCGCGAGCGGCGGTCTGCTCGATCGAAGGGACGGAGCCGACTGGCTCCCCACCGACGTGGCCCGTCTCTTGGACTGTCCGGTGGTGGTGGTTATGGATTGCCGGGGCTGGGGCACTGGTATCCGGGCTTTGGTGACCGGTCTGAAGTCTCACCTTGCCGGACTCAACCTGGCGGGGGCGGTGTTGTCCGGGGTCGCTGATCGCGACCACTGCGAGCTACTGCGACGGGTGCTCAGCAGCGAGAACGTCCCCGTTGTGGGCTGCCTTTTCGAGGGAGACGGACCCGGTTGGGATGCGACGCCGCCCGGGGCGTGGGGGCTGCCGCTGGAGACGACGCTCCTGGAAGCGGTCTCTCGCCAGGTCGACGTCGGCGGTTTGGAAACCCTCGCCGGTCAGCGAGGCTTCCTGTCTTCGCAGAACTGGCTGATCGACCGAGGGATCGGCGGCCCGCTGGTCGTTGTCGCGGGTGGGAGGGGCTTCACGCCCTGGAGCCGCGACTCCATCGAGGTGCTACGCTCGGCGGGAGCCCAGGTCCACCGCCTCGACCTGGTGGAGGACCGAGCGCTACCCGCGGAGACCGCCGGTTTGGTCCTTGCCGGTACCGTCTGGCCGGAGGATCTGCCGGATATCGCGATGAACCAGTCTCTGCTTCGCGATATGCGCATGCGTATCAGCGAAGGCCTGCCCACCATCGCTCTGGGTGGGGGGGCGCTGATCCTGCTGAGCAAGATCCAGGATTCGCTGGGGCGGACCGTCGAGTTGGCCGATGTGCTCCCCGCCGGAGGCGAGATCCTGTGGGATCTGGAGGAACCGGCCTACGTGGAAGTGACCGCGGAGCGGGACAGCCTGTTGCTGGTGCAGGGGGAGACGGTGACCGGATGGGTGGTGACCGACGTCGAGATGGTCGACCTCGACCCCGGTCGGGATCCCCCGTTGACCGTGCGGGGCGCCGGGCTGCCTGGCGTCCAGGCCGAGGGCGCGACGACCAGCTCTCTTTTGTGCTCCCGGGTCTTTCTGCACCTGGCTGCCACGCCGGACATGGCCCCCCGGTTCGTGCGGCAGTGCGCCGCCTATGCGGCCAAGCCTTCCGGGTCAAGCCGCGGCTGACCGGCCGCGTCGTCAGTAGTCCGGCGCGCCGGACTACTCAGGGTTGGCCGGCGCCCGGGGAGTGCGGTAGCCTATGAAACTCATCGAACATAGCGTGACGGCAGGATCTGGGCCATGCGGCAACACCTTGGCCGCGAAGAGGAGGCAACGTGGCGACTACGAGCACCGACCCGGTCATCAAGAATTACCGGGAACAGATATCCGACAACGATCTCAAGATCTTGGAAGCTCTCAACAGGCGGGTCAAGTTGGTCAAGAGTCTCAAAGACTACAAAGATGCCCAAGGTTTCAGCTTCTACGATGCCGCCCAGGAAGACTGGGTCGTCACATACCTTTGCCGCGCGAACCGAGGCCCGCTGTCCAATGAGGGCCTGCGTGAAATCTACACGCTGATCCTGCAGGTGGCGAAGCGCGAAGCGGCCGCCCTAGGAGAGCAGAAAAGCTGATAGGCGCTTGTTGGTCTCGGCACGGTCCCGTGCCGGCGCCCCGCGGCGGCCCTAGAAGTCTTCGGGAGAGACCTCGTCGAGGAACTGCCTGAATCCCTTGACGACGTCCTCGATGTCCTCGACCTCCTGCTCGAACTCGATGCCGTTCGTCTCCAGCAGTTCCGCGGAGGCGAAGATAGGGGCGTCGGTCCGCACGGCCAGAGCGATTGCGTCCGAAGGCCTGGAGTCCACCCGCACCTCCTGCCCGCCCGCCTCGATCTGCAGCACCGCGTAGAAGGTGTTGTCTCGTAACTCGGTGACGAGTACGCTTGCGACGTTGGCAGAAAGCTGTTCGATGATGGCCGCGAGCAGGTCGTGGGTCATCGGGCGAGGCATCTCCGCGTTCTGCAGTTTCATCAGGATGGCAGCCGCTTCCGGGTGTCCGATCCAGATAGGTAGAAAGCGGTTCTTCCCCTCCACCTTCAGGAGGACGATAGGCTGCTTGCTCGCGACATCGAAGCTAACGCCGTATACGGTGACTTTTTCGAAGCCTTGCATGCTCTCCTCGCTCCGGTACCTGTCTCTAGCTTACCGCAGGAGGCCCCATACCACACCTGGAGCCGGCTTCGATCGGCTCCGACCAAGGCCGTCGACCCGCCGGAGGCCTTCCTTGACATCATTCGGAATGCCGGTAAACTACCCGCTCATGGGCCTATAGCTCAGTTGGTTAGAGCGCACCCCTGATAAGGGTGAGGTCAGTGGTTCGAATCCACTTAGGCCCACCATCGACTTCCCGGCCCGCAGGTTCCAAATTGTCACGCGTGGGGGATTAGCTCAGTTGGGAGAGCGCCGCCTTTGCACGGCGGAGGTCGCCGGTTCGACCCCGGTATCCTCCACCTCCCTTGTAGGAGAACGATCGCGGGGGAGACGTCGTTGATCTTCCATCGGATACTGGCCGCTACGGATGGCACCGAGGCCTCGTTGCGGGGCGTCGAGGCCGCGGCCCAGATGGTCGCGCGCTATCAGGCCGAGTTCATCCTGCTCACCGCGGTCTCGGTGCCGCAGCATGTGGTCCTCGCCGCCAACATGGATGAACGGACGATCCAGAGATATGTGGAGCGGATGGCCCAGGAGGCCCTCGGGTCCGCCATCGACGCTCTGCGCCGCGAAGGCGTCGGCGCCGAGGTGAAGGTGGTCTTCGGCCCGCCCCCGGAAACCATCCTGGCGGAGATCAAGAGCAGCGGGGCCGACCTGGTCGTCATGGGTCGTAGGAGTCGCGACGAGCCGAAGGACCTCGTGCTGGGGAGCGTCAGCGACCGCGTAGCCCGTAACGTCAGAGTGCCGATCCTGTTGGTTCCCTAGAGCCTGCTCCGGGGATCGACCGCCGACCCCCGCTCGACCGCCTACTGTTCTAGTAGCGTTCTGTCCGTTCACAGCGCATTCATTCTCCCTGAGTGGATATCTGCGTTTCACTTAAAAGATTTAGCAAGATCTATTGCAAAGCCTGTGCATTTCTCCTATACTGCAATTGAGCCACATGACAGGACAGCGCACAGCCTCGCTTCCGCGTGTGACCGAGCACAGAAAAGCTCGTGTCAGGCTTCCGCTCCTCACGCTGCTGGCTTTCATCGGTCCACCATTTACCGGAGTGCGGTCGGCCTCCGTCTGGATCCTATACGTGGTCTTCGTCATCCTCTATTCCCTGTGGTCTCTTCGTTTGTCGTGCTACTTTTCCGGCGATCGCCGCCTGGGCTACGTCCTGTGCCTCACCGACACCGCTATTCTGCTGCCCCTGCTGTTGTGGGGCTCCGGGGCAGGGATGCAGGCAGCTCTGCTGTTGGTGTGCGCCGCGGGGCTGGCGACCACGTATTGGGCCGACCGGTCCCGGATTGAGACCACTACCCGGGCTTGCGGCGCAGCGCGCACCGACGAGCGGCGATCGGCGTCGGCCCGCTCCGAGGGGTCGGTCGGAGAGACCAGCTTGGAGCGGGCGGTGCGGGTGCGCCTGCGGGTGTTCACCACCACCGGCGCTCGTTTCGGGCTGGTGGTGCTGCGCGTCCTGCGTTTCGCGGAAACAGCGTCGTACTACGGCGAAGATGCGTCGGAGCGGGTGCTCTCAGCGGTAAGCCGGCGAGGGCTTCGTCTTCTCGGTCCCGACGCTCAGCGTTTCCCGCTTCCTGGCGGACGAGTAGCCTTCTTGTTCGAGACCGAGCCGGGGACCGCTCGGGCGGATGAGCGAGATGGGGGCGGTCTTGGATGGAGCGGTCCCTATGATGTCGAAGGGCTGGCCATGACGCTGGGTCGGAAGGTATGCGAGCATCTGATCGACGGACACCGGGTCGAGTGCGTGGTGGGATGGGCGTCGGCTCCCGCCGATGGCTTGAACGCCGATGACCTCATGTACGCAGCCGAGAGTGGGGCCCAGAGCACGGAAGCCTTCCGCCGGGTGGCGGGCTCCCGGGTGCCGGTTCCTGAACGGACCCGGGTGGCGGCCGGGTAGCACAGGGGCCGTACAGGGGCTGTGGTACAGTTCCCCGCATGGATCTCCAGACCCTCAAGACCAAGACCATCGGCGTACTCATGGGCGGCCTATCGGGGGAACGGGAGATCTCCCTGCGCTCGGGCGAGAACTGTTTGCGTGCCCTCCAGTCGCGCGGCTATCGCGCAGTGCGTATCGACGCCGTCCGCGACGTCGCCCAGCGTCTCGACGAATCGGGGGTCGAGGTCGCCTTCCTTGCGTTGCACGGACGTTACGGAGAGGATGGCACTATCCAAGGACTCCTGGAGATGATGGGCATCCCTTACACCGGCTCCGGAGTCCTGGCTTCGGCATTGGGCATGAACAAGATCGCGGCCAAGAAAGTGGTGCAGGCCAGCGGGGTGCCCACTCCCGACTACTGCGAGATAGGGATGGACGAGCCGGCGGACTCGGTCGCCGCTCGGGTGGAAGCGGAGCTGGGCCTACCCGTGATGCTGAAGCCCCTGGAAGAGGGCTCCAGCCTAGGAGTGTCAAAGTGCAAGCGGGCCGCCGACCTTCTGACCTGCGTCGCGCAGGGGCGGGCCGAGTTCGGGGCGATATTCGCCGAACGGTTTGTCTGCGGTCGGGAGATAACGGCCGGCGTTCTGGAGCGTGAGGGACGGCGAGAGGTCCTGCCCATCCTGGAACTGGTGCCCAAGAATGAGTTCTACGATTTCGAGGCCAAGTACACTGAGGGAATGACCGAGTTCATCCTTCCCGCCCGCCTGGAGCCGGCCGTGGACGAGGAGGCGCAACGGGTGGCGATGGCCGCTTTCGAGGCCATCGGCTGCCGGGGCTACGCCCGGGTGGACATGATGGTCGACCAGGCGGGGGTGCCCTGGTTCGTAGAGGTCAACACCCTGCCCGGCATGACCGAGTTGTCGGATCTGCCGGCTCAGGCCCGGGGGGTGGGGCTTTCCTATGAGGACCTGGTGGAGATCATACTCCTCACCGCCGTTGCCTGAGACCTTCGGCATGGGTGCCGGGGTCCAGTGGCAAGCTGCGCCGCAGCCCGCGAGCGCGCCGGGGTCGGTCGTCCGGCCCCAGCCTATTGCGGGTCCGGTGGACGCTCACGTCCACATCTTTCCCCCGGATGTAATCCGGCAACGCGAAGCCTACCTGGGGCAGGACACCTGGTTCGACGTCCTTTACGGGTCCCCGGAGGCGCGCATGGTCACCGCAGACGAGGTGGTGACACAGATGGACACTGCCGGAGTGGCGCTCTCGGTCGTCTTCGGTTTCGCTTTCAGAGACCAGGGGCTATGCCGGATGGTCAATGACTACGTTATCGAGGCCGTCAGCCGGCACCCCGGCCGGTTGGCCGGTTTGGCCTGCGTATCGCCGGGAGAACCGGGGGCCGCCGCTGAGCTGGAGCGATGCCTGGACGCCGGCCTGCGCGGGTGTGGTGAACTGATGCCCGACGGTCAGGGTTTCGGCGGGAGTCTGGACGCGGCGAACCGCGTCGGGACCGGCGCGCGGGGCCCGGCCCGCGCGCCCGAAGGCCTCGCCGCCATCGCCCACTGTCTACAGGAGCGCGACCTGCCTCTTCTCGTCCATGCCAACGAGCCGGTGGGACACCACTACCCGGGCAAAGGCCGCTTCACCCCGGAGGCCTGCTTTGCCTTAGCCCAGGCTTGCCCGGCGTTGACCATCGTGTTCGCGCACATGGGAGGCGGACTCTTTCTGTACGAACTCATGCCCGAGGTGCGGTCGGCGCTTGCGCGCGTCTATTACGATACGTCGGCGGTGCCGTACCTGTATGGTCCGGAAGTCTATGCAGTGGCTGTCTCGTGTATCGGGGAAGGAAAGCTGATCTTTGGCAGCGATTATCCCCTCCTCCCCCCGGGAAGATACTTCGAGGGGCTGGGCGGGTTGGCCCCCGGGGGTCGAGCAGCGATACTGGGCGGCACTGCCCGAGAGGTGTTCAGACTATGAACGATGGCGCTCATCACAGTCACGACCTGCGGCGACTTCTGGAGGGATTGCTGGCCGGGGACATGGGTCTGGAAGACGTACTTCAGAAGTTGCGGCTGCTTCAGGTGACGCAGCTTGGGGAGTTCGCCCGCCTCGACACCAACCGCGACCTGCGCAAAGGCGTGCCCGAGGTCGTCTACGCTACCGGGAAGAGCGACCCCGATCTGGCAGCCATCGTGCGCCACTTCCTGGCCGACCGGGGCTTGGCTCTGGTGAGCCGGCTGGAGCCAAACCGGGCAGAGGGGCTGCGGCAGGCTTTGACGGGCGGTGCCGGATCGGGCTCGGGTGAAGAGGGCGCAGTCGTTCCTGTCGCCGGCCTGAGCTTCGATTACAACGCCGGCGCACGAGTGCTGGCAGCCAGTACGTCTTCGCACCGGCCCCCTGAAGTGCGGGGCAGTGTGGGTCTGATCACGGCTGGAACCTCCGACATACCGGTAGCGGAAGAAGCCGCCCTTGTTATCGTGCACATGGGCTGCGAGGTGGAGCGGGGGTACGACACCGGGGTGGCCGGGGTCCATCGCTTGCTCGAGCCGCTCACCCGCATGGTGGAGAAGGGCGTTGACGTCCTAGTGGTCGTCGCAGGGATGGAAGGAGCATTACCCTCCGTGGTGGCGGGGCTGGTGGATATCCCCGTCATCGGGGTTCCCACCTCCACCGGCTACGGGATGGGCGGCGACGGCACGGGTGCCCTGTATTCCATTCTGCAGAGCTGTTCGCCAGGACTGCTGGCGGTGAACATCGACAACGGAGTAGGAGCGGGGGCGGCCGCCGCGTTGATCGCGCGGCGACGAAGGGAGTGACCCATGGAGATCGGCCCGGAGTCAAACGCAAGGATCCAAATCGACGACCAGGAGCCGATCGCCATCGCCCACGCGGTGATCGAGAGGGATGTTCTCCAGTCGCGCCTTCGCCGGGTGACCGGAGCCGGTGGTGACCCTGTCGCGCTCCCAGTGGGGGCGCTGGTCACCCTGTATCAAGGACCGTCCGTGGTCTTCGTGGGTCGGGTGGAGGAAGATCAAAGCGTCATCGATTTGCTGTCGGCTGAGGCCGATGACGGAAACGACTTCGAGGATATCTAGCCGTCTCGGCCTTCGACTACCAGGACCCGCTCACTCGACAGTGGGTGAGAACGCCTTAGGGGGCGTCGTGCGGAGGCCGAACCGATACTCCAGGTGATCGGTGATGCGCGCGGCCGCATGTCCGTCGCCATACGGATTTGTGGCGGCCGCCATCCTCTCGTAACGGGTGTGGTCGGAGAGCAGCGCCAGCAGCTCTTGGGCGACGGTGGCGGTGTCGGTGCCCACCAGACGGGCGGTGCCTGCTTCTATCCCCTCCGGTCTCTCGGTGGTGTCGCGCATGACCAGAACCGGCTTACCCAGCGATGGCGCCTCTTCCTGGATCCCTCCTGAGTCGGTGATGACCACGTCCACGGCCTTCATCAGATGGACGAACGGTCGATAGGGAAGGGGCTCGGTGAACACCACTTGCGGAACGTCCCCCAAGGCCTCTTGGAAGGTCTTGCGTACCACCGGGTTGAGGTGGATGGGAAAGAGGAACGTAGCCGCCGGCAGCTGCTGACACACCTGCTTGATGGCGAGAGCCACCCGTTCCATGGGCATCCCCCAGCTCTCCCGGCGGTGGACGGTCGCCAACACCTTGGGTCCTGACCGATCGAGAGCGGCTGCTATTGTGGGCTCCCAAGCGGGCGGAGCGGTAGCCGCCGCCGTCATGAGGGCGTCGATGACCGTGTTGCCCGTGACCAGAATGCGCCCTGGGTCGGCGCCTTCGTTGAGCAAGGCCTCGCGCGCGCCCTGGGTCGGCGCGTACAGGACTTCGGCCAATCGATCGGCCAGCCGCCGGTTGACCTCCTCTGGATAAGGGTTGTACATGTTGTCCGTGCGTAATCCAGCCTCGACGTGGGCCACCGGGATCATGCGATAGAAGGCGGCCAGGGCGGCGGCGAAGGTTGTGGTGGTGTCGCCGTGAACCAGGACAAGATCGGGTCTCTCGGCCTTCAGCAGGGGGTCCAGGCCGGCAAGCACGGCCCCGGTGATGTGCCCGAGCGACTGCCGCTCGCGCATCACCTTGAGGTCGTGGTCCACGGGGAGTGCAAAGGCTGCTATCACCTGATCCAGCATCTCCCTGTGCTGTCCGGTGAGACAGGTGATCACCCGGAACACGCCTCGCCGCCTCAACTCCAGCACCACCGGAGCCATCTTGATGGCCTCCGGGCGGGTGCCGAAGGTCACGAACAAAGTCGGCGGCCGGCCGCGCCGGCCGGCTTTCCCGCCTCCGTTCGCGCTGCTGCTCATACTGTCACTCGCCCCCCCGCACTCTGGATGAGCGTCTCCAACCCCGCGCATGTCATCGACTCTGTCCAAGGACTCTAGCCCAGGGTCGGGGGAAGAGCAAGCGGGTCGGCAGCACCCGCAGTAGGCAGCCACCGGCTATTCCGATAGAATTCGACAGGTTCTGTCTACCGGCACAACGACCTGAAGGATGGTGGCGATGAGCCGCTTTCTCGATGAGCGGGGGCGCATCTTAGGCAAGGTCAATATCGTCGACATCCTCGTGCTCCTTGTGATCATAGCGGTGGTCGCCTTCGCCGTCGTCCGCATGACGGGGAGTAGCACGGAGACCGCCCCCCTGCGGGTGACCTATACCGTGGAGGCCGTTCGTCAGGCTTCGGTCGACCAGTTGCAGGAGCAAGTACAGGTCAAGGGGACCGTAAGAGATGAGGGTGGCACGGTCCTGGGCACTGTGGAGGAGGTCGTCGTTCGGCCATCGCAAGAGTCGTATCTGACGCCTCAAGGCGAGCTCAAGGCGTTCGACTCGCCCATCTTCAAAGACGTGGACATTGTCTTGCTCGGGGAAGGCAGCGTATCCAGTTCGACGATCCGGATCGGGAGCGTCCCCATGCGAGTGGGGAAGAAAGTGACGCTCATCGGCGCCAAGTTCGAGGTCCAGAGCGTGATCATGGATGTGGTCTCCGGCGCGGAGGCACTCAAGTAGCCGTCGCGGCCATGAAGGGGGCCCGGCCATGAAAGCTGTCGAGAGCTCGCTGTCTCATCGCGCCACCCGGCGCGCCGCCGCGTGGATCGGGGCCGCTGCCGGGTGCTCGTTACTGGGAAGGTTCTTCATCGCGCTGGCAAGGGTCGTCCGGCGGGTGTTCGCCGACAGTGGGGTGCTCGGGCTGCGCCACAGCCGGACACGCAGGCTGGAGCGGAGCGGTCACCCCTGGGCCGTGCTTGTCATCTCCCGTCCGTATCTCTGGTTGCGGTGCATCGCGAGCGGCGGCGCCCGGGGGCGGTCGGGCCGCATCGAGGTAGATTCTGCGGCCACGGGGAGCGGCGGCGGATCTGTGGTCGCATCCTCGCGGTTCAGTGGCGGGGCGTGGGTGTTGCCTCTGGGCGCGGGCATCTTCGCTCTCGGATGTGGGCGGCTGGCTCTGCTCATCGCCCGGGGTGTCGGCAGCCCCGATAGCACCGGACTTGCACTAGCCGCGCCGGGGCTGCGACTTGTGACTTCCGCCATCCTCATCGTGATAGGCGGGCTGGCGTTCGCAGCCGGTCCCCGCTTGATCCCCGCGCTGCGCGCCAGTGTGGTCGTGCGTAGGGTTCGCCGGTTGGGCGACGCGGTGGTGGAGGGAAGGATACCGGTGCCGGCGAAGGCAGGCGGGGTCGGTAGCCCCCGGGTAGCCATGTCTGGCCCCGCGGCATCGACGGGAGCGGTCGTCTCCGCCTCGCCGTTCTCGTGGCGCCGGTTCACCGGCCTGCTCGGCTTGGGCGTGGCGTTGACGGCGGCCGCTGGACTTCTGGGAGGACTGACCCGCGGATCCGGTCCTCTGGCGCTCGTGGCCCTGGTGGCGGCGGTGTGTGCGTTGGCACTCATCTTCTGGCGGCCGGAGGTCATGCTCTTGGCGGTGGCCGCCTTCCCCTGGCTGGATTGGGGCGCGCGCCGAGTCCTGGGAGGGTTCGGGCCGGCCTGGGATGACGCCTTGTTGCTCCTTTCCATCGTGGTTCTGCTATGGTGCGTCATCGTGCTCAGGCGCTCGGAGTTGTGGACGGTGCCCATCCTGCTCCCCGTGCTGCTGGCGCTCGCGGCAGCCATCGGCTCCGTGGTGGTGCGCGAGGTCCCGGGTGACGTGGCGGTGTTCGCTCTGCGCGTGCTGTTCCAGCCACTCCTCTTCTACTTCCTGGGTTTCCTCTTCCCCAAGAACAAGCGCTGGGTCCAGTGGGTGGTGGCGGTGTTCCTGCTGGCCGGCGTCGCCCTAGCTTTGCACGGCCTCTTTCAGTACGTGACGCACGCCCCGATGCCGGCCCGCTGGGTCGACGTCCGTGAAGTCGACATTCGGACCCGGGCCTATTCCATCATCGAAAACCCCAACGGTCTCGGTGCATTCCTGCTGATGGGGGCGCTGCTATCCCTGAGCCTCGCCCTCACCCGGGGTCTTCGAGGGCTTCAGAGGGTGGTGATGGGGGTGGCGTGCGCCGTGCAGTTGGCCGGGGTGGCGGTGACGTTCAGCCGGGGCGCGTGGCTTGGACTGGGGGCGGGCATCCTGGCGCTCATCGTCATGGCTCATCGCCGGTACCTGGCCCCGCTTGTGGCCGTGGGCGTCTTGGGTTGGTTCGCGGTCCCCCAGCAGTTCACCGGACGGTTGACGTTCGCTTTCAGCTCCGCCTATATCACCAAGAGCATGGCGGCCGGCCGCCTCTATGTGTGGAAGATGTCGCTGCAGCATATCGCTGCCCATCCCTGGTTCGGGCTCGGTCTAGGGACCTTCGGTGGTACGAGTGCCGTGACGTTCGGCTACGGGCGCTTGTGGGTGGACAACTTCTACCTCCAGCTGGGCGCCGAGGGGGGATTGATCCTTCTGTTCCTGTTCCTGTGGATCCTCTTGCGAGCGGCAAAGGGCCTGGTCAAGAGCCACGGGATGGCGCCCGACCCCTTCTGGCGCGCTCTCTCGGCGGGAGTGTTCGGGAGCTTCGTCGCGGTGGCGGTCGCCAACGCGACCGCAAGCGTGTGGGAGACGCTTGTCGTGGGAGTGGGATTCTGGTTCCTTGCCGGCCTCGCGACGTCGGCAGTGATGCAGTCGAGCGGGGTGGGAGTGGTCGGGGAGACGGCCGGAGCGTCGGCCTCGGAACGGCCCGGCGCGTCCGGGAAACGGTCGTCGCGTGGCGGAGCAGCGGCATGAGGAGGCTCCACGTCCTCCATGTGATCGGGGGCGGAGACACCGGCGGAGCCATGACGCATCTGCTGCCCTTGCTGTCTGCACTGGGGCGGGCAGACTGTGAAGTGCACCTTCTATGCTTAGGGGACGGTGGGCTGGCCCAAGAAGCGTCGCGCCGCGGAGTGTCGGTCTCCGTGCTATCGATGGTCAACGCTTGGGACCCGTCGATACTCGTACCCCTCCGGCGCCTTCTCGCGGGCGGGCCGGCCGATCTCGAGGTGCCGCAGGCTTGCGAGATCGCCGGGCCCGCATCCCGGGCCATCCGCTGGGATGTCGTGCACACTCACGGCATGCGCGCCAATCTGCCCGTGCGTTTGGCCGTCAGAGGTCGGCGGCGCAGGCCCTGTGTGTTCACCACAGTCCACTCCGACCTGGAGTTCGACTATGCTTCCCCGCATCTGGCCCGCGTCTACGGGGGTCTCGACCGGGCTACACTGTCTTGCGTAGATACGGTGATCTGCGTGTCCGATGCGCTACGTTTGCTGCTCGTGAGACGCGGCTATCCCGCAGAGCGTCTGATGACGGTTCGCTCCGGGATCGAATCGCCGCAGGGTTGGACGCCGCCGCCGGCCTCCGCCGCGGAGCCGGCGTCGGCCTCGGGACCCGTGGTCGCCGCATGGCTCGCCTCGGAACCGGCCATGGCTGACCCTCCCGAGCGAAGGAAGCGTCCGCGGGTGGGCACGGTTGCTCGGCTGGTGCGGGTTAAGGACATCGACCTGCTGCTGGATGTAGCTGCGCTGCTGCGCCGAACGTTCCCCGAGGTAGAGGCGGTGGTGGTGGGAGACGGGCCGGAGTGGGCGCGACTCCAAACTCAGGTAGAGACACGGGGACTCGCCGGGGTGGTGCGCTTCACCGGTCGCCTGGCCGATGTAAGCGCCGTGCTCGCCGAGATGGACGTGTATGTGGTGACCTCGGTGTTCGAGGGTGGAGTATCGATGTCCGTGCTTGAGGCTATGGCCGCCGGCATACCGGTGGTGACGACCGCGGCCGGCGGAGTGGCCGAGGCGGTCAAGGAGGGCGACACCGGCTATGTGGTGACGCGTGACCAGGAGCGGGGCGCGCTCGCCGCTGCGCTGGCCGAGCGCGCCGCCGCCCTTCTGGCCGACGCGGAGCTACGGGCCCGGATGGGCGCCGCCGGGGCTCGGCGGGTGCGCGAGATATTCTTGGTGGAGCGCGCCGCCGCCGCCACGCTGCGAGCTTACCGGCGCTGTCTGGCAGCCCGCGGCGATCTGATGTAGCAGGGACGAAAGAGGGCTCACATGCTTCGCGGAAAAGACATCGTCTGCATCTCGTCGCTTGACTGGAGGGCGATGTGGACAAGCAAGCAGCAGATCATGCACCGGCTGGCGCAGACCAACCGGGTCCTCTACGTAGAGGAGCCGGTGACCATGCTGGCGCCGCTCAAGGTCCGAGCCCGCTGGCGCCGCTGGGGGGCTGTGGCACCGCGGCTCGACAGGGTCGATGCCGGGCTGTGGACCCTCACTCCGCCCCCCGTCCTCCCGTTCGGTAACCTGCGGCCGGGCATCAACCGCGCGAATCAGGCGATACTCGCCCGGTACATCCGGTGGGCGACGGGACGTCTCTGGTTTGACGAGGAGTACATCCTATGGACGTATCTGCCCACGTCCGTGGCGCTGCTCGAACGATTTGGGGTGCCGCCGGCCCGCGCCCCGGGAGACTTTACCGACGGTGGGGCGGTGGGCGATCAGGGGGCCGCCTCGGGCGTGCCCGCGCCCGGCGAGGCGGCTCGTGCCGGCCAGGTCGCTGTCTCGGCCTCCGGCGACCGCGTCTCCGCCTCCGGCCGCCGGCTCCCCTCCCTGGTGGTCTATCACTGCGTCGACGAGCACTCGGCCTTCCCGGGCTTCGTCGCTCCCGAGGTGGTCAAGAGTTACGACGACGAACTGACCCGGCGGGCCGATCTGGTCATCACCACCTCGGAGAGCCTGAGACTCTCCCGGCTCCCCCTCAACCCCAATACCCATACGGTGCTCAATGCCGCCGACTTCGAACTCTTCAACCGGGCCCTCGGCCCCGAGCTACCGCTCCCTCCCGACCTCGCCTCCATCCCGGCTCCCCGGCTGGGGGTGGTGGGGCTCCACGACTCGCGCCTCGACCTCGATGCGCTCGAAGCTCTGGCCCAGGCAGACGTCACGTGGCAGGTAGTGCTCGTCGGTCCGGTGAAGCCCGGCCAGGTAGACGAGGCACGGCTCCGCCGGCACTCCAACATCCATTTCTTGGGCGAAAGACCGCAGGTCGAGCTTCCCGGGTATTTCAAGGGTTTGGCCGTCGCCCTCGTGCCCTACAAGGCCAACGAATTGACGCGGAACATCTTTCCGCTGAAGCTGTTCGAGTATCTGGCGGCAGGGTTGCCCGTGGTCGTGGGCGGTCTGCCGGAGCTGCGCCGGTTCGAGGGGACGATCGGGGTGGCGGCAGCGTCGCGAGATTATCCGGGACTGGTCCGACAGGCGATCGCCGAAGACACTCCCGAAAGGCGGGCGGCGCGGGTGGCGTTGGCGGCTGAGAACACCTGGGATCGACGGGTGGAGGACATCTCTGGGCTGGTGGAGGAAGCGCTGGAGCTTCGTGGGGTGAGGCCTTGAGGGTCCTCTTCCCCACCGTCCGGGACCCCGACCAGATCGGCGGCGGCGCCACGCATCTCACCATGCTCGCCGGTGGGCTGAAGGAGCTCGGGCATGAAGCGGAGGCCCTCTACCTTACTGCCACCATGCCCGGAGCCGTGAGCAGAGCGGGGTTGATCTGGCCCGCGGGGGCGTTGAACCGCATGCGGAGCGGCTGGGGCATGGTGTATTCGGCCGACATGCGCGGGCGGCTGCTCGCCAATGCCACCGCGCGGAAGCTGGAGCGGGCCGCCGGGGGCGACCCCGCCGGTCCCTGGGAGGTGCTGAACGCCCAAGAGGTCTATTCGATCCCCCACCTTCGCTCGGTCGCCGATGAGCACGGCATCCCGCTGGTGATGACTCTTCACGGCTATCCGCTCTACGAGTCGGTCTCGGAGGGTTACAGCACCGCCTCCCGGATGGGTCTCCACTACCTCATGCGTACCGAGATGCAGGCCCTTCGTCTGGCCGATGCCATCGTGACCGTCGACACCCGGCTGTACCGGCACGTGTTGGGGCTGGTCCCCGAGCGGGCCGACTCCGTGTACACGCTCATGAATTTCGTCGACACGTCGGTCTTCGCCCCGATGGCCGACCCTGCCGAAGAGGCGCACCTCCGTCGCGAGCTGCGGGCTGCGTGGGAGATCCCCGAAGACAGAATCGTGTTGCTCTGCCCTCGTCGTCTGGTTAAGAAGAACGGCGTCGTCTTTCCGTCCTTGGCCCTGGCCGCGATGGACCCGGCCGACCGGGACTCGTTTCTGCTGCTGCATGCCGGCGACGGAGGTGAGAGGGGGGAGATAGAGCGCATCATCGCGGAGAACCATTTGGAAGAGAATGTCCGTCTCCTCGGGGGGAAACGTCCGGAGGCGATCCTGGAACTCTATCGCTTGGCGGATATCGTGCTGGTGCCTTCCGTGCATTCTGAGAACGTGGAGGAGGCGACCTCACTCTCGGCGCTGGAGGCCATGGCGTCGGGGCGTCCGCTTATCGCGGGAGACGTGGGCGGCCTGGCCGAGATGGTGGTCGACGGAGAGACGGGCTTGCTGGTGCCGGCGGACGCTGAGATGGTGGCGGCAGCCATCCTGCGGCTGGCCGCCGCCCCGGATCTGGGCGCCCGCATGGCTGCCTCCGCCCGCGAATACGTGGTGGAGAAGCACTCGCACCTCCGGGCAGCGGCCTCGTATGCCGAAGTCTACCGGCGGGCGCTGGATGGACGGTCGGCTGCCCGCATGGCGGCCGCCGCCGGGCGCGCCGTCGGGCAAGCTGGAGAAACGCATCCGCCTGGCGCGGCCATCTTGGCCGGCGCGCAGCCGGCAAAGGGCGCATCCCCACCTTGGCCCTCGCTTTCGGTGCTGGGCTTCACCCTCGACGTGGTCACGTTGGAGCAGGCCGCGCAGTGGGCGGTAGCGCTGGCGGAAGCGCCGTTCTCGGCAGCGTCGCCCGGCGCGCCGGGGCGGACGCGGATAGCCGTCTCCTTCAATCCCGAGCTGGTCGTACAAGCGCAACGCCATCCGACGACTGCCGAGGCCCTTCTCAATGCCGACCTCTGCTATCCGGACGGGGTGGGCGCTGTGTGGGCGGCCGGGCGCCAGGGCGCGCGGGCGGTGGTCGCCAGGCGCGAAGGCGCCGCTGGGCCTGAGGTCGCTGTGGAGCCTGCGCCTGCGCTGCTTGAGCGGGTGCCGGGCATCGACCTGGCCCAGCGAGTGCTCCAGCTGGCCGCCGATGAGGACGTGGCCGTGTACTTCCTAGGAGCGGCCGAAGGTGTGGCGGCGGAGGCTGCTCGTCGCCAGGCCGAGCTTCTGCCCGGGTTGCGCGTCGTCGGTGCTCATCACGGTTACTTCTCCTCGGCCGAAGAGGACGATGTGGTGCGGCGGGTGCGCGAGTCCGGGGCCCGCATCCTGTTGGTGGCGATGGGCGCTCCCCGGCAGGAGACGCTGCTCCACCACCACCGCGACGAGCTGGGGGCGGCCGTGGCTCTGGGAGTCGGGGGCAGTTTCGACGTGTGGGCCGGCACCGTCAAGCGAGCGCCGCACTGGACGCAGAAGGCCAAGGTCGAGTGGCTGTACCGCTTGGCCTCAGACCCGCGCCGGGCGCGCCGGCAGCTCGTTCTTCCCCGATATGCTGCACAGGTGCTGCGCTGGTCCCCCGACGATTACGGACCACCCCGCCGGGGACGGGCCCGACGCCTACCGGAGAACCTCGTTGATGCAGCGGAGCGCCGCGCTCGAGACGGCGATACGCCGAGAGGCTCCAGCCGAGCCGGTGGCGGCCCCCACCGGGCGCGCAGCCCGGCGAACCGAGGTGGGGGCTCGTGAGATACCTCATCAGCGGCTACTACGGCGAGGGGAATGCTGGAGACGAAGCCATCCTGGCGGGTATACTCCAGGAGGTCGGCCGGCGCGATCCAGAGGCCTGTTTCACCGTACTGTCTTTCGACCCTGCCGACACCGAGCGTCGGCATGGCGGCCACGGACTGGATCTGGAGGTCCTCTCCACCAGTCTGCGCTCCCCGGCCCTGCTTCGGGCCGCCATGAAGTCCGCCGATCTCCTCATCAGCGGCGGGGGTAGCTTCCTGCATGAGGCCGACTTCGAGCTTTTCGGCCGTTCCTTTCTCTTCCGGGCGGGCAAGCTTCGTCCGGTACCGTACTTCCTCTCGATCGTCTTCATGGCCCGGGCCGCCGGGCTGCCGGTCATGTGGTACTCGCAAGGGTTGGGCCCTCTCCGCACCCGGTCCGCCCGGCTGCTGGTGGAAGCTGCGGGCTCCGTCTCCCAACTTGTCACCTGGCGCGATCCGGACTCCGCCCGGTTGGCCTATGAGCTGGACGTTCGGGCCCCTGTCCAGCTGGTGGTGCCCGACCCGGCCTACGCCCTGGATCCGGCGCGCGCGGAGGATGGGCGGGCAGAGTTGGCCCGGTGCGGGCTGACGCCTGGGGCGCGCTACCTGGTCGTTTGTCCCCGGCCGTGGTTAGGGCGCACCGCCTACCTTGCGAGTCTGGGGGAGGCGTTGGAAAAAGCAGGGGCCGTTCTGGACCTCGAGATCGTGCTGGTGCCGTTCCATGAGTCCCAGGACCCCCCAGTGTGCGACGAGTTGGCCCGGCGGCCGGGCTTCGCCGGCCGCGCCCACTCCCTTCCCCCGGTCGCTTCTCCTGCCGTACTGGCGGCAGTGCTGGGCGGCGCGGAACTGGTGGTGGCCATGCGTCTCCACAGTGGCATCCTGGCCGCCACAGCCGGCGCCCCCAGCGTGACCATAGACTACGACCCCAAGACCCGCGCGTTTGCCGCTCAGACACGGCAGCTGCCGTGGGCAGTGAGTGTGGACGCCCTGGAGCGTCGGGATCCTGGCGCCGACTCCCTCGTGCGGGCCATCATGGATACGGTGTCCGACCTGGAGGCGCGCCGGGCCGCTCTTGCCCGGGCGGTCGCGCCCCTGCGGGCCGAGGCCGGACGTACCGCGGGGTTGGCGGTGCAACTCGCCTCTCGGGGGCGGCCGTCTCCGGACCGCACCTCCAGCGCTCGCCTTCGCCTCTGGGGCACTTCCCGGAGCGCTCGGTGACCCCGTCGCTCGGGGCCGACGAGCAGCACCCGGAAAGCGAGGGCTCCGGCCCGGCCCCGGACGGCGGCCGAGGCTCGTTCTCATCCGGTCCCGACCCGATGGACGCCGCCGGCTCCGGCAGTTCGGTGCGGTCGGTGGTGGGCAGGGCCGCTCTCATCATCCTCGCGGCCACTCTGGTGGGCCGGCTCCTGGGCCTGGTGCGCGACGTGGCCGTCGCGTATTTCTTCGGCGCTCAAGCCGACACCGACGCGTTCTTCCTTGCCTACCGGATCCCCTATCTCCTCGTCCTCATGGTGGCCGGAGCGCTCACCGCCACCTTCGTGCCTCTGCTGAGCTACCGCTTGGCCACCGGGCGCAAGAGAGAAGCCTGGGACCTCACGGTCAACCTTGGCAACATCATCTGTCTGGTGCTGATCGCCATCACAGTGATCCTGATCGTGGTGGCGCCCTGGATCATCCCGCTGATCGGTTTCGGCTTCAACGCCGCCACCGCGGACAGGGCCGTGTTCCTCTTCCGTATCCTGATGATCGGGTTTGTGTTCGAGGGGCTCACCGGTCTCGTCATCGGCATGCTCAACTCGCTGCGTCGCTTCGCCCTGGCTGCGTTCGCTCCCGCGGTGGGAACGGTCGTCACCCTGGTGATCACGGTGGCGTTCGCCCGGAGCCTGGGTATCACCGCTCTGGCTATCGGCAGCGTGATCGGGTGGATCGCGGGGCTGGCCGTCCTGTTCCCCGGCATCCGTGACCAGGGCATCCGCTACCGGCCTCGCATCGACTGGCACGACCCCGGAGTGCGGGAGGTCGGCGCAATGGTCTGGCCCATCCTCATAGGGTCCGCGGTGGGCAAGGTGAGCATCTTCTCCGACCAGGTCTTGGGCTCCATGCTGGAGGTGGGGTCGATCTCCAGCCTGAGCTACGCGGAGAAACTGTTCCAACTACCTCTCGGGTTGTTCGTCGCCGGGATAACCGTCCCCATTTTCCCCCTGCTTTCGGAGCAAGTAGCGGCCAATGCTCCAGAGCGCGTCAAGGCTACGGTCAACTTCTCGATGCGCTTGATGGGCTTCTTGATGGTCCCGGCTACGGTGGGCATCATCCTGCTGCGCTATCCGATCATCGGCCTCATTCTCGAGCACGGGAAGTTCACGGCTGCGGACACGACCCGGACCGCCTGGGTGCTTCTGTTCCTATGCCTGGGCCTGTACGCCTATGCTGGGCGGGACACGCTGACCCGGGTCTTCTACTCCTATCACGACACCAGGACCCCGGTGAAGATCAGCGTGGCCACGGTGGTCATCAACGTCGGTCTCTCCTATTTGTTCATGCAGTTCCTGGGGGTAGGCGGGCTTGCCTTGGGCACTACGGTGGCGCTCACGATCAACTTCCTGGTGCTCATCTGGTTGCTGAAGCGCAAGATCGGACCGGTGGGTTTCGGAAAGACCCTCCATTCTCTGCTCCGGGTCAGCGGAGTGTCGGCGGTGATGGGAGCGGTGGTGTGGGCCGCCGATTACTTCCTCTCCAGGGCCATGCCCGCGACCACCGGCGGCAACGCAGTGCGAGTGGTTGTGGGGTTGGTTGTCGGGGCCACAGCCTTCCTGTTGGTATCCAGGCTTGTTAAAATGCCCGAGCTTGCCGAAATAACCGATATGCTGCGCGCGGTCCTTAAGCGGACTGCGCGACGGCCCGCCGGACCGAGCCCAACGGGGTGATGAGCCGGCAGGTGACGGTCAGCCGAGCGACAGGAGCAATCCGGTCGGCGGCACAAGCAGGTAGGTGAAGAATAGTGGCCGCGACGGGATCCACCCGTAAGGAACGACACCTGGCGCAGGCGCCGGGGGGCCTCCGTACCGCCGTTCTGTGCAGACGAAAGCTTCACTCCCCCCTGTGGGTGGCGGCGGTTCTGGCGGTTCTATTGGTCGTCACTCTCTCCCTTCTCGTCTTCCCGGTAGCCCGCGGCTCCGCGGAGACGGCGGGTCTCGAAGCAGCCGCGGTCGACCCCGACGCTCCCGTGGTGCCGATCCTCTTCCCGCTCGAGGATCGCGTGGCCTGGACCGACACCTTCGGTGCGCCGCGCTCGGGCGGGCGCACCCACGCCGGCAACGACCTGATGGCGCCCAAGATGACGCCCCTACTGGCCGTGGTCGACGGCAAGCTCGACTGGCTGAACCTGACCGGCAAGCTCTCCAGCTACA
Source organism: bacterium (assembly GCA_043801935.1). GTDB lineage: Bacteria > Actinomycetota > Thermoleophilia > RBG-16-64-13 > RBG-16-64-13 > JAZDLO01. The sequence continues at coordinate 20,985 of JAZDLO010000044.1, forward strand.
ACAACCTCCCCTACTACAACATCCTGCTGCGCGGTGACGACGGCAACGACTACTTCTATATCCACCTCAACAACGACACTCCGGGCACCGACGACGGGCTGGGCGGGGTCCAATACGCTTATGCCCCCGGTCTCACCAACGGGACGCACGTCCACCGGGGCGACATCATCGGCTACGTGGGCGACAGCGGCAACGCCGAGGACACGGGCAGCCACCTGCACTTCGAGATCCACTTGGGCGGCTACGTGGTCGCCGGCCCCGGCCAGACGCGCACACCCAGTTCCATCGACCCCTACGCCAGTCTCAAAGCCGCTCCCACCCTGGCTGAGTGGATCGCGGCCGGCAAGCCGCCGTTGACCACCACGGCAACGGTGCCCGGCTCTTCGACCTCAACGACTATGGCGCCGGCGCCTGCCACCACCACGACCACGGCGCCGAAACCGACCACCACCACGACCACGGCGCCTACCACGACGACGACGTTGTCCAATGCCCCAGTCCCGGGGTTCACCGACGTCCGCACCAACGACTGGTTCTACGCCGATTTCGCTCAGGCACGAGCGGCCGGGGTGATCACGGAGGCTGCAGACAAGCGGTTCCGGCCGTATTCGCAGGTGTCGCGGGCGTTGTTCGCGGTGTATCTGGTGCGCGCCATGGCGCCCGGCGAACTGGACGATTTCGCCAGCGGGGGGGACCCGGTTGCCGCCGGCTCCGCCGATCCGATAGCCGGATCGGGCTCCGTCGCCGCCGACGCGGCCGACGGTCCCGTCATCGAGGTCCCCATCTTCGAGGACGTTCCCGCCACCTACTGGGCCTATAACGAGATCCAGGCGGCGGCCCGGCTTGGCCTGGTCCGCGGCACCGGCGACGGTAGCCAGTACACTCCCGATGCGCTGATCACCAGGGCGCAGATGGCCACCATGATGTGTCGGGCCATGGGTTCGGACCCCAACGGTGGTTGGGCCGGCTCGGCAGCCGCAGCCTACCTGCTTTTTGAGGATGTGCCCAAGAGCTACTGGGCCCAGGGCTCAGTGGTGATGGTGCAATACCTGGGCCTCATGTGCGGCGATGCCAAGGGCTGCTTCCGCCCGGAGGAGAACGCCAACCGGGCGCAGGCGATCACGGTGATGGCCCGGCTTCTGCGGTTGCTCGAGGGAGGCTCGGGCTCATAGCGGCGCCGGGGACGCGCATACTCCGCCGGGGAGGCTTTGGGAGTCCGGCACGCTCGTCGTTCGGTACGATCGGGGGCGCTGCGAGAGGCGCCCATGCAAGGCCGCGCTCCCTGGTAGCGGGAGCGATCGGGGCGATCCTTCTCCTGGCTTGCGCGCTCCTATTGACGCCGGCGCCCACCTCTGCACTGGCTCATTCGTCGAGCTTCCCCGACGTCGGTGAGTCGATCCCGAGCCACGACGCCATCGAGTATTTGGCCGGGGCAGGCATCATCTCCGGCTTCAAGGACGGCAGCTTCGGACCCGGGCAGACACTCAAGCGGGGACAAGCGACCAAGATCCTGGTGCTGTGGCTGGGCGTGCCTCCCGTCTCGAACGGTCCTTACTTCACCGACTTGGATGTCGTCTACCGCTCGTACGTGCAGACCACCGCCGAAAAGGGCTGGATCAGCGGCTTCCCCGACGGCAGCTTCCGCCCCTATGCCACTCTCACGCGCCAGCAGATGGCCGTCATCATGGTTCGGGCCATGGGCTGGGATGTCGATGCCGGCAAACTCACCAGCGCTCATGTCGCCGACACTTTGGCCGCCTTCTCCGACCGGGCGAGCATCTCGAGCGATGCCCGGCCCTACGTGGCCCTGGCCGTCGAACGCGGTCTGTTCAACGGGTCCAATGGCGCGCTCATGCCCCAGGACGGCATCACCCGCGCCCAATTCAGCCTGGTGGTGTTCCGGGCCGAGCTGAGCATGCAATCCGTCATCCAGCAGGTACGGACCGCGAGCGACTATCCTGACAGGACCCGGGTGGTCGTCGACCTCTCTCGGGCTCCGGGCCCAGTCAAGGCTGCGATCTCGGCCGACGGCACCCTCACCGTCGACTACACGGGCGGGGCCCTCGGCGGCGTTCTCAGCCAGACGGTCGGCTCCCTGGAGGTCAAGACGCTCACCGCCCGCCAGTTCGCCTACAGCCCGCGGACCGTGCGCATCACGGTGGCGCTTGCCCGCTACCGGACCTTCCGCGTCATGTCGCTCGCCCCCTCTGAGGGCAAGGGCTACCGAATCGTGGTCGACGCCTATCGCCGAGTCGATGGTCCTCCGGGCGACGGCCCTCCGCTCATCTGTGTCGATCCGGGCCATGGTGGCACCGACACCGGGGCCATCGGAGCCACAGGGACTCTCGAGAAAGACTTCAACCTTGGTATCGCCCTACTCCTCGCCCAGAGCCTGCGTGATGCCGGCCTTCGCACCATCATGACCCGCCAGGATGACACCTTGCCCACCCTGCAGCAGCGGGCGGAGATCGCCAACGCCGCCCTGGCCAGCCTGTTCGTCAGCGTCCATAACAACGCTCACAGCGATGCCGACGCCAACGGTACCGAGACCTTCTACTGGGGCACACCCGAGGCGTACTCCGCGGAGGGCAAGCTCCTGGCCGATGCCATCCAGCGCAACCTGCTGGCCGCCCTCGGCTCCGCCGACAGGGGCGCGCGCACTCACTGGCGCAACCTGGTTGTGCTGGCCGAGACATGCATGACCGCGGCACTGGCTGAAGTCGGTTTTGTCACCAACCCCGAAGAAGAAGCTAAACTCAAGACTCCTGCGTACCAGAAGGCGGCCGCTCAAGGGATCGCCAAGGGAGTGCTCGAGTATCTGAAGTGGTCGACCACGGTCTACACCAGCGAATAACAGTCAGCCGCGTCGGTCGGGGCTCCGGGACCGTGGGGCCGCGACCCCGACCGGGAGGTCTTTTTCGTGAAGAATGATCACGCTCTTTCGCGCCGGTCGCGAGCCGTTTTGGGCGCATTGGCTGTCGTCTTGTTGCTTGCCGCCGGGCTGCTCTTCGCCCCCGCCGCCGGCGCCGCGACGGGCGACTTCGTTTTCACCGGGCGTGGATGGGGCCACGGGGTGGGCATGAGCCAGTGGGGCGCGTGGCAGGCGGCCAAGGA
>JAZDLO010000086.1:0-3969 GCA_043801935.1 bacterium
GCGACCTGGACCATCCACTACCGCGCCAAGGCCGTGATCATGTTCTTCGACCAGGGCGACGAACTGCGTTGGTACGTGTTCGACGCCGAGACGCCGGTGCCCATCGGGGCGGTGAAAGCCACCGTCAAGCTGCCGGGCTCGGTACCGTCGGATCAGATGACTCAGGCGGTCCAGTCGGGCTGGGACGTACAGCCGGGTGTCACTTCGCCTGGACCCTCCACCATGGTGTATGAGGCCTCGAACATCCCTCCCTACACCAATTTCTGGATCGTGACCGGGTTTCCCAAGGACGTGGTCAAGTTCACCTGGACCGCGCGTCGAGTGGCGGCTTTTCTCGTTCCAAAGGTGGGGTTCGTCCTTCCTATCGCCTTCTTCCTGGGCATGTTCCTGGTCTGGCGGCGTCGCGGTCGCGACGACCCGGCGTCCGTCTACGCCAAGTACGTGAGCGAGCCCCCGTCCGATCTCTCCCCCGGCCTGGTGGGGGCTCTGATCGACGAGAAGGTCGATACCAAAGAGGTGATCGCCACCATAGTCGATCTGGCCAAGCGGGGCTATCTGGAGATCACCGATACGAAGAAGGAGGGCTTCTTCGGCAAGCCGGTCACCATCTTCACCCGCCGCAAGCCCCTCGACGATCTCCGGAGCTTCGAGAAGAAAGTGGCGGAGTCGCTGTTCGACTCCGGCCACCCCGACCAGGTGACCACCAAGGATCTCAAGAACCATTTCTACACCCATGTGGGCCCCATCGTCGAGCAAGTCTACACCGACACGACCAAAGCTGGGCTGTTCCATCAAAGCCCCAAGAAGGTGCGTTCCCGTTGGCTGGGCTACGGCATTCTGGTGGCCGTGGTTCTGGGCGGTCTCACCGTGATCATGGCCATGACCGGTGTCCCCGGCTGGGGCTGGTTCCTGCTCGGCTCGATCGTCTCCGTGATCATCGTGCTGGCGTTCGCCCCTTTCATGCCCCGGCGCACCGCCAAAGGAGCGCAGGAGCAGCGCAAATGGGAGGCCTTCCGCAACTATCTGGACGATCTCACGCGCTTCCAAGACATGGAGTCGGCCCAGGAGAGCTTTGAGAAGTACCTCCCCTATGCCATCGCCTTCGGCGTGGAGAAGCAATGGGTGCGGCGTTTTGAAGGTCTGAACGTTCCTCCTCCGGTGTGGTATCACCCGGTGTTCATTCCCATACCCATGGGCTCCGGACCCATCGACACCGGCGGTCTCGGTGGAGGTCTGGGCGGTGGGTTCGCCCCTACAGGAGGCGGGGGCGCCCCAAACATACCTGGAGGCGGTTTCAGTCTTGATACCATCTCCGATGGCCTGTTCGGCAGCCTGAACAACATGTCGAGCGTGCTGACCTCGGCTCCTTCGAGCAGCGGCTCAGGCCGGGGAGCTTTCGGCGGAGGCGGCGGAGGCGGCGGTTTCGGCGGCGGCTTCTCCGGCGGTGGCGGAGGCGGAGGATTCAGCGCCGGCTAGGCCGCAAGTGACCCGATCAGGGTGCCCGGCCCGTCGGACCGGGCACCGGCTCACCACAGCGCGACCAGGAGGGAACGATGCGCACCAGGATAATCGGGATCGTGCTGATCATCGTCAGCCTGGGCATCGACGCCTGGCTGGGCGCCGGCTTGGCCTCGGGTTCGCGGGCCACGGGTGTGGCCCTAGGGTTCGTGTTGTTCTCCCTGCCGTTCCTCGCCGTGGGCATCTACCTCCTCATGTCGTCGCGTGGAGAGATCAAGGCCGAGAGCAAGGCGGACAAAGAACGGGCGATCCTCAACTCGGTGATGACCCGGGGGCGCGTGAGCGTCGCAGACCTGGCCATCGAAGGCGACCTGAACCGCGACCAGGTGCGTGACTATATCTACGATCTCATCGGCAAGGACCTGTTCCGCGGCTACGTCAACTGGGATAGGGGCGAGCTGGTGTCGGCCGAAGCTGCCCAGATCAAGGAGGGCAGCTGTCCTAACTGCGGGGGCCGGCTGCAATTGGCCGGTAAGGGTCTGGTCCGCTGCCCCTACTGCGGCACCGAGACTTACTTGTCGCGCGACACCTCCTCGGGCGTGGCGGCAGAGGCGCGGCCGAACATGCCGCCCATAAGCACGCCGCCGCCGATCGCCGGGTCGGAACCGGGGGCCGCGCCTGCGCCGCCGGCAACGCAGCCGCCGCCGGCAGACGGTCCCCCGCCCGGCGCGCCCACGCAGGTCTGAGGCGGGAGACCGTCCGTGCGCCTGGAATACAAGATCTGGCTGGACTATCGGGGCAGGGCCTTCGGAGACGGCCCTGCCCGGCTTCTCGATGGCGTAGAGCGCGCAGGGTCGCTCCGCAAGGCGGCCTCGGACCTAGGCATGTCGTACAACAAAGCCTGGCGCATATTGCATGCGGCCGAGCAACGACTGGGTTTCGCCCTACTCGATCGTAGTGTGGGCGGCAGCCTCGGCGGCGGCTCCCACCTCACTCCCCAGGCTCAAGATCTCATGACCCGGTATCGAGCACTCGCCGTTACGGCCGCCGAGGCTCTAGAGGCGGCATTCCAACGCCATTTCTCCGATTGGGAAGACCCCGAGCCGGGTGAGCTTCCGGCTGAGCCTCCCCCGGAAGCCTGAGCTTCCTGAGCGGCCGAACCTAGGCGGTGACCCCCAGCGCGGCGGCGTTCTCGTGGTAGAGCAGCGCCGTCTCTCGGTCGGTCAGCCCCAAGCTTTCCAGAAAGCCCTGACACTCGGCCATGCTGTCGTAGGGGTGATCCGTGCCCAACAGGATCCGGTCCATGCCTAGGGCGTCCTGGGTGCACTTGAAGGCTGCCTGGAGGTAGTTGCCGCTCGTCGATACCCACATGTTCTCGCGCAGATAGTCACTCGGCTTGCGCTTCAGCGGTGGCGTGGCTCCGATGTCGGAGATCACGTGCGGCCGCGTGTAGGCCCAGTCGATCCGGTGCATGAGGAAGGGCAAGAACTCGCCATAGTGTCCGAGCACGACCTTCAGCTTGGGGAAGGCGTCGAATGCGCCGCTCAGGATCAAGCGAAGCATGACCATCGCCGTCTCGACCCCGAACCCGAACGGCGGCCCGGAAAGGGCCACGCCGTAGGTGCGCAACTCGGCGATCTTCGGCACGGTGGGATGCAGATAGATGGGTGCGTCGAGTTCCTCAGCCTTGGCCAGAATGGGCCAGTATCGCTTCTCATCGAGATAGGAATCGCCGTAGTTGCAGTGCGTCTTCCAGCCGACGAGCCCCAACTCCCTGACCCCCCGCTCCAACTCCTTGACGGCCGCGTCGACGTCCCTCACCGGCAGAGCGGCGTAGCCCCGGTATCGGTCGGGGTGGTTCGCCACCGCCTCCGCTAGGGTATCGTTGGCGTCCCGGGCCATCCGGACGCTTTGAGCGGTCTCGAACTGCTCTACGCCGGGAGCCGTGAGCGAGACCACGGCGACGGCGACTCCGGCCTCGTCCATCGCCTTGATGCGGGGCGCGCCCATCTCCAGCAGCTTCTCGAGGAGCACGTCCCCGAACGGCTCGCCGCCCTCGGGGAAGTAGTAGAGACGGCGGTTCTTGCTCCGGGGATCGTGCGCGAACCGGGGGTGGCCCGGGTTGCTGTACAGCGCGTCCACCCAGCCCTGTGTGGCGAAGTGGGTCTCGAAGTCGATCGTCTTCATCGGGCTGACCACCTTGAGGAGGTTGCGTGTTTCTACCGTGCCCAAGAATAGCAGCCGACTCCAGCTCGGGAGCGGCCGGAGCGAGACCCCCCACCGGTCTCGTTCACACGGCGTCGTTGTCCGGCTCTCGGGTTCCACGTTATACTCGAAATCCTATAACGACGGAGGGGCGATGACGTGCGTACTCTCGAAGAGGATCTAGAGGCGGCTCAAGCTTTCCACGGCCACCTGTGTCACGGCATGGTGATGGGTGTTCGGATGGCCCGTTACGGCTGCCGAGAGCTGGGCATCGACGAGCCCCGTTCGTATCGCGACCTCGTGGTC
>JAZDLO010000098.1:0-8244 GCA_043801935.1 bacterium
CCCTCTCGCGCATACGAGGAGCTTCATCTTCTTCCCTCCATCCTTTCGGCCGATTTCTCCCGCCTAGGGGAACAGATATCCATGGTGATGGATGCCGGAGCGCGCATGATCCACGTGGACGTCATGGACGGCCACTTCGTCCCCAATATCACCGTCGGACCTCTGGTGGTCGAGGCTGTGGCACCTTTGGTGCACCAGCGGGAGGGTCTGCTGTCGGCACACCTGATGATCGAGCATCCCGAGGAGTATCTGGAGACCTTCGTACGGGCCGGCGCCGACGCGGTGAGCGTGCACGTGGAGGCCTGTCCCCACGTGCACCACGCGATCCAGTCCATCAAGGATCTGGGTGCCGGGGCCGGGGTAGCCATCAATCCCGGCACCGACCTGACGCGCGTGGCGGAAGTCCTTTCTCTGGTCGATTACGTGCTGGTCATGACCGTCAACCCTGGGTTCGGGGGGCAGCGACTTATCGCCTCGGCGCTGGAAAAGGTGCCGCGACTTCGGCGGATGCTTCCCGGCGGGGTGGCGATAGAGGTCGACGGGGGCGTTCATCGGGACAACGTGAGGCACGTGGTGGAAGCCGGGGCGAACTGGGTCGTCGCCGGGTCGGCCGTATTCGGCGCCGCCGATGCGGGTGCAGAGGTGAGTCGGCTGCAAGCGTTGATGGCAGGCTGAACGCCCGCGTCGGTCATTCGTGCCCCGGCCGTAGGCGAGGTCGGGGCTGTGGCCCGGCCTGGCCTGGCAGGGCGCGCCCACCTGTGGTAGATTCTGTCGCGCAGTACGTTTGTGCGCACCAATCTGTGGTCTTCGGGGTCGGGTGAGATTCCCTACCGGCGGTGACAGCCCGCGAGCCGCACAAGGCAGACCAGGTGTGATTCCTGGGCCGACAGTGAAAGTCTGGAAGAGAGAAGACCGGAGCGCGTTGTCGCTCCTCCGACCCCTGGGCCCCTGGGCTGAGGGGTTTTCTGTTGCCTCTGGACGAGCAGGACACGGTCTATCTGGAGCGGGCGATGAGCCTCGCCGAAAGGGCCCGGGGTTGCACCAGCCCCAACCCTCTTGTGGGGGCGGTGATCGTGGCCGGGGGGCGTGTCTTGGGCGAGGGGTACCACGCCGGTCCGTGGCGCGACCACGCTGAGGTAGCCGCTATCAAGGACGCCCTGCGCTCTCGCGCCGGCGGGGTCGGGAATACAGACGTGTCCGCGGAGGGTCTTCCCGCCGGCGAAGTGTGCGCCGGGGCGACGATGTACGTGACCCTGGAGCCATGCTGCAACTATGGGCGCACTCCACCCTGCACTTCGGTGCTTATCGCCGGTGGCTTGAGCCGGGTCGTCGTGGGCGCCATAGACCCTTCTCCCAACGTGAACGGTCGTGGACTGGATCAACTACGTGCGGCAGGGATCCAGGTCGACATGGCTGAGGGAGAGCTTGCTCAGCGCATCAAACGGCAGAACAACGGCCTGCGGAAAGCGGTCACCACAGGTCGGCCGTTCGTGACGTACAAGTACGCGATGACCCTGGACGGGCGGGTCGCCACCGATGCGGGCGATTCGCGATGGATCTCGAGCAGCGAGAGCCGCGTGCTGGTGCATCGGCTGCGCGCGTGGTCTGACGCGGTGATGGTGGGAGCCGGCACCCTTCGCGCCGATGATCCTCGCCTCACAGCCCGTGAAGCGGCCTGCGACCGGCAGCCGCTGCGCGTCGTGCTGGACGGTGGATTGACGCTGCATCGGGATCTGGCGTTGGTGAAAACAGCCGACCAGGGACCGGTCCTGGCGGTGTGCGGGACCGAGGTGCCGGAGGCCCGGCGGACGGAAGTAGAATCCTGGGGGGTCGAGACGGTCGCTGTGCGCAGAGGGGAGGATACCGGTCTTGAACCCGCCGAAGTAGCGGACATGCTCGGCGCCCGTGGTGTTCAGACGGTGTTGCTCGAAGGTGGCCCACGATTGGCAGGGGCCTGGTGGGCGGCCGGTTTGATCGACATGATTATGGCGTTCGTATGCCCGCAGATCGTGCTGGGACTGGAGAACCGCGCGCCCTTGTTGGGCAGCGGCTCCGTCTCCATGGGTGGGGCCACACGCCTGAGAGAGCTGGAAGTGCAGTCCATCGGCCCCGACCTGCTCGTCTCGGGCTACGTAGAGGAGCCCTTCTGATGTTCACCGGATTGGTCGAAGAAGTGGGGACAGTCAGGCGTCTTGAACGGCGGGGAGACGGCGGTCGCCTGAGCATACAGGCCCGGGCGGTGCTGGAGGGCACGCGCCTGGGGGACTCGATCGCCGTGAGCGGGGCCTGCCTTACCGTCGTAGAGCTGGGGAGCAGCAGTTTCGTGGTCGACTGCATGCCCGAGACTTTGTCCCACACCACTTTGGGACGGGCGACGAGAGGGGCCCCTGTGAATCTCGAGAGGTCTTTAGCGCTGGGGGCACGTCTGGGAGGGCACCTGGTGCTGGGGCACGTCGATGCGGTGGCCGAGGTTCAGGCGGTCCAGGACAAAGGCTCCGCCTGGGAGGTCACGGTGTCGCTGCCGGAGGCTGTGCGAGGCTGTGTAGCCCCGAAAGGCTCGATCGCCGTCGACGGGATCTCACTCACGGTCATAGCAGTCGATGCAGGATGGTTCCGGGTGGGGATCATCCCCCACACTTTGAAAGAGACTACTCTAAGGAACGTTAGGGCGGGACTACAGGTGAACCTAGAAGCGGACGTGCTGGCGCGCTACGTGCTGCAGACCCTGCAGGTGCTGGGTCTGCAGGCCGCGGGGCCCGAAGCGTCCCTGCGCACGGGCGGAGGAGCTTCCGAGGCCGCAGGCGGCCGCGCCGACAAGCGGCCCGGCAGCTCCGGCGGCCTCACGGAGGAGCTATTGCGCGAACAGGGGTTCGCATGAGAGACGACCAGGAACCTACCGCGCCCCGAGGCTGGATCGGCACGCGGCACCGAGGAGGATACGGGTGAGAGAAGAACGGGCGGACTTCGCTACCATCGATGCGGCTCTGGAACAGATCAAGAGCGGGCGCATGGTGGTCGTGGTCGACGATGAGGACAGGGAGAATGAGGGCGACCTCACCATGGCGGCACAGTTCATCACCCCGGAGGCAGTCAATTTCATGGCGCTGCACGGCCGGGGCCTGGTGTGCCTCTCGATAACGGCCGACCGCGCGGAGGCTCTCAACTTGGAGCCCATGACGCGCACCAACCAGTCTCGTTTCGGCACGGCGTTCACCGTCTCGATCGAGGCCCGTGAAGGCGTGACCACCGGGATCTCCGCAGCCGACCGGGCCCGCACCATCCAGGTGGCCATCGACCCCCGCAGCCGGGCGGGCGACCTGGTCCAACCCGGACACGTGTTTCCCCTGATCGCCCGGCCCGGGGGAGTGTTGGCCCGCGCGGGGCAGACCGAGGCGGCTGTCGATTTGGCCCGCCTGGCAGGGCTCACTCCCGCCGGGGTCATCTGTGAGGTGATGAACGAAGACGGCACCATGGCCCGGGTGCCCGATCTGGTGCCGTACTGTGAGCGCCACGGGCTCAAGATGGTCACGGTCGCCGACCTGATCCGCTACCGCAGACGCACGGAGAAGCTGGTGCGGCGCGTAGCGGTGGTAAACCTGCCCACGAGATTGGGTGAGTTCACCGCTTATGGCTACGAGAGCCTGCTCGACGGCGAGCAACATCTAGCCCTGGTGAAGGGAGAGGTCGCTGGTCAGGAGGACGTGCTGGTGCGGGTCCATTCCGAGTGTCTGACGGGAGATGTCTTTCACTCCCTCCGCTGCGATTGTGGAGACCAGTTGATGACGGCGCTCGGCCTCATCGAACGCGAGGGCCGGGGCGTATTGCTCTACATGGCTCAAGAGGGCCGAGGTATCGGCCTGCTCAACAAGCTACGGGCGTACGAGCTGCAGGAGCAGGGCCGAGACACAGTGGAGGCCAACGTGGAGTTGGGCTTCGCCCCCGATCTCCGCGACTACGGCATCGGAGCGCAGATACTTGTCGACCTGGGGCTCACGTCCATTCGGATCATGACCAACAACCCCCGGAAGCTCGTGGGCCTGGAAGGCTACGGCCTCACCGTGACCGAGCGGGTGCCGCTGGAAGTGAAGCCGACCGATGCGAATCTGCGCTATCTCCGGGTCAAAAAGGAGAAGATGGGGCACATCCTGCATCATCAGGGGCTGCAATTTGTCGAAGACGAGGGAAAGGACGAAGAAGATGACTGAGCAAGGGCGCGTCTTTGAAGGGCACCTGAAGGGGGAGGGGCTCCGGTTTGCCATGGTGGTGAGCAGGTTCAACGAGTTCATCAGCAGCAAGCTGTTGTCGGGAGCCTGGGATTGCCTCACCCGGCACGGAGTCAGTACCGCTGATGTCCAGGTAGCCTGGGTGCCGGGAGCCATGGAGATCCCGTTGATCGCCCAGCGGATGGCACAGAGCAAGAAATACGACGCGGTGATCTGCCTGGGGGCTGTCATTCGGGGCTCGACCCCGCATTTCGACTACGTCGCGGCCGAGGTGGCCAAAGGAGTGGCCAAGGTGCAGTTGGACGCCGGTATGCCCGTCATCTTCGGGGTATTGACGACGGAAAGCATCGAGCAGGCGGTAGAGCGGGCGGGGACCAAGGCTGGGAACAAGGGTTGGGATGCCGCTATCTCCGCTCTGGAGATGGCCAATCTCCTCCGGGACTTGGAGGGAGCCGGCGGCTAGGCCACCTTCTCCACCTTGTGGGCCTTGAGGCACTTCGCGCACACGTAGGCCCGGGTGGGCTTGCCGTCGAGTCGGATGCGCACCTTTTGCACATTGGGATCCCAGCGCCGGGGCGTGGCCCGCATGGAGTGGCTTCTGTTGTTGCCGAAACTGGGCTTCTTGCCGCAGACTACGCACACCTTGGACATGAGGCTGCTCATCCTTCGTCGAATTGCTGGCTCTTAGGAGCGTCATAGTATGCCGCAGGCCCGTATGGTCTGACAAGGGCAGTCCAGAAAGGGGAGATTTGCCGTCAGTCGGTAGGGTAGAATATCGGGGGACGTGTTGTGCGCGATCGGGAAAAGGAGATGGCCATCTTTACCAAGGATATGTCGATCATGGAAGCGCTCCAGGCCGACCCGCGCTCCCGCGATGTCTTCACCGCGTACGGTATGGGCTGCATCGGTTGCATGGGGGTCAGCATGGAGTCCATCGAAGACGGCGCCAAAATGCATGGCATCGATCCGGAGGCCGTTCTAGCCGAACTGAACAAGCTCGTTCCTCTGGACCAGCCCCCGGCGGAATGACCAGCCGGTCCGATGTGAACAGGGAGAGCGCGCCTGCAGCGGTACATGGGTCCGTGATCGAGGGCCGCTTAGTCGTCACCGATCACGCCATCGGTGACATCGTAGGCTGGACGGTCCTGGAGTGCTACGGGGTGGTGGGCATGGCGTCGCCCAGCCTGCGGCAGGGAGTGGCCTCACTTCTTTCGCGGGACCGTCTACTTCAAGGCATTACTGTCGAGCAGGGCTCGGACCAGTTGCGGATCAAGCTCTATATCATCGTCGAATATGGGTTGAACGTAGCCGAGGTCGCGGGCAACGTTCGCTCCCAGGTGGCCTATAACGTGGAGAAAATGACCGGTCGGCCGGTTACGACCCTGCAAATCTATGTGCAGGGGGTCCGGGTTGGCGAATAGCAGTGGAGCGTTGCTCACCGTCTCACAGGCTCGGGCTCTCTTGGGTGCCGGCTTTCAGGCCTTGGAGAAACGGAAGCAGGAGATCAACGATCTGAACGTCTACCCGGTTCCCGATGGGGATACTGGGACCAACCTGGCCCTCACCATGCGGGGCATCATCGACTCGGTGGCCAGGCTTCCACCGGGTCTTCCCGAGGCCGAATTGTGCGCTGCCATTTCTCAGGCTGCGCTCATGGGGGCACGGGGTAACAGCGGGGTGATCTTGTCGCAGATCGTACGGGGAGCGATGGAGGTCATCGGCCGGCCGGGCCCGATCACCTCGAACACTCTCACCCGGGCTTTTCGACATGCTACCGACACAGCCTACCGAGCCGTGCGCAGGCCGGTGGAGGGTACCATGCTGACTGTCCTCCGAGAGATGGCAGAAGCCGCGGCGATGGCGCCCGAGGCCGCCGATCCACGGGCGTTCATGAACCGGGTCGTGGCTGCGGGGTGGAAGAGCGTGGAGAGGACTCCGAGCCTGCTTCGAGTGTTGGCGGACGCGGGTGTTGTGGACGCGGGGGGATATGGATTGGTCGTGCTGGTCGAAGGGGCTGCGAACGGCCGCAGCGATTGGCAGACCCCTATCGCCACTCGCATCGAGCGGACGCTGGTCTTCGAAGGCATGTTCTTAGAAGGCGCCTCGTACGAAGAGGAGGAAAACGGGACGGAGAGCCGGTTTGACTACTGCACGAGCTTTCTGATCACCGGCCAGGCTCTTGACCGAGCCTCCCTGGAAGAGAAGCTTTCCCGACTGGGCGACAGCCTTTTGGTGGTAGGAGATAGCAGCCGGTTGAAGGTCCACGTCCACACCGACGACCCGGGTCAGGTCATCGGGTTGGCTACTTCGTTGGGCGCGCTGACCGAGATAGAGATAGACAACATGAAGGTGCAGATCGCCGCCCGCGACGAGCGTTTGCTCCAAGTAGCCGGCTCCGCTCTGGTAGATCCAGGAATCACCCAGGTGGTGGCCGTCGTGGCCGGAGAAGGCAACAAGGCGCTCTTCCGCAACTTAGGCGTGGACTTCATCGTCGACGGTGGGCAATCCATGAACCCCTCCGCGGAAGACCTGATGCGGGCGGTGGAGGAGGCAACGGCCCCCTCGATCATCATCCTGCCCAACAACAGCAATGTTGTCATGACCGCCGATCAGACGGTCAAGCTCACCGAGAGAGACGTGCTAGTGGTGCCCACCCGGTCCATCCAGGCCGGACTTAGCGCCGCAGTGGCATATGACAAGCGCCGCCCGGGCCCCGAAAATGTTCTAGAGATGCGGGCGGCTCTCGACAATGTCATCACGGCCGAGGTGACGCAGGCCGTGAGGGACTCACGGGTCGATGGCGTGCAGATCAACGCACAGGACTTCATAGGGTTGGTGGAGGACCAGGTGGTGGTCGCCTCGCATGATCTGGGACGCGTGGTCGAGGAAGTGGTGGCGCGGCTCCTCGATGGAGGCCGGGAGATGCTGACCGCCCTCGTAGGAGATGACGATAACGCCGCTCAGGCTGCCGAGGTGGTCGATCACGTGCGCACGCACTATCCGGGGGTGGAGGTCGACATGCACGAAGGCGGCCAACCCTTCTATCCTTTGCTCCTTTCGGCTGAGTAGTACGATGCCGTGGCACCGATCGTGAAGAGGTGAGTGCAGGATGATCATAGATCGAGAATCAACCGCGATCGTCGTCGATTCCACCGCCGACCTGCCCGACTACCTGGCAGCGGATGCGAATGTCAGTATGGTTCCGCTGACGGTCTATTTCGGGGAAGAAGCCTACCTCGACTGGGTGGAGATGGAACCCAGCGAGTTCTATCAGAGATTGAAAGCCGCCCCGGAGCTTCCGCGCACCTCCCAGCCCTCGGCCGGGGCCTTTCTGGAACACTACAAGATGCTGCGAGAGCGGTATCGGCGTGTCTATTCGGTCCACCTGAGCGGCAAGCTCAGCGGCACATGCGCCAGCGCCGAAGTAGCCCAAAGCCAGATCGACGGGGTCAAGGTGGTCGACTCCCAACTGGCCACCGGCGGTATCGCCCTGCTCGTCGACCGTCTGGTGGAACGGCTGGATAGGGGCTCGCCGGAAGAGGAGTTCGAAGCCTACATCGACAAGTTCCTGGCCGAGAAGACCTTCTATTTCTTGCCTACCACGCTCGACCAGCTCTTCAAGGGGGGCCGCATCGGGCGGGCCTCGCATCTAGTGGGGACCCTTTTGAATATCAAGCCGGTGTTGAGCATCGATGAGGGTGTCATCGACGTCTACAAGAAGGTGCGAGGAGTGCGCCAGGCCTTGGAGGTCATGCGCGACGGCCTGCTCGAGCGCACGCGGCCCGGCCTGACCACGTATGTGAGCTTGTCTCACGCCCTGAACCTGCCCGTGCTCGAGCAGCTGAGAGGACTGGTGGAGGGAGTGGTCGACCGGGAGATCCAGATCAGGCTGACCAGTGTGGTGGGCTCGGTCATAGGCACCTACGTGGGCCCGGGCGCCGTCGCCCTCTGCTTCATCCAGGAATGAGCGGCGCCGCAAGGGGTGGCCTCTACTACCCCTTGGGTTCGGCCTCACTCCTCC
>JAZDLO010000109.1:0-2511 GCA_043801935.1 bacterium
AAGCTTCCCGGCGAACTGCTCGACGTGGTGATCCCCCCCAAGGGCAAGTGGGCCGGCAAGGCCATTAAGGACATCGACATACCCAAGGGGGTGGTCATCGCCAGCGTCTGCCGCGGCGACGAGGTCCTCGTGGCGACAGGGGACCTCCACCTCGCGACGGGCGACCGTCTTATCCTGTTTTCGACGCCCCAGGCGGTAGGCAAACTGGATCCCTTGTTCCAGAAATAGGGCGTCAGGCGGGCAACCATGAACTTCCGCGCGGTATTGAAGGTGATCGGCTTCTTGCTGATGGTCATCGGCGTGGCCATGGTGGCCAGTTGGGCCGCGTCGATCTACTTCCACGACCCCCTGTCCGCCCGCCACGCGCTGATGTGGTCCGCCCTCATCACGCTCACCACGGGCGTCGTCCTGCGCGTGGCCTGCAGGGGGCCTGTGGATCTCTCCTGGCGGGACGGCATCGGGATCGGCACCTTCGGGTGGTTCTTCGTGACCGCGTTCGGGGCCCTGCCGTTCATACTGAGCGGGAGCATCCCCCACCCTGTATCTGCGCTGTTCGAATCCGTTTCGGGCTTCACCACGACGGGGGCATCCGTTATCGCCGTCGTGGAGCCCGTTGCGAAGGGCGTTCTCCTGTGGCGCGCGCTGACGCACTACCTGGGCGGAATGGGCGTCCTCGTCCTCTGTGTGGCCATTCTCCCCTTCCTCGGCGTGGGCGGAATGCAGCTCTACCGTGCCGAGGTATCGGGCCCCTACAAAGATCGCCTGACTCCCCGCATCGCGACCACCGCCACCCTCCTCTGGGGCGTGTACACCCTCCTCTGCCTCCTCGCAACGGTCCTGCTCAAACTGGGGGGCATGCGGTGGTTTGACGCGCTCTGCCATTCGTTCGCCGCGGTCGCCACCGGCGGGTTCTCCACGAAGACCGCAAGCATCGCCGCGTACAACAGCCTGTACATTGAGATCGTCCTCATGGTCTTCATGTTTCTGGGGGCCACGAACTTCGCCCTCCACTACGCCGCGCTGCGCGGAAAAGGCTCCGTGTACTTTCGGGATTCCGAGTTCAAGTTCTACTGCGGGCTCTGGCTGGCCGCCGGGTGCGTCGTCACGCTCAATATCTGGCATACGAGCTATCCAACGCTCGGCTCCGCGGCCCGAAACGGTTTCTTTGCCACGACCTCGCTCATGACCACCACGGGCTTCTCGACGGGCGATTTCGACCGGTGGCCCGCCGCGTCGAAGATCATCCTCATGCTGCTGATGGTGATGGGCGGCTGCGTGGGCTCGACGGCAGGGGCCATCAAGCAGATGCGGATCATCGTGGTCGGCAAGCTCATCCTGCGGCGCATCAGGCTTTTCATGCACCCGCAGGCCGTGATCCAGGTGAAGCTCGGCGGCCAACCGATCGAGCCCGATGTGGCCACGAACATCCTCGCGTTTTCCCTGCTCTACCTCGTCTTTCTGGCCTTGGCCGCCGTCATCATGAGTTTCTTCACGCGGGACATGGTCTCGGCCATATCGTCCGTCATAGCCACCATGGGCGGCGTCGGCCCCGGCCTCGGCATCGTCGGCCCGCTCCAGAACTACGCGGCCATCCCGTCCCTGGGGAAAATCGTCCTGATCCTCTGCATGCTGCTGGGCCGCCTCGAGTTCTACACCGTTCTCGCCCTGCTTCTGCCGGGGTTCTGGAAGAAGTAGCCCTCCTGCCACCTCCCAAGTCGACCCGACAAACCCTGAACCGGAAACCCATCCCCTACCACCGCCCCCGCCGCCCGTGATGCCCGCGGTGCCCGTGCCGGGGACCGTCGCTCACCCACACCTGAACGTATTGGACTTGGTAGTAACCCGGATTCCAGGTGCGGCGGACGTATCCGCACGGTGTCCTCACAGAGCTCCACCAGCCCGGCACCCAGACCTGCTGGGGCTGGCATTCGTAGTATCCCATCGCTTCCGGCTCCTGCACCATCACCCTCTCGTACACCACCGGCGGCGCCACGACCACCGGTTCACAGGAGTAGGCTCGTTGAGACAACCCGCCGTTCGCCACCATGTACCCGCCCAGGAACCCCAGCACCGCCGACCATTCCCTGTTGATCGCTTGCGCCGGCTGGAACGCCGTCACCATCAGAATCGCCGTCCAAACCAGTATCATCTTCTTCACGTCAATCACCCCCCTTCCTGAATGGTAGGACGCCGGGCAGGGGTGGGTTATTCAGGCGGGAAGCGGGATCGTGCTCGTACTCGTTCTCGTCCTCGTAATCGAAGGGGGCCCAACCTATTGCGAAGAATCCGAGTACGAGGACGATTACGATTGGAGACTACCGGAACACCAGCGTCACGATCAGCGTCCCGCCATCGTGCGCGACCCCGCCGAGGACCACGGGGTGGGCCCGCTTGGTGACCACGGTGGTGTTCAGGACCAGATCGTCGCCCCGGAACCACTGGACGCTCGCGCGGACCTTGTCGTCCTTGGCGCCGGACGCGGCGACTTCGAGCCGGTTCCCGTGACCGAGG
>JAZDLO010000120.1:0-4198 GCA_043801935.1 bacterium
CCTGGCGGAGCAGGCGCAGGTAGCCAAGAGGATCGAGGAGGTCTTCCGCACGGGGAAGGCCGTTGAAGGCGGCAAAGTGTCGTACCGCGCGCCTAACGTACCCACGCACGTCTACTTCATCCGGTTCGCCCCCCTTTCCACTGGGGTGGGCGAGGAACCGACCGTGATGCTGCTGATGGACGATATTACCGAGCAAGAGAGGCTGGGCGCCGAGGTCAAGCGGGCGGAAGTCCACCTGGCCGGCGTGGTGGAGTGCGCCAACGATCTGGTGGCGTCCCTGGACAGGCAAGGCCGCATCGTGAGCTGGAATCCGGCGGCGGAACGGGCTTCGGGATGGGCGCTTGACAAGGTGCAGGGCAGGTCGATTGTAGATCTGTGCAGGCCCGAGGACCGTGAGGCTATGAGCGATATCCTGCATCGGCTGGCGCTGGGGTCCAGAGCGCAGGACGCGGAGGTGGCGCTGCTCGGGGCGGGAGGGCAGGAAGTGGCCATAGCGTGGAGTAGCTCGACCATGCGCGACGATAAGGGCGGGGTCACGGGCATGGTCGTCGTGGGCCGTGACCTTACCGAGCGTCATCAGCTGGAGGAGCGCCTCGTCCAATCTGACAAGATGGCCTCCCTGGGAGTCATGGCCGGTGGGATCGCCCACGAGTTGCGCAATCCGCTCGCGGTCATCGCCGTGAGTGCGCAGTTGCTGCTGGAGAAGTGGCATGACCAGGCGTTTCGCGAAACATGCTTGGAGAAGATCGACGGTTCCACCAGGCGCGCGTCTCTGATTATCGAGAACCTCCTTAAGTTCGCCCGGCCTCAGGCGGAGAAGATGGCCGCGATCGATGTAGGCGAGCTTCTAGAGGCCACGTTCCTGTTGCTGGCAGATCAGCTTGTCATTCAGCAGGTGGTGGCGCGCGTCGAGTCCGTCGGGAGCGGCGTCAAGGTGCGGGGCAATCCCGGCCTGCTCCAGCAGGTGTTTACCAACCTTGTTCTGAACGCGTGCAATGCCATGCCCGAAGGTGGTAGCCTAGTGGCGAGCGCCACATCAGACCGTGATGGTGCGGTCAGGATCGCCTTCCGGGACACGGGACGAGGGATCCCCTTGGAGAACCTGCCTAGGCTGTTCGACCCGTTTTTCACTACCAGCCCTCCAGGTGGTAAGTTCGTGGGGCTCGGTCTCTCCATCGCGTACAGCATCGTAAGGCAGCACGCTGGGTCGATCGAAGTGGAAAGCGAACCGGGACGAGGGTCGGTTTTCACGGTTGTGCTCCCGCGTGCGTCGGGGCGTAGAGGAGAAGCACCATGATGCCCAGGGTCCTTGTGGTAGATGACGAGCCTGACATCTGCTGGGCTTTGGAAAGCATTCTGCGCGACGCCGGATACGAGGTGACCATTGCCCGTTCCAAGCAGGAAGGTTGGTCGCTGCTTGAGGGAGGCGGCTACCAGGTGGCCTTCGTGGACGCCAAGCTCCCTGATGGCGATGGGCTCGAGCTTGCCCTCGAAATTGAGCGGCGCTCCCTGATTGTGGGCGTCGTCCTCGTTTCCGCCTACTATTATGCCGAGGACCGCATGGTGCAGGAGAGCTTGAAGAACGGACGCGTGATCGGGTTCATTCCCAAACCCTTCATGCTGGACGAGGTACGGCAGATGGCGAACTACGGTGTGGAGATCAACCGACAACGCCGGGAGGCCTGCTAGCCTTGGTGCGCGTTCTGCTAGTTGATGACGAGCCCGACCTGGTCTGGGGCGTGCGATACGCTCTGACGGACGAAGGGTACGAGGTCGTCGCTGCCTACAATGGCGCGGACGCTTTGGTTCTTGCCAGGGAGCAGCGGCCGGATGTGATCGTGCTGGACATAGTCATGCCTAGGCTCGATGGGATAGAGCTGTGTCATGAGCTGCGGCGCGACGTCGGACTGGCCTCCATCCCCATTCTGTTCCTTAGCACCCGTCAGGCCGTCGCAGACCGCATCAAAGGCCTGGACGAAGGCGGCGACGACTATCTGGGAAAGCCGTTCGATGTGGAAGAGCTCAAGGCCAGGATCAGGGCGCTACTGCGGCGATCGAACGGCGTGCATCGCGATGTGGTCGAGAACCCGAAGTTCCTGACGGTGGGTCCGCTGCGCCTCGACCTGGGCGCAAAGAGTCTGGATGTCCAGGGTGCGCCCGTCTCGGTGACCCCGGCCGAGTTGGCCCTGCTGGCCTTCCTGATGGCCCATCCCGGGGAAGTCTTCTCCGCTCGACAGTTGCTGAACCAGGTGTGGGGCTATCCACCGGGGACGAGCGACCCCGGCCTGGCGCGCGGGCACGTCAAGAACCTCCGCGAGAAGATAGAACAGGACCCCGCCAAGCCTATCTTCATCCGTACGGTTCCCCGGTACGGCTATATCCTGGACCGGCGCCTCAACGGGATCACCAACTGAGCCCGGGCGGGGCGGCTGGCCCGCTGCACCGCTTCGTGGCCACGCGCATGCGCCCTAACGTATGTCTTACGTTTAACCCACGTATCTCTAGTGATACTCACACGCCGCCCATACCAGAGACAAACGCGTGTTTTACTAGGTTAGGCCGATAATTGATGTGCGGTTCGGGGACGGAGAGTTCACAGCCGAACGGCGAGGGTAACGACCAAAGAAAGGTGGCATTCATGGCAGTTGAGAAGGCGATCGGTTCCAGCAGTCTGGCGGAAGTCATCGACCGCATCCTGGACAAAGGGCTCGTGGTCGACGCTTGGGTTCGTGTCTCCCTGGTGGGGATCGAACTGCTCGCTATCGAAGCTCGGGTCGTTGTGGCCAGCGTTGACACCTGGCTCAAGTACGCTGAAGCAGTGGGTCTCACCGCAACAGCGGCTATTCCTGCGTAGGGAAACCAGTCAGAGTGCTCGAAGGGGCACGGCGACTGGCTAGGCGGTTTCCGCAACGCCGTTCGTTGTGCCCCTTCAAGTGCATGATGTACGAGGTGATTGGAGGTGATGTATGGCACTAGTTGAAGATATGGTGGCTTTGAGCGCGGACATCCTCGCGGCCTGGGACACGCGAATTGCGGCAATCGCCGGGATTCGCATGGACACCGCCGAGGAGCTCCGTGACTTTGACGAAGCCCATGCCGCCATGGCCAAGGAGCAAGATGAGCGGTTGAAGGCAGATGTGGCCGCAAGGCGCACCGACGTCGCAGCCCTGCTGAGTGAGCTGGACGAAGCCCATGCCGCCATGGCCAAGGAGCAGCGTGCCCACTTGTCGGAAGACCGCGCGAAACTGGCTGCCGATGGGGCCGCCATGCTGAGTGAGCTTGAGCAGGACCATGCCGCCATGGCAGCGGAGCTGCGCGCCCACTTGTCGGATGACCGCGCCAAACTGGCTGCCGATGGGGCCGCCGAACGTGATGAGCGCGTGGCCGAGGTGGCAGTACGGCGTGCGGGTTGGGATTCGATAGCTGCCGCCATGGCAGAGCGCCGTGGGGGCGCATCCTTGGCTCCCAAGCCGGTGGCTCCCAAGCCGGCTTCCAAGTCGGTGGTGGTACCTGAACCCGAGCCTGCACCTGAACCGGTGGTGCTCGCACCTGAACCCGAGCCTGCACCTGAACCCGAGCCTGCACCTGAACCAGTGGTGCTCGCACCTGAACCGGAGCCGGTGGCTCTCGCTGAACCTGCGGAAGACGTTCATGACGATCTCACCCGCATCCGTGGCATAGGCCCCGGGATGCAGGCGCATCTGAACGCGGCGGGTGTTTTCTCGTTCGCGAAGCTGGCCAAGGCGGATGTCGACAAGCTCCGGCTGGAGCTCGGTGATGTAGCGCGAATGGCGCGGATCGAGGAGTGGGTAGACCAAGCGGAGAGGCTGACCGAGTCCGGATAGCAGGCGCCACGAGTCTCCCGGCCGCAACGGCTGCAGGGAGACGTCTGCTCGTCGCATAAAGGCGCTGACATGTATCAGCGGACGACCGCCCTAGGTGGTCGTCCGCTGCCCGAAGAGAGAGGCGCGTTGAGTTTATTTGTTCGGGGGGGAGTTCTGCTAGACAGTGTGCTAGGCTGTCTAGCCCGGGCCGTGGGCCCGGGCAGAGACGAGGCCTGATGCATCTCGGCGCCAGGAAGGTGCGCTCTGCCGGGCGCAACAGCGGCAGCGTCGAGGTGACGCTGCCGGTGCTGCTGAGCGTGCTGGAGGGGGTGGAGTGTCGGTTGGTGCTCCGCGATTCACCTCGCCCGGAGTTG
>JAZDLO010000123.1:0-11371 GCA_043801935.1 bacterium
TCGTCGCAGCGAGCCTGCACGTAGCGGTTGACGCTGTTGTCGGCGGGGGTGTGGCAGCACATGAACGGCAGATCGAGGAGACGAGCGGCCGCGAGCGACTGCTCGTTGTTGCGCGGATGTATGGCGCGCATGACTTCGGCCATGCGATCGCTCAAGACCGCATCGCCGTAGGCTACGGACACGCCGAACCGGCGCCAGATGTCGGCCTGTACCCCCATGACCTCCTCGAGGCGGGCGACCGCCCGGCCCTCTGGATGGTGGGCAAGGAGGAGATCGATGGTCCGGCCCTTGGCGCGCAAAGCGTCGGCAAGCAGCACCTCACCGACCTCCAGATCGATCCCCACGAGGATCCCCGTCACTTCCCGCTCCGGATCGCCCACGAGGATCCGGGTGTCGGCGTACGGATTGACCAGTGATTCGAGGTCGAACTCCCAACGTTTTTCCTTCGCCATGGCAGCATGGTCCTTGCGGGCCAGCTCCAGCACGCGAGCCACCCCGTCCTCGCCCCTGGGGTCGGCGGCCATGCCCGCCCGAAACGCCGTCTCATACATGTCCCGCAGTTTCATGCTCACTGGCCTCCCGTCCGCCGCGCGCCTTGAGTAACGTAGCCATTGTCCGTCATATAGAACCTCAGGGGTAAATGATTGCCCTGGGAGATGCCGACTCTCGTCGTACGAGCGATTTCGGGAATAACGCCGTCTTCGATGACATACAGCCCCGAAGATCCACCCAAGGGAAGACCGTTCAATCCCAGATGGAGCCCCAGCGCCTGCCCGACGCGTCCGGGGCCACACGAGAGTCGCCGGCCGTCGCAGGAAAGGCTCGACGGGGCGTTCTTGCTTCTGGCGGACTGGGTCGAACGCCCCCGGGGCGCTCGGTTCATGAGAAGTTGGGTCGTGTCGCCCACGGGCTCAAAAGAGCGGACGAGCACGGCCGACCCGACCGACTCCTGATCGCATACAAGGTTGAGAAGCACATGTACACCGTAGCTCAGGTAGACGTACACGCAGCCTGGCGGCCCGAACATAGCGGCGTTGCGCACCGTTCGGCCGCGTGCCGCGTGACAGGCGGGATCGTTCTGGGGAAGGTAGGCCTCGACCTCTGTAAGCCGACCCCCGCCGACGCCGGAGCGCCAAAGTATCTTGCCGATCAGATCCGGTGCCACCTCATCCGCCGGTCGGGCAAAGAACTCGGGCATCAGTACGTGTCCAGGGGGCAGATGGTGACGCACGCTGCGGGGGAGGCTGAGGCTCATCAACCCATCTTAGCAGGCGGCGCCCCCCGGCCTTTCGCGGCGAATGGCCGGGCGGGCGCCTAAGTGAGTTCGCCGGGCGGGGTGAGGGGCGGAGGCCCACTGAGCCCCGCCAGCACTCGCCGGGCGAGAGCGAGCTGTTCCGCCACGCGTTCCGGCGCCGTCCCCCCCGGCGAGATCTTCGCGGCCACCACTCTTTCGAGGTCGACGACCGCGTAATACCCGTCGTCGAACAACGGGCTGATCTGCTGCAGCTCGGCAAGCGTAGCCTCCGCGAAAGGCTGGCCTTCCGCGGCCAAGCGCGCGACCAACCGCCCGGCAAGCCGGTGGGCTTCCCGGAAAGGCAGGCCCTTTTGAACCAAGTAGTCGGCTACGTCGGTGGCCTGGGCATAGCCTCGTTCGGCCGCGTGCCGTCCCCGTTCCCGGTCAAAGGCAAGTCCTTCTACCATGGCCGTCATCGCTTCCACGCAGAGATCGAGCTCCTCCCGACTGCCGAACACATAGAGCTTGTCTTCCTGCAGGTCCTTGTTATAGGCGAGCGGGAGGCCCTTCAGCAGGGCGCCCAGGCCTTGCAGCCGGGCAAGAAAACCCGCCGCCTTTGCCCGGACGAGCTCGGCGCCGTCGGGATTACGCTTCTGCGGCATGATGCTCGATCCCGAAGTCCAGGATTCGGGAAGTGAAGCCAGCCCGAATTCCTGGCTGCTCCACAGCACCATCTCCTCGGCCAAACGAGACAGGGTGAGGGCGCAGTTCGTAACTATGGCCAAATAGGCGAAGGCGGCATCGCGGGCGGCTACCGCATCCATGGCGTTGGGGGTCACCCGAGCGAACCCGAGCTCGGCAGCGACCTGCTCCCGATCCAGGGGGTAGTTGACCCCGGCCAGAGCTCCCGCTCCGAGCGGCATCCACGAGGCTTCAGTCCAGGTGGAGAACCGCATCCAGTCCCGTTCGAACATGAAGAAGTACGCGAGCAGATGATGAGCGACCACCACCGGCTGGGCCCGTTGCAGGTGCGTGTATCCGGGGATGATGATGGTCTGTCCCGCCTCAGCCTGAGCCAGCAGGGCTGCCATGAGCCCGCTCAGACGGTCTTGGTGGCCGCTGACGGCCGCACGAAGATAGAGTTGTAGGTCGAGCGCCACCTGGTCGTTGCGGCTTCTCCCGGTGTGGACCTTGCCTCCTACCGGACCGGTGATCTCGATCAGACGCCGTTCGATGGCCATGTGGATGTCCTCGTCGTGCAGATCCCAGACGAAGCTCCCCTCCTCCACCTCCCTGGCCACCTGAGCCAGCCCTTCCAGCAGCCGGTCACGCTCCTTCGAGGCAAGGACGCCGATGGAAGCCAGCATACGGACGTGAGCGCATGACCCGGCCACATCATAGGGAGCCAACACGTGATCGAACGGGATCGAGGCGTTGAGCCGCTCGAAGAGTGGCGCTTGAGCGGCCGTGAAACGGCCACCCCAGGGCTTGTCGGTGCCGTCGCTTGTGGCGGGATCGGTCAAAGCAGACCTCGCCGGCTGCGGGCCCACACTTCAACCGGCAGTCCCCACAGCTGGATGAAGCCCTGAGCGGATTCGTGACTGAAGGTGTCGCCCGCGCCGTATGTGGCCAGTTTGCTTACATAGAGCGAGTTGGGAGAGCGCCGTCCTACCGGCCGGCATGATCCTTTGAAGTAGCGCAGGCGAGCCTCACCTGTCACGTGCTTCTGGCTCTCGTCGATGAACGCACGCAAGGCCTCGGCCAAGGGGCTGAACCACAGACCATCGTATATGAGTTCCGTCATCCGTTGGTCGATCATGCGCTTGAAATGCTGGAGCTCTCGGGTCAAGGTCAGATCTTCGATCTCGCGGTGAGCCATGATGAGCGAAAGCGAACCCGCCACTTCGTAAGTCTCGCGGCTCTTGATGCCCACCAGGCGGTTCTCGACCATGTCCACCCGCCCGAAGCCATGGGCTCCGCCGATCTTATCCACGGTCTCGACCAACTCGACCGATGCCACAGCCTTGCCGTCCAGCGACACCGGGATCCCGGACTCAAAACCGATGACCACCTCCACGCCCTCATCGGGAGCGTCCTTGGGGTCCACCGTGAAGATATAGGCGTCGTCGGGAGCGGCCTGCCAGGGATCTTCGAGCTCTCCGCACTCGATAGCTCGGCCCCAGAGGTTCTCGTCGATGGAATAGGGGTTCTTCTTCGTCAGAGGTAGTTCTAGGCCTCGCGCTGCGATGTAGTCGAGAAGCTGCTGACGGGTCATGTTCCACTCGCGAGCCGGCCCCAGCACGGTGATGGAGGGATCCAAACACCGGATGGAGACATCGATGCGCACTTGGTCGTTGCCTTTGGCAGTGCAGCCATGCGCCACCACTTTCGCCCCATACTCGTGGGCCAGCTCCACCATCTTCTTGGAGATCAGCGGGCGCGAGAGCGCCGAATGCAGTGGGTACTTCTCCTCATAGAGAGCGTTGGCCTTCAGCGCCGGAAAGGCGAAATCCCGGAGGAACTCCTCCTTGGCATCGACGACCACCGACTCCACCGCGCCGGCCTTCAGCGCCCGCCGGCGGAGGCCCTCGACGTCCTTCATGCGGCCGACATCCACCAGTGCGGCGATAATCTCGTAGCCGTAGTTCTCCATCATGTACGGGATCAACGCCGACGTGTCCAGCCCACCGGAGTAGGCCAACACGCACTTTTCCTTGCTCATCTACTTCACCCTCCTAATCGTGTGAGATAGGCTCTGACGGCTTCCGCCGCCTGCACGTCTTTGGTGACGAGGATCACAGTGTCGTCTCCTGCCACGCAGCCAAGGATCAGCCCGTGTTCAAGCTCGTCTATCACTCGGCCCAGGCCGGGAGCGGTCCCGGGGTCACACCGGAGCACCAGCAGGTTCTGGGCCATCTCCAGGCCGCGCCCGAATTCCTTCAGCATCCTGCCGCAGGCAGCCGGCGGATCCGGACGCTCTTCCGTACTGGGGACGAACACATAGCGCACCCGCCCCGCAGGGTCTCGACCCTTCTGGAGGCCGATCTCCCGAAGATCGCGACTGATCGTTGCCTGGGTAACCTCGCAGCCGGCCGCACCCAGCTCGTCGACGAGCTCCCGCTGACTGGCGATCGGCCGGCTCTTGAGGACCCTGCGGATGATCTGCTGTCTTTGGCGCTTGTTCACGAGAGGCGGCCGCCCACCAAGAAGGCCATGAGAGCCTTCTGAACGTGGAGCCGGTTCTCAGCCTGGTCGAACACCGCAGACTGAGGACCGTCCATCACGTCGTCGGTGATCTCCTGCCCCCGATGTGCCGGCAGGCAGTGCAGCACGATGGCGTCCGGGCGGGCTCGCGTGAGCAGGATCGCATTCACCTGATAGGGATGCAACGCCGCCACCTTGGCAGCGTCTTGCTGCTGCCCCATGCTGATCCACACGTCGGCGTACAACGCCGAGGCGCCCAGCGCCGCGACCTGAGGGTCGCGCTCCACCCAGACGTTGGTCCCGTGGAGAGCCGCCAGCGCGGTGATGGAGGCCATCTTGGCAGGCGGCAGCTCGCACCCTTCCGGTACACTTAGACACACATCGACGCCGGCCATAGCCCCGGCCTCAGCCAGAGAGGCGGCCACGTTGTTGCCGTCGCCCAGGTAGACGATCTTGCGGCCCGCCGAGTCGCCGAAGCGCTCCCTGAATGTGAAGAGATCGGCGAGGGCCTGACAGGGATGATCGTCGTCGGTGAGAGCGTTGATGACCGGCACGGAGGCGGCCGCCGCCAGGTCTTCGACGTCGTTCTGGGCGAAGGTTCGGATCACGATCGCATCGACGTAGCGGGAGAGGACCCGAGCCGTGTCCTCGATGCTCTCAGACTTGCGCATCTGCAGTTCCTGCTCGGAGAGGTAGAGCGGCATCCCTCCAAGCTGATGGACCCCCACGCTGAAGGAGACCCGGGTGCGGGTGGACGGTTTGCCGAAGACGAGAGCGACGGTCTTGCCGGCCAGAAGATCACCATGCGGCTTCTGCTTCCACGTTGCGGCCTGGGCCAGCACGGCCTCGAATTCCGCTTTGCTCAGATCGGGGACTGTGAGGAAATGCCTGACGTTCATTTGCACCTTTCCTACGCGGGGGACAGCCCACTCCCAGAGACGATCTTCGTGCCCAGCCCGGCATCGTCGGTCATGATCTCCAAAAGGACCGAGTGGGCGATGCGCCCGTCGATGATGTGGGCCGCTCCCACCCCGCCCTCAAGGCTGGTGAGCACTGCTTCCAACTTGGGGATCATCCCCTTGGAGACCTTCCCGCTCTCCAGCAGTTCGTTCACGTCATCCACCGTGCATTCCGACAAGAGAGACGACTCATCCTCAAGATCGGTGCGGAGACCGGAGACATCCGTCAGAAAGATGACCTTTTCCGCCTTGAGAGCCGCCGCCAGTGCGCCGGCCACCGAGTCTGCGTTGATGTTGTAGCTCTCCCCCCCGCTCCCAGCTCCCACCGACGCCACCACCGGCACGTAGTCGGCCTCCAGGAGGCTGAGAAGCCCGGTGTTGACCTCCACGACCTCACCCACCAGACCTAGGTCGAGCAGAGTGCCGTCCGGGCCCCGCTTGAGCACCGGTTTCGCCCGCAGCAGATAACCGTCATCGCCGCACAGCCCCACAGCGCGTGCGCCTTTGCCGTTGATGAGGCTGACAATCTCTTTGTTCACCTTGCCCACCAGCACCATCTTGGCCACTTCCATGGTGGCCAGATCGGTGACCCGGAGTCCTTCCACGAACCTTACGGGAAGATCGAGCCGCCGCATGTACCCGCTTACCTCATTGCCGCCTCCGTGCACGATGATGGGTTTGATGCCCACATAGCGCAGGAGCGCGATGTCGGTGGCGAACTCGTCTTTGAGATCGGCGGAACTCATGGCCGCCCCCCCATACTTGATGACCATGGTGGTCCCGCTGAACATGCGGATGTAAGGGAGCGATTCGAGGAGTGTCTCCACCCGCTTGCGGTATATCTCGCGCATGACCGTCCTATGAATGGTATTCGGCGTTGATAGTGATGTATTCGTGGCCCATGTCGGCGAAGAACAGTTCCGTGGAGACCGCTCCGAGCCCCAGATCCAAACGGATGTCGATCTCGGGCTGCTTCATGGCGGCGCTCATCTGCGCCTGATCGGCCGCAGACACCGCACGGGCTGTTCCGCCATCTACTACGGTCACCCCACACAGTCGGAGACAGGCCTCGGGCAGGGATCGGCCGGCCATGGCGGCTCCCGCTGAACTTATGATCCGGCCCCAGTTCGGATCGCCTCCGTGCATGGCCGTCTTGACCAAGGGAGAGCCGGCGATGGCCCGGGCCACGGTGACCGCATCCCTCTCGGTCTCCGCTCCCAGCACGTTCAGCCGCATTATCTTGGTCGCCCCCTCCCCGTCGGCGACCATCATGAGGGCGACCCGCAGGAGCATGGCTTCGAGAGCATCGCCGAGCAGGGCCAGGTCGCGTGCTTCCGGGCGCACCCCTGAAGCGCCGCTGGACAGGAAGAAGACCGAGTCGTTGGTGCTCATCTCACCGTCGACCGTCACGCGATTGAACGAGCGGGTCACAGCCTTGCCCAACAGGGACTGCATCTCTTCGGGGGCCAACACCGCGTCGGTGGTCGCCACGCACAACATGGTCGCCATTGCCGGGGAGATCATCCCCGCGCCCTTGGCGCATACGCCTAGGCGAACGGCCCCGCCGGCCGTATCGACCTCCAAGGCGCACATCTTCGGAAAGCGGTCGGTGGTCATGATGCTGCGATTGAACTCGGGACCACCGCTTGGATCGATCGCGGCCGCGGCCTTGGTCACACCGGCTGCCATAATGGCGGCATCGAGTTGTACTCCGATGATGCCCGTCGACCCCACGGCCACCGCCGAGGGCTTCACGCCGAGGGCTTTCGCACAGGCGGTCTGCATCGCCCGGGCCACCGCGAGCCCGGGGGCGCCCGTGCACGCATTGGCATTCGCGCTGTTCATGGTCACGGCGACGAGGTGACTCAGGTCGCACTCCGTCCCATTGAGAACGATCGGGGCGGCAGCGAAGGCATTGGTGGTGAACACGGCGGCGGAGGCAGCCCGCGCGCGCCATTTCGGCTCGACCGCGAGCACGCCCACATCCAGATCTCCGCTGCTCTTCAGGCCGGTCACCACGCCGCCGGCCAGGAACCCGTCCGGGAAGGTAGCACCTGGAGAACCTTCGGCAGGCTCCACCAGGCGCGCGGCATCCGGCACCCTGAAGAAACGGGAATCATGCGGGGCGATGACCACCGGGTGATTCGGTCCGCCGACGCCGCTCATACTTTCCTCCTCAATCCCGCGTCCTCAGCGAGCCCGAACATGCAGTTCATGTTCTGGACCGCCTGCCCGGACGCGCCTTTGACGAGATTGTCGATGACGGTAAAGACCTTGACCACTCCGGCGGCCGCATCCTCGCGCACGGTGAGGCAGCAGAGATTCGTGTGCGTCACCTCGGCCAG
The DNA here is from genome assembly GCA_043801935.1 of bacterium. GTDB lineage: Bacteria > Actinomycetota > Thermoleophilia > RBG-16-64-13 > RBG-16-64-13 > JAZDLO01. The sequence continues at coordinate 7,743 of JAZDLO010000123.1, forward strand.
ACTGGGCACGTGCCCACTTACCTCGACGAAGGGCTCGCCCGCGTAGAAGGCTTGATACTTCTTCAACCACGAATCGTTCCCGGCTAGGCCGGCGCGCGGGCGGAAGTACATGGTCGTGAGGATCCCCCGGTCCACCGGCAGCAGATGGGGGGTGAAGGACACAGGCAACGGACGGCCGGCGGCCGCGGTCAACTCCTGCACCATTTCCGGGGTATGCCGGTGCCCGACCTCACTGTAGGCGCGGAAGTTGTCGTTGACCGCACAGAAATGAGTCTTCTCCGAGGGGGAACGCCCCGCCCCCGACACTCCTGACTTCGCATCGACCATCACTCCGCCGTCATCGACGTCGCCGGCGACGGGCAACAATCCCAAGAGCATCCCGGTGGGATAGCAGCCCGGGTTGGCCACCAACCGCGCCTCGGCTGCTTCGGACCGATAGACCTCGGGCAGGCCGAACACCGCTTCCTCGACCAGGTCGGGCCGCGGATGCACGAAGTCATACCACTCGCTGTAGGCCCGGGGATCCTTTAGCCGGAAGTCGGCGCTGAGATCGACGACGCGAAGACCCGCATCGATCAGTTCAGCCACCGCCACGTGGGCTTCACCGTGCGGATAGCAGACGAACACGACATCCGAGCCGGCCACGGCGTCAAGCGTATACCGGTCGTAGCGTCCCTCGACCCGTAGATGCGGGAAGACCTCGGCCACACTTCGGCCCACATATGACTTGGAGGTCAGAACACGCAGACGCACATCCGGATGCTCGGCCAGGATGTCGGTGAGAACGGCTCCGGCATAGCCGGTCGCCCCTACTATGCTCGCTAAGATCACCCGCTCACCTTTCGGTCGCCGCCGAAGAGTGCATGATTATACACAAATTTGCAATATCATGCGTCAAGGGCGTGGGGGCGAACTGTGCCCCCATCCCCCCAGCACGGCCGAGCGCGGAAGTCGCCGCCTCGGGGTCGCTGCGTCCGAGCCGGGTGCGCGGTCTCGGTGCCCGGGCCGCCGACTCCGGGTCAGGCGCGCAACTCGGCACCCAGGCTTGCTCCGACCTGCCGTAGCATGCCGGCGCGGACCTCGTTCACCTCGGCGTCGCTGAGCGTGCGGTCCGATGCTCGGAAGCTCAGGCGCAGAGCCAGACTCTTCTTGCCCGGCGGCACCTGCGCCCCCTCGTAGACATCGAAGACCCACATATCCTCCAAGAGCTCCCCGCCCGCCATGCGCAGGGCCTCCATGACCGCGGCCGCCGGCACCTGCGCGTCCATGACCAGCGCGAGATCCTGCTCCACCGCGGGGTAGCCGAGCAGATCGCGGAACATGGGCACCGCGACGGAGGCGTCGATAAGAGCATCGAGATCGAGCTCGGCAGCCACAACAGGGGCGCGCAGATCGTACGCCTGGATTACAAGCGGGTGGACCTCACCGAGCCACCCGACGTGCCGGCCGCCGGCGTCGTGGACGGCCGCACCTTTTCCCGGGTGGAGGAAGCGGTCGTCGCTCGGCCCGTAGTCCAACCTGCACCCCAGTCCGGCAGCCAGCCGCTCGATCAGCCCCTTGATGAGGTAGTAGTCGACGGTCACACCGGAACGCAGCCAGGAATCACCGTCCCATTCACCGGCGATGAGGATGCCCACCTGCGTCTTCTCTTCCGGGAGGATCCCCTCCGAGGGTCGGAACACCCGCCCCACCTCGAATATGTGCACCCGCTCCTCGCGAACGGCGAGGTTCTTGCGCACCGCGTCCAGCAGTGCGGGCAGGAGCATGGTCCACATGAACGCCTGGTCGCTGCTCAGCGGGTTGGCGATCTTCACGTCCATCCGCCGTCGGTCCTCGGGAGCAAGGCGGAGGCGGTCGTACCACTTGTCGTCACCGAAGCTATACGTGATCACCTGGGAGAGGCCGGCCCCCGCGAGCAGATCTTCGATGTGTCGTCTCTGCGCCTGCGACCTGTCAAGGCCTCCCTTCCCGGCCCGCCGCGCAGGCAGAGTGGACGGTATCTGGTCCAGACCATGGACACGGGCGACCTCCTCGATCAGGTCGATCTCCCGTTCAAGGTCGGCCCGGAAGCCCGGGACCGTCACCAAGAAGTCTTCGCCGCATTCGCTTACGTTGCAGCCCAGCCGAGCCAAGATGGCCGTGATCTGGGCGGCCGGAACAGCGGCGCCCAGCACGTGCTCGACGCGGCCCGGGCGGAGCTTCACAACCTTCTCGGCGCTCAGAGGAGACCGCACGTCGATCGTACCGACGGATACCGTACCGCCGCAGATATCGACGAGAAGATGACAGGCCGCGTCCAAGGCGAGCGGGATCAGACCCGGGTCGAGGCCTTTCTCATAGCGCGTGGACGCCTCGGAACGGAGGCCCAGGGCGCCCGACGTGCGCATGATGGAGGGACCGGCGAAGTTGGCTCCTTCCAAAAGGATGTCGGTCGTGCTGTCGGTAACTTCGCTGTCGAGCCCGCCCATGATGCCGGCCACCACCGAGGCCCGGTCGGCGTCCGCGATGACGAGCATGTCCTCCGTCAGCACCCGGGCTTCGTTGTCAAGGGTGGTTATCGTCTCACCTGGATGGGCCCGACGCACGATGATGCGCCCTCCCCGTACCGTGCACAGATCGAAGGCGTGCAGCGGCTGCCCCAGCGACCACAGAACGTAGTTGGTGACGTCGACCACATTGCTTATGGGCCGCATCCCCGCGTGGCAGATGCAGGCCTTCAGCCACAGGGGCGATTCGGCAATCGTCACACCACGGATGACGCGGGCCGTGTAACGGGGGCAAAGATCCGGATCGTGCACCTCGATCGCGATATCCTGATCGATCGGCCGGTCGCCCCAGGGATGCGAGAAGCCGATGTCCTCGTCGAAAGAGACCTCGGTGATGGCGGCGATCTCGCGCGCCAGTCCGCGGATCGATAGGCAATCGGGCCGGTTGGGCGTCACCTCCACTTCCAGCACCCAGTCGGTCAGCGCGAAGTGGTCGATGAGCAACTCCCCGGCTTCCCACGCATCGGGCAGGACCATGATCCCCGGACTCTTGGCGGCAAGCCCCAACTCTGCCTCCGACAGGATCATCCCCGCCGACTGGACCCCGCGCAGTTTGGCATCACGGATGCGGGTGCCGTCGGGCATGACCCCTCCGGGAAGAACGACGGCCACCGTTTGCCCGGTCGCCACGTTGGGGGCACCGCACACGATAGTGCGGGCTTCACCTTCGCCCACGTCAACCGAGCAGACCGAAAGCTTGTCGGCGTCTAGGTGCCGCCGGCAGTCCAGCACTTTGCCCACTACGAAACGCTCGAGGTTCTCCTCGTCCCCCGGCACTCCCACCTCGCTCACGCGCTCGACCTCGGTACCGGTGAGGGCGAGCCGGGACGACAACTCCTCCACGGTTATCTCGATAGGCACATACTCACGTAGCCAGGATAAGGGGGCTTTCATAGCGTCTCCGGTCAGAACTGGCGCAGGAAGCGCAGGTCGTTCTCAAAAAAAAGGCGCAGGTCGTTCACTCCGTGCTTTAGCATGGCGATCCGTTCTATGCCCATGCCGAAGGCGAAGCCGGAATAGACCTCGGGATCGTAATCGACAAAGCCGAACACGTTCGGATCGACCATACCGGCTCCTAGTATC
>JAZDLO010000124.1:0-10160 GCA_043801935.1 bacterium
CCCCTCGAGCATCCGCTTGCGGGCGGCTGTGTACTTCTCCTTGTCGGCGATCTCCATCTGAAGGTCACCACGGAGGGCGATGGCCTTCAGGTTCTTGGAACCCATGACCGCGCCGAGACCCTTGCGGCCCGCCACCCGGCGTTCGTTGACCAGGCAGGCCATGCGGGACAGCTTCTCCCCGGCGGGGCCGATGCAACTGACCCGGATGTTCTGGTCGTGCAACTCGTCTTTGATCGCAGCCTGCGTGTCGAAGCTGGGCAACCCCCAGAGATCCTTGGCCGAGCGGAACTTGACCTCGGAGTTCGTGATCCAAAGTTAGGTGGGCTCTTCGGCCCTGCCCTCGCTGCTGTTCACGGCGTCGCCGGCCCGCTTCATCTCCACCGGGAAATGTCCGCCCGTGGTGGCCACCCCCATGGCCCCGGTAGCGGGAGACTTGGCATTGATGCACAGCCGGCTGTTACAGGGAATGGTGGTACCGGTGAAGGGTCCCGGGGCATAGATGAGCTTGTTCTCGGGGCCGAGAGGATCGCAATCCGCGGGAACCTCGTCGTAGAGGTACTTGACGGTGAATCCCGAGCCACCTATGAAGTCCTGAGCCACTTCGAGAGGTAACGGCTCTTCCTTGAAACTCTTTTCGGTAAGGTTGACCCTGAGGATCTTGCCGGTGTAGCCGCCCTTGTACATGTCACTCCTTTGCTCCACGGACTCGCCGCCTCGAGTGGCGCGGCGTACTCCCAAGGAGACCAGCCGCCTGTTCAGGCAAAGGATATCAGCCGTATCGGGGTTGCGTGAGTCGTGCCCATCTCCCGGCGATATACTGATGCTCATGGAGCAGGCTGCGCCCACTTATCGCGTTCCCCGTCAGAAGCGGAGCAGAGAGTCCCTCGAACGACTGCTCGACGCGGCCGAGCAACAGATCCGCGCCGAGGGACTCGAGTCGCTGACCGTCGCCAGTGTGTTGAACCGAGCCGGACTGTCCGTGGGTGCCTTCTATACCCGTTTCCCGGATAAGACCGCGCTCTTACGCGTGCTGCAAGACCGTTTTCACAACAGGCTGGAACCTCTCATACACGCAGAGCTCTCGGAGCAGCCCGACTCTCCCGAGACTCTGGCCGACGCAGTGGAGCGCGCGATCGGTGTGCTCATCCGGCGCGTGACCGGGGAGCTCGAACTCTCTCGCGCCTTCATGATGAATTCCGTCTTCGACCCCGTGCTACGAGCGCGCGGAGAACGCGTCAACCGGGAGCGCAGGAAGGCGCTCACCGCGGTCCTCTTGAGACACCGCGACGAGATCGGTCACGCCGACCCGGTCTTGGCCATCAGCATGGCCTACGGTATCTACGCGGCCGTCATACGGGGACGGATGGTGTTCGGACAGGAACACGAGCTGTACTACGGCATCAGCAGCGAGACCATCTTCCGCGAACTCGAGCAGGCGCTCACTCTGTATCTTCGCGGAAGCGGCCCGGCCCTCGCCCAGGTCGTTTCAGCGCCCCCTCCTCAAAGTCCAGGAGAATAACGGTAGGGGGAAAGCAGTCCACCCGGGCGGACGGCGCCTACCGGTCAAGATACCGATGGGTCATCCTGGCGATGGCCATGCTTGTTATGTTCGGCGCCATCGGCTTGGGGCGGTTCGGCTACACCTCCATCCTCCCCTTCATGCAGAAGGATCTGGGTATGAGTAACACCGAGGCCGGCTTCCTGGCTACCGCCAACCTCGCCGGCTTCACGGTCTCCGCCGCGATCGGAGGCCTGCTCGCCTCGCGTTTCGGCGCACGCGCGGTGACGGCGGCGGGTCTGGCCCTTGTGGGACTGGGGTTGGTGCTCGCGGGCTTCGCCACCGGAGTCGGCTCGGCTGCGGTTGCTCGAGCGATGACCGGGATAGGGACATCGGTTGGTACGGTGCCTGCGATGGCCCTCGTATCGGGGTGGTTCGAGCCTCGCCGACGAGGTCTGGCCAGCGGAGTACCTTTTATCGGTACCTCGATCGCACTCGTGGTCACCGGACCCACGGTGCCCCGGCTGATCGCGGCCGGAGGCGAGGAGGGGTGGCGGATCCCGTGGCATCTCTTCGGTGGGATAGCCCTGGCGATGGCCGTGGCCGCTTACCTGGTATTTCGCGAAGCGCCGCGGGAGAAGCGCTTTCTATACAGCGCCGTTCCCACGCCTATCGGCGATAGGACCACCCACATCTGGAGAACGTTAAGCTCGAGACCGGCACTTCATTTGGCCCTCGTCTACCTGCTGTTCGGCTTCTCGTATCTCATCTACGTGACCTTCTTCACCAAGCGGTTGATCGACGACGCCGGTTACAGTCCCGAGGTGGCCGGCACGCTCTTCATGGTGGTCGGGTGGGCGAGCTTTCCTTGCGGCATCCTCTGGGGTCACGCTTCCGACCGCATCGGGCGGGGCAACGCGCTCGCATCGGTCTGCTTCCTGAACGCAGCGTCTTTCACGTTGTTCGCTTTTTGGACGTCATGGCCGAGCCTGGTACTTTCCGCGGTCCTTTTCGGGCTCAGCGCATGGAGCGTCCCGGGGATCATGACCGCCACCTGTCGCGACGCCTTCGGGGCCAGGCTGACGCCGGCCGTCCTCGGTTTTGTCACCTTGTTCTACGGCCTCGGACAGACGGTGAGCCCGACGGTCGCCGGGTGGACCGCCGACTCCTTCTCGTCGTTCCGGCCCGCTTTCATATTGGCGGCGGGAGTCGCTTTGCTCGGGGCGATCGTCGCATTCTTCTTTCGCACCCCCCAGCAAGCAGCGCACGAGACCGTGTACGGGGAGACGGTCGCGTATCCCGCATTGTGACGAGCGTGGGCGCCCGATCTCGTCTCCCGCAGAACCCGCGCACTGTCCCGCCGATCACGCCGACGCTGCAGAACGAAGAGCCCCGCGCTGCGGGGCTCTTCGTCTCTACCGAGAAACTGCCGGTGGTTCTCCCGTGAGGTCTCGCACCTCCGGAAGGAGAGGCGGGTCGATCAAGCGTACTGCATCGGCTGGACTTTGGCCTGCACCTCCGTGCCGGGGGCCCATACATTGCCGACCTGGACGATCTCGTACGGGTGCTTGGTGCCCTTGACCCACTGCCCGCCGCCGGTCGGAGGCATGTAAACGTTCGGCACCGGGTGGAACGTCCCCATCTCGGCGGGAACAGTCATGTCGATGGGGCCGAGCATAGTGTCCAGCTTGGTGCTGGCGATGGCCGCGATCAGCTGCTCCTTGTCATCCACGTCCGCCGTGCGCTTGAGCGCGTCGACCAGCCATTCCATGCGGTCGTAGGTCCCGATAGGGGCAGTCCATTGGTTGCCAGTGCGCTTCTCGTAGTCATCGGCAAGCTCCTGGCAGGTCTCGCCGGTCAAAGAGGATTTGAAGGGCCAGTGCGGGCCCCACGTGAACTCGACCGTGGCGTTCACGGCGATGTCACCGATGGCAGCCACCGTCTCCGGGAACAGGAGGGCTTTCCCGCAGGTTAGGACTTTCGGCTGGTAGCCTTGCTGGTATGCCTGTTTCCAGAAGTTGGTGAAGTCCGGGGCGATGACTGTGCCGGTACAGATCTCGCAGGCGTTCTTCTTGTAGTCAGAGATCAGCTTGGTGAAGTCTTCGGTGGGCACGGGGTAGAGGCCCGGGTTGAAGACCGTGTAGCCGGCTTTCCTCATGTTCGGCGGCAGGCCGGTGTTCTCGTCGGTCCAGGCTATACCGTCGGCATCGTTGGCGAAGAACAGCCCGCACACCTTGTTCGTCTCCACCTGCTCCCAGATGTCGATGAACGCCGCAACGATCTGCTCCAGGCCAAGCGCATGGGCGTAGGCCCACTTGAGAGGCTGAGGATTGGCCGGGTCGGCCTGCAGACCGAAGAAGAAGGGCTGCCAGGGCACGAAGCTGGCGATGCAGGGTGTCCCGAAACTCTCGCAGGTCGCGGCCACAGGGACCACCGTGTCCGGGGCCGAGGAGACCAGGATGGCGTCGACCTTGTCGTTATTGATGAGATCACCGGCCACCTGGCCGGCGCGGTTCTGGTCGGACTGGGTGTCCACGTGCTTGAGGATGATGTTGTGCGTCTGGCCGTCGCCGCACTCCACGCCATCGGCGACAGCTTCCCCCCATTTCTCTTCCAGGAATTTCATGGGCATGCCGAAACCGGCCAGCGGCCCGGTCAGGGGCGACACCAGGCCGACGATGATGTCGCGCCCTGCGGCCTTGGTGGTCGTGGTCTGGGGCGCAGTGGTAGTGGTGGTGGTGCCCGGAGCGGCCGTGGTAGTGGTCGTGCTTTCTTCTGTGGCGCCGCACGCAGCCACCAGGCCGCCTAGACCTGCGCCGACACCGACCGTCGCACCGGCGATGCCCGCGATCTTGAGGAATTCACGACGGCTGACAGACTTGCCCTTGAGCACGCCGGGTTTCTCCTGCTCCAGTCTCTTGTCCTTGTCTAGCATTGCCCCTCCTCCTACGAAGTAGCATGTCCCAGGCGCGATCCGTCACAAGAAAGCCGTGTCCGCCTGGGCTGTCGTCGCCCTCCCACATCCTTCATCCTAGCACCACGCTGCACCTGGATAAACCCTGCGAAGTGAGCGCCGCCTCGATCGCGGTCGGCGCAGGACTTTGCGCATTCTTAACAACATCCTTATCCAGATGCGGCTATACTTCTTCCGCGCCGCTTCCGGATAACATCGCTTCTCAACGACATCAAGTGAGGTTCGCGTGATAAAGAGACTCGTTGCCGCAGTACTCGTGCTCGTCTTGGCCGGAGCCGTCGGTTTGGTGGCAGGCTGTGGCGGCGAACTACCTAGTGATGCCGTGGCTAAGGTCGGGCAGACCTATATCACTCAGGGACAGTTCGACGCACGCGTGGCCGATTTTGAGACTCAGTACGCAGGCCAGATCCCCGACAAGACCAGCGATCCCGACGGCTACGGGAATTTCCAGCGGGACGTGCTCGATTACATGGTCACGTACGAGATCGCGAAGCAGAAAGCCCCGTCGCTCAACCTGACCGTGACCGATGAGGATGTCCAGAAAGAGATCGATGGCATCCTGGCAGACTCCTTCGGCGGCGATCAGGCCCAGTTCGACGCGGCGCTCGCAGCCCAGAACATGACCTTGGACCAGTTGAAGCTCAACTATCGGGAGTCCATGCTCCTGCAGAAGGTCTACGACGAGGTGACCAAGGACATCACCACGGTCCCCGACGATGACATAACCGCCTACTACGAGGCGCACAAGTCCGTCTACTACACGGACGAGACACGGACTGCGCGCCACATCCTCATCTCGCCCAGCCCCAAGCCGGACGATTCCGCGACCACGTCGACCGCCGCCGGGTCCTCGACGCCCACCACGGCTGCGCCTACGGAAGCCGACTGGGCCGCCGCACTGACCACCGCCGAAAAGGTGCGAGCCGATCTGGTCGGCGGAGCCGATTGGACCACCGAAGCCGCCCAGTACTCGGACGACACCGGCACCAAGGAGAGCGGGGGCGACCTGGCAACGGTCCGCAAGGGGGAGATGGTGCCCGAATTCGAGCAATCGGTGTTCTCGCTGGCGCAGGGTGAGATCTCGCAGCCCATAAAGACCACCTACGGCTATCACGTCATCGAGGTGACCGGCATCACGCCGGCGAAGCAGTACACGCTCGAAGACGAGGGAGTCAAGGATGAGATCTCCAGCTCCCTCGTCAACGGGAAGAAGGGCGAGGCCTGGCAGCAGTGGGTCATCGCCACCAAGGCTGAGGTAGGTGTGATCTACCGGACCGGCATGGAGCCCACCACCACGACCACGGCATCCGTCACCGCCACCACGTCGGGCCCGGGCGACACGAGCGCCACGACGGCCGCCGGACAGCCCATCACCACGGCCGCTCCCGCGACTACCACGACGGCTAAGCCGTAACCCAAGGCGCGCGGAGCCGGCCGACGCCCGGCGAGCCGCGGCGACATCTCTCGCAAAGAACGGGGCCGGGGGCGAAACCCCCGGCCCCGTTGTCTCGAGGTACTTGCGCCGGACGTGGCTTCCGGCGCGCACTCCTTACTGGTCGACCAGTCGACGGCTCGTCGGTGCGGCGGACCTAGGCTCGGCTACCGAAGCACCTAGAGCCCCGTCTCAAAGCGGAATGTCTGGTCCGGATCGATGACCGCAAGGACGCGAACGATGCAGCCATCTCCGCCCACCCAGCGCCAGGGGAAGGCCATGAAGGTGCACCGCTTCCCCGTGACCTTGTCCAGGTCTCCACCGACGTTTTCGATCCCGGGGATGCCGCCCTTGACCATGAGGGTCTTGTGAGCGGGCTCCCAGTCGGAGAAATCCTCTTTGGGATCATGGCCGGTCAGCTTCTTGTATTCTTCGATCAGGTGCGGTTGGGAGGGGCCGTTGCCGTGGTCGACCAGCTTCGTGGCCAGAGGGTGGTCGTTGGCTTGGCAGCCATAACCGACCAGCCTCACCTTCTTGTCGACCAGCCATTGGGCGCCCTCTTGATAGATGCCCGGACCGTAGGCGAAGTACTCGTCCGTGTCCGCCCACTTGTGATGCATGCCCATATTGATCATGACGATGTCGCCCTCTTCGATCTTGGGGCGGGCATTCTCCAGATCCTCGGCGGTGATCACTCCCCATTTGCCTTTGGGGATCGATACAGCCACACCGGTCCCGAAAAGACGCCACAACGGATAATCACCGATGGTGGGCGTGCATTCCGTCACGTGGATGGGCGCATCCATGTGCGTGCAGCGGTGCATGATGCCGCTCCACTCCACTTGGTACACACCGTCTTTGGCGTGGAACTTCTTCACATCGACGTCGACGCCCGGGGAAGATGGCCATTCGGGCATGAACTGACCGAAGGTGTGGGTGAGATCGTATATCTGAAGACTCATGTCCTGGTTCCTTTCCTCTCGCACAGGCCGTCTAGTTGCCGGGATCGATTCGGCAGGCGCCGCTGGGGTCGGTCATGGCGACCAACCGGACCGGACAGGCCTCTCCGTGCTCGAATCTCCAGGGCGTCGCCACCAGGGTGGCCCGCTTGCCCACCAGGACGTCCACCTCTCCGCCCACCTGCTCGACGGTCGGGATGCCGGCTCCCAAGAGAGTCTTGTGGGCGATGTTCCATTCGGGGTGCTCTTTCTCCGGATCCAAGCCCGTGCCCTTCTTGTAGTCCGCCACCAGACGATTCATCAAGGGACCGCCACGATGGGGGCCGAGCGACGTCGCCAGGGGATGGTCCACCTGGGGCGTATCGACCGCCACGAGCTTGACATCCTTCTTCACCAGCCACTCCGCGGCATCTTTGGAAAGCCCCGGCGATTCCCCAAAATACTCCAGACTGTCGGAATACTTGCGATGCCAGCCGGTCACGATCACCACGATGTCACCGGACTGGATGGTCGGGGTGGCTTTTTCCAGATCAGCCGCGGTGACCAGTTCCCAACGCTTCTTGGGGACGTCCACGATGGCGCCGTTACCGAACAAGCGGTCGGGAGAGACGCTGGCGAGATCCCCACCCTTTTGGATCAGATGCAGCGGAGCGTTCATGTGGGTGCCGGTATGCATGACCGTCGTTATGTGGTGCGCCATCACGCCATGCTGGCCGTGCTTGACGCCGCGCACCATTCTGACGTCGGCATCTCCGGGCATGGAGGGTGCGCCGTGGCCCCAGACGTGACTGAGCTCGACCATTTGCAGCCCTGACGAGGGGTCCGTAGTGACACTTGTCATAATCGTCTCTCCTTTGGGGTTTCGGAGCGTGTTGCAGTGCGGCGCGCGGGATACTGCGCCCAGGAGCCATCGGCGAGCAGCGAGCTAATGGCTTGGCGCTGCACACCATGCGAAACGACTATACCATAAGGAGAGCCGCAAACCGTGCGATCATCCCCAAGGATCATGGTCCATCGTCCTAGGTCGGCGAACACAGGCTAAGCCTTGTCATCCGTGCGCTCGTGCTCCTCCGGGAGGTAGTTGTACATCCGGTCGCCGATGTTGTTCGGATCGAAGTGCGCCTTGATCTTGCGCTGGAAGATGTAGGCGAAGGGCTGCTTGGCCTTGGACCATTTCTCGAAGGCCTCTTCGTCGGAGTAGCGCATCTCGATGTACAGCGCTTCCTTGCCGGGCGGGTAGCCGATGGAAGCCGAGTCCTTCACCGAGTCGTCCATGTGGAACCAGGCCGCCTTCATCGAGTCCATGTCGTTGCCGTCGTACGAGACGAACTGCTCCAGACCCATCACGCCGCCGCCTGGGTAGGCGCCTACGGTCCCCATCATGGCGTCGCCCCCGCTCTGTACCAGCAGACCGTCTTTGTAATCGCGCTCGAGACCGGCTGCCGCGGCGGGCACGTAGCCTCTGACCCAGTCGGGAGTCCCGGGTTGCATCCAGCTTCCTATGTAGTTGCCGACGTAGACGTAGTTGATCTCCTTGTGACCGAGCCTGTTCATATACATGTTGGTGAACTCGGCCATGTCCTGCTCGCAGTAGCGCGCGACCTTCCAACCGCCGACTTCTTCCAGCATCAGGTCGAGAACCTTGTCCTGAAGCTCGATGTCGGCTTCCGAGCGGCCGGCCATGACGATCTGCAGGGAGATGCGCATCTCCTCGGTCAGTTCGGCCATACCCGGCTGCTCGATCATCTCGGGAAGATCGCTCAGTTGCTTGGTCGGGTCGTTGTACATGAGCCAGAAGGCCGGAGCGAGGTCGGCGCCGGCCAGATTGTACTGGCGGTGAAGCGTGTAGCCGATCTCGTTGTCATAGATCTTGTAGTAGAGGTCGCTCCAGGCCTCCCAGGTCGGGACGGCCACCGTGTATGCCCGGAAGGTCTTGTCGATCGGCAGTCGATACGCCGGAACGGTCCCGTAGACCGGCCAATCGGTGGAGCCGGGCCAGTGAGCCAATCTGACGGCGCACTTGGTGTAGACACCGAGCCCACCGCGACATCCGAAAGTGCCGCGCATGATGCCCCGCACGCTGGGACCCGGGCCTTCACTGCAGAACCAGCCGTCTCCCGAGCCGAGCGAGCCGCTGCGGACGATCTCACCGCTGGGAGTCACCCATTCCATGCCCAACACGTTCTCGGCGTTGCCGCCCATCCACATCGTCCCCGCCCCGATACCGGAGTAGGCACACGCCGCCGCGACGACCGAGCAAGACGCCCCGGCGCCGATGATATTGCAGCTCCAGCCGCGCTTGATGGCCTCGGCGTGCAATTGAGCGTGGATCACGTACGGCTCGACGATGGCGATGCCGTTCTTCTCGTCGATCTCGATCTTGTTCATGCGCCGCAGGTCGAGTTGGACGGTGTCCCGGTCGTCGTACATCGGGGAGGCCCAGTGATACCAGCCCGTACCGTGGGGCTTGATGCCGAACTTGTACTTGTTGGCCAGCCGCACGACCTTCTGCACCTCATCAGCGGACGCGGGCATGACGATGGCCGCCGCCCGCGGCATGTAGTGGCTGCAGTTGGGGCGGACGAGCTCCGCGAGCATCTGGACCGCATAGCCGTCGAGCACTGCCGGGTCACGGGAGACGTTCCGCTTGCCGACGATACCCTTGAGGGCCGCATATGCCTCATCAGAGAGAGCCATGTTTCCTCCTCCCCTCCTTTAGAGAGCCTGCTCGACCAGCTCGAGCACGTCGATGACTTTCATCGTGCCGCCGTCGGCCGAGACCGCGCCGCCGAGCATCTTCACGCAACCGGGGCAGGCTGTGGCGATGGCTTCGGCCCCCGTGCTCTTCGCCTCGTCCAACCGCTTGTCGGCGGTGAAGGCGCCAAAGTCGGGATACGCTTGCGGCACGGCACCTCCTCCGCCACAACACCAGGCCGCTTCCTTCGTACGTTCCATCTCGACCAGTTCGAGACCGGGGATGGCTTTCAGTACATCCCGCGGCGGCTCGTAGACGCCGAACGCACCGTTGTAGCGGGGCCGCGGAGGATCGTAGACCACGGCCTGGCCATAGATCTTCGCTTCCTTGCCGTCCCAGGGGACGTAGTCCTCGCCCTGGCGACCGAGATGGCAGGGGTCGTGATACGTGACCTTGACCGGCACCGGGGTGTTGAGCTCGAGCTTGCCGTCCTTCAGCAACTCGTCCACCACCTGTACGGCGTGCAGCACCTGGACCTCGGAGCCGACCTTGGGATACAGTCGCTTGAAGGTCCAGAAGCAGGTGGCGCAGGGCGTGACGAC
>JAZDLO010000169.1:0-2265 GCA_043801935.1 bacterium
GCGGGCCTACTCCATCGCCTCCTCCTCCCACGAGCGGGAGTACCTGGAGTTCTACATCGTGCAGGTGCGCAGCGGCCAGTTCACGCCCCGCCTCTTCGCCCTCAGCGTGGGGGACCGGGTCTGGCTCGGCCCCAAGACCACCGGCATGTTCACCCTGGACCAGGTGCCCGGGGACCAGAACCTTGTCTTCGTCGGCACGGGCACGGGCCTGGCACCCTACATGTCCATGATCCGCACCCACCTCGAGGCCAACGAGCCCCGCCGCTTCGCCGCCCTCCATGGCGCCCGCAACTCGTGGGACCTAGGCTACCGGACGGAGCTGTTCCAGATGCAGCGTCTGGCCAAGAGCTTCGCGTACATTCCCACCATCGCCGAGCCCCAGGACGAGCACGTCCCCTGGAAGGGCCACGTGGGGTTCGTCCAGAGTCTCTGGGTCAAGGGTGAGATCGAGAAGGCCTGGGGCTTCAAGCCCCTGCCCGGCAACAGTCACGTCTTCCTGTGCGGCAACCCCCTCATGATAGACGCCATGAAGGAGCTGCTCCACGCCGAGGGCTTCCAGGACCACTCCAAGGAATCCCCCGGCCAGATCCACCTGGAGGAGTACTGGTAGAGCCCTCAAGCGAGATGAACCGATGACCTTCGCAGATCGTGTGATGACCTTGGCCCCCGAAGGGGCGTACGTCGTGTTCGCCAAGGCCCAGGCCCTGGAAGCCTCTGGGAGGGAGATCATCCACCTGGAGATCGGCCAGCCCGACGCGCCGACCCCGAAGAACGTCGCCCAGGCTGGTATGGACGCCATCGGTGCTGGTCACACCCGCTACACCCTTCCGGCCGGCCTCCCGGCGCTGCGCAGAGTCGTTGCCGAAGATGCCGGGCGGCGCCGTGGCCTGCGGTTCGATCCAGCCCAGGTGGTCATCGGCCCAGGGTCCAAGCCGGCGCTCTTCTTTCCGACGCTGGCGCTGGTGCGTCCGGGCGACGCGGTGATGTACCCCGACCCGGGATTCCCCACCTACAAGGCGATGATCGAGGTGGCGGGTGGGGTGCCAGTTCCAGTGCCGCTGCGTGAGAGCGACGACTTCTCCTTCGACCTGGACGCCTTCGACCGGTTGGTGAGTGAGCGCACGCGCCTGATAGTCCTCAACTCGCCCAGCAACCCCACCGGCGGCGTGATGCCGCAGGCCGCGCTGGAGCATATCGCCGCGGTGGCCCGGCGCCGGAACATCTGGGTGCTTTCGGACGAGATATATGCCCGGCTCGTCTACGAATCGCCCGCCCCGAGCATCGCAGCGCTGCCCGGGATGGCCGAGCGCACCATCATCTGCGACGGCTTCTCGAAGACGTATGCCATGACCGGCTGGCGGTTGGGCTACGGCATCATGCCCGAGGCCTTGGCCGAGCGGGTCGAGCTGCTGCTGACTCACTCGGTGGGCGCCACCGCCACATTCACCCAGATCGCCGGGATAGAGGCCATCCAAGGTCCGCAGGAGCCGGTGGAGGCCGTGGTCCGGGAGTATCGGCGCCGTCGGGACGTCCTGGTCGCCGGGCTGAACGCCATCCCTGGTGTCAGCTGCCGCACGCCGCAGGGCGCGTTCTACGCGTTTCCCAACATCAGCGCGCTGGGCAAGTCGTCCAATTGGCTGGCGGAGCATATCCTGGAAGCGGCCGGCGTCGCCGTCCTGCCTGGCTCGGTCTTCGGCGCGAACGGAGAAGGCTATCTGCGGGTGTGCTTCGCCAATTCGATGGAGAACATCGAGGCCGCACTACCGCGCCTGGCGCAAGCGATCCAGGAGATGTAGGGATAGGTGATTCCGTTGTGCGTCCGCGAGATGGAGGTCTGGATGCCCGAATTCCGCTACTCCGAGCCCTTCGCCCTCGAAGGTCCTGACACCACCCGCTACCGCCCGCTCGGGAGCGAGCACATCACGGTGGCGCGCTTCGACGGCCAGGAGGTGGTCCGGGTCGCGCCGCAGGCGCTCACTCTGCTCGCGCGCGAGGCGTTCCGCGAGATCTCCTTCTTCTATCGCGAGCGGCATCTGGCGCAGGTGGCCGCGATCCTGGGCGACCCCGAGGCGTCGGCCAACGACCGCGGGGTCGCCCTCGCGCTGCTGCGCAATGCGGCGATCGCCGCCGAAGGCAAGCTGCCGATGTGCCAGGACACGGGCACCGCGACGATCGTCGGCAAGAAGGGCGAGCGAGTCTGGACCGGCGGGGGCGACGCCGAGCACCTCTCGCGCGGCGTGTACGAGACCTACACCAGGGAGAACC
>JAZDLO010000170.1:0-2738 GCA_043801935.1 bacterium
GGACGAACCGCCCGACGAACGTGCTTGTCGGTGTTGGCCGGATCGCCTCAGTATCCGGGCGGGGTTTCGGCGAGTCAAGGACGATGCCCTCCAGGACGATGCCCTCCAGGTCGGCCCACGAGGCGCTCGGCGTGCCAGGGAACGATGCGCCGGGCCGCTGGCATGGTAAGTGAAGGGATGGCTACGGCACGCGCACGACCGTAACCACTGGATGGGGACACGCTGCCCCCGTCCGGATCGAAGAGGAGCTTCCTCGTGCCCGAACTGAACGCGATCGTCACGCAGCGGATCGATTTCGCCCCGGGCCTCATGGTCCTGCGGGTGGCTCCGGACGGCTGGGAGCTGCCCCAGTTCACGGCCGGCCAGTTCTCCGTGCTCGGCCTTCCGGCCTCCGCTCCCCGCAGCCCGGATTCGGATGTGGAGGATCCGGCCTCGGCTCCGGACGCCTTCATCCGGCGGGCCTACTCCATCGCCTCCGCCTCCCACGAGCGGGAGTACCTGGAGTTCTACGTGGTGCAGGTGCGCAGCGGCCAGCTCTCGCCCCGCCTCTTCGCCCTCAACGTGGGGGACCGGGTCTGGCTCGGCCCCAAGACCACCGGCATGTTCACCCTGGACCAGGTGCCCGGCGACCAGAACCTCGTCTTCGTCGGCACGGGCACTGGCCTGGCGCCCTACATGTCCATGATCCGCACCCACCTCGAGGCCAACGAGCCCCGCCGCTTCGCCGCCCTCCACGGCGCCCGCAACTCCTGGGACCTGGGCTACCGGACGGAGCTGTTCCAGATGCAGCGTCTGGCCAGGAGCTTCGCGTACATTCCGACCATCGCCGAGCCCCAAGACGAGCACGTCCCCTGGAAGGGCCACGTGGGGTTCGTCCAGAGCCTCTGGGTCAAGGGCGAGATCGAGAAGGCCTGGGGCTTCAAGCCCCTGCCCGGCAACACCCACGTCTTCCTGTGTGGCAACCCTCTCATGATAGACGCCATGAAGGAGTTGCTCCACGCCGAGGGCTTCCAGGACCACTCCAAGGAATCCCCCGGCCAGATCCACCTGGAGGAGTACTGGTAGGGCCCTCCAGCGAGCTGAAGCGACAGGATGGGGAAGGCAGATAGGATGATCTTCGCAGATCGTGTGATGACCTTGGCCCCCGAGGGGGCGTACGTCGTCTTCGAGAAGGCCCAGGCACTGGAGGCCGCCGGCCGGACGGTCATCCACCTGGAGATCGGCCAGCCCGATGCTCCGACCCCGGAGAACGTCGCCCAGGCCGGGATGGACGCCATCGCCGCGGGGCACACCCGCTACACCCTTCCAGGCGGCCTCCCGGCGCTGCGCCGAGTCGTTGCTGAAGATGCCGGGCGGCGCCGTGGCCTGCGGTTCGATCCAGCCCAGGTGGTCATCGGCCCAGGGTCCAAGCCGGCGCTCTTCTTTCCGACGCTGGCGCTGGTGCGCCCCGGCGACGAGGTGATCTACCCCGACCCGGGCTTCCCCACCTACAGGGCGATGATCGAGGTGGCGGGCGGGGTGCCGGTCCCGGTGCCGCTGTGCGAGCGCGAGGACTTCTCGCTCGACTTGGAGGCCTTCGACCGGCTGGTGAGCGAACGGACGCGCCTGATCGTCCTGAACTCGCCCAGCAACCCCACCGGAGGGGTGATGCCGCGGGCCGCGCTGGAGCATGTCGCAGCGGTGGCCCGGCGCCGGAACATCTGGGTGATTTCGGACGAGATCTATGCCCGGCTCGTCTACGAATCGCCCGCCCCGAGCATCGCCGCGCTGCCCGGCATGGCCGAGCGCACGATCATCTGCGACGGCTTCTCGAAGACCTACGCGATGACCGGCTGGCGACTGGGCTTCGGCATCATGCCCGAGGCGTTGGCCGAGCGAGTCGAGTTGCTGCTCACCCATTCGGTGGGCGCCACCGCCACCTTCACCCAGATGGCCGGGGTGGAAGCCATCCAGGGCTCGCAGGAGCCGGTGGAGGCCGTGGTCCGGGAATACCGGCGTCGGCGAGACGTTCTGGTCGCCGGACTGAATGCCATCCCTGGCGTCAGCTGCCGCACGCCGCAGGGCGCGTTCTACGCATTCCCCAACGTCAGCGCACTGGGCCAGTCGTCCAATCGGCTGGCGGAGCACATCCTGGAAGCAGCCGGCGTGGCCGTCCTGCCGGGCTCCGCGTTCGGCAAGAACGGCGAGGGCTACCTGCGGGTCTGCTTCGCAAACTCGATGGAGAACATCCAGGCTGCCCTGCCGCTGATGGCACGCGCGATGCGGGATCTGAAGCCGTCAGCCGTCAGCCGTCAGCGTGAAGGAGGTCGCCGTGCCTGAGTTCCACTACTCCGATCTCTTCGCCCTCGAGGGTCCTGACACCACCCGCTACTGCCCGCTCGGGACCGAGCACGTCACCGTGG
Source organism: bacterium (assembly GCA_043801935.1). Lineage (GTDB taxonomy): Bacteria > Actinomycetota > Thermoleophilia > RBG-16-64-13 > RBG-16-64-13 > JAZDLO01. Next base: position 2,403 of record JAZDLO010000170.1, read on the forward strand.
AGCGCGTGGGCGATCAGGAGGTGGTCCGAGTCGCGCCGCAGGCGCTCACCCTCCTCGCGCGCGAGGCGTTCCGCGAGATCTCCTTCTTCTATCGCGAGCGGCATCTGGCGCAGGTGGCCGCGATCCTGGGTGACCCCGAGGCGTCGGCCAACGACCGCGGGGTGGCCCTCGCGCTGCTCCGCAACGCGGCGATCTCCGCCGAAGGCAAGCTGCCGATGTGCCAGGACACGGGCACCGCGACGATCGTCGGCAAGAAGGGCGAGCGAGTCTGGACCGGCGGGGGCGACGCCGAGCACCTCTCGCGCGGCGTGTACGAGACCTACACCAGGGAGAACC
>JAZDLO010000192.1:0-2628 GCA_043801935.1 bacterium
CCCCGAGGACGACCGCGGTAAGGACGGCGTGGTGAAGACCCACACCTGCTGGGACGTCCCCGTCTACGACCCGTTCCCCCCGGAAGCCGTAGTTCAGGATCTGCTGGAGACTTATCACCGGCCTTACCACGCCAGGCTTCGGGAGCTGGCTTCCAACGGCCCTCGGCTGGGGGTGGATTGCCACACGATGATGGCGTTAGGCCCGCCGGTCGCGCCCGATCCCGGCGCCGAGCGGCCTTGGGTATGCCTCAGCAACGCGGACGGCACGTGCCCTCGGGAGTGGATGGAAGGCCTGCGGCGCTCGTTCGAGAAGGCTTTCGGCGGCAGCATCCGCGTGAACGACCCGTTTCGCGGCGGCTACATCACGCGGACCCATGCGGCCGAGATGCCCTGGGTCCAACTCGAGTTGTCACGCGCGCCGTTTCTCTCGAACGCGGAAAAGCGAGGTAGGGTGCTCCAGGCGCTTAGGGATTCCCGGTTGTTCTAGAAGGAGGTGGCGGGTGGGCCGGTGGTCGACGTCGCCGGCTTGGTCGTACCGGTGGTCGGCGGCGGTTTGGTGGTGGTCGTCGAACCGGTGCCGACGTGTACCTCTCGGGGGATCATCTTCCACGTGCTGATGAAGGTGTCCTTGTGTATGACCGAGCCGTCCCTGGCCTTCACGATGCGGATGACGTCTATCTTCTTGCCCTCCTGACCGGCGAGCTTGATCTCCGTGGTGCCGGGGCCCAGCCAGGAAGCGGAGTATTCCACCACTTCGAGCTCTCTCACGTCGTAGAAGTTGCCGGTCTCGAACTCGACCGTGCGCCCTTCGTCGGTCCCGTAGATGTTGAACGTGGTGACGATGCCGTTCGAGGCTCCTCGGATCAGGATGTGATGCTTCGTGTCGTTCCTGAAGCGCATGTTCGGCGAGCCGGCGCTCACCGTGGCGTCCCTGCCTTTGGGATAGTGGTCGATATAGATGGAGTGGTTCTTGCGCTCCAGTATCTCCAGCCCGGCGAAGAAAGCCGCGTTGAACAGCGTGGTCGAGACCTGGCAGATGCCCCCTCCGAACACGTCCTCGAGCGTGCCGGGGCCGACGATGCCCGGTGCCATCTTGTAGCCTCGCTCCTCGGTGCGTGGGCCGACCTGCTTGTCGAAGTCGTACACCTCCCCGGGCGCTAGGACCACGTCGCTCGCGAACTCGGTGGTTATCCGCACGTTGGTCTGCCGGTCCGCCGTCCCTTCCCAAGTGGTGGTGAAGCCGCCGAGCTTCTCTGTGATGCCCATGGCCTCAGCTTCCGCAGCGGTCCGATCGGGCTCGCGGCTGATCACGGCCACCTTGGCCGTTCGTCCGACGGTCTTGAGCGCGGCAGCCGTCAAAGCTTTGGCAGTCTGGTCGGGATCCAGCGCTTTGCCCAGAACCCCGGGCACCACCCACGCTTGCTGCCCGTCGCTCTTGAACGTGGCGTTGACCGGTTCCCTCGCCACCACGGCAGCGACCTTCTTGAAGAACGGGCCCATCTTCTTGGCTGAGAGGTAGGCGACGAGAGTGGAGACTCCATTATGATCCTCAGAGGCAAAATCCATATAGGCGGCTATCTGCTCGGGAGTCAAGGTCCACGTCCTGTCGCCGTCTTTGAGCGCCACAGAAGAACCCATCATCGTCTTGGCCTGGTCGAGAGCCTGCTGGCTGTCCTCAGCCTGTATTTCGGGGTCCTTGACCACCATGGGAACCGGCAATGCGGTCGCGTGGAGTGTGAAAAGCAGCGGGGCGAGCTGCTCGCGCAGGGCGTCCTGATCGACCACCCGCCCCTTCCGACCCTCAACGACCTTGATCGTGCTCCCGTTGATGCTCAATCCGGCGTCGACCGGAGGTACGTCGATCTCTTGGGCCACTTCGGCCAGGAGCTCGTCCATCATCGTGCTGTCGACCGTCCCTTGCAGGGGTATGTCCTTGTCGCTGAAATAGAGCTTCAAGCGGCGGCCGAGGTCGACCAACAAGGTGCTCTTGCGGGAGACGTCCATCGCCTCAGACACCGCGCCTGCCACATCGATCTTGGTCCCCACATCGTCAGGGAAGACGTCCCAGGTCTTGGCCCCGCTCGACAGGGTGATCGCCTTGCCCCTGGCCTCTTCGACCAGCCTGGTAAGAGTGGCAGCGGCCTCATCGCGCGTGAGGCCTGCCACGTTATGACCGGAGACGCTGACCCCGGTGTGCACCTTGTTGTAGTACATGGCGGCGTCTACCAGCATGGCGAGCCCGATGAGGGCGGCCACGGATGCGACAGCGATGAGGACGCGGAGTCGCGCGCGGCCGCGCCGGCGTCTTTGGGCAACACTCTGATTTTTCAAGACGGGTCGTACTCCTGAAATCGCAGGTGCTACAAGATAGCAGACGCGGCGAACTCCTCGAAGGCCGATTACTGGATCGGCGCGCGCTCCGCGCTGATGGGCGGAGGAATGAACAGACCCGAGCGGCGGTCCAGAAGCAGCGGCAGCGTCCCCGTCCACCCCGTACGGGCATTGGTCCGAAGTTCGAGATCAACGCGCTCGAAGGCATCGTCAGCGGAAGCGGAGACCGACGCCAAAGCCAGTGTCGTCTGGGTCGGAAGTCTCTCCAGCTCATAGGCCGACCGATCAGGTGTGGTG
>JAZDLO010000213.1:0-3338 GCA_043801935.1 bacterium
TGGCCCCAAGCTCGGCGGACAGGCGCGCCTTCTGCGTGGACACGTACTGCCGCGCCGCCTGCGCGTAGGCTTTGTCGCGCAGGGCCGCGGTGCCGACGGCCTGGCTCAGGCTGTTCACCGACCAGGGAAGGACAAAGTCCCGGGCCTCGGTCGCCACCGCTTCATCCGCCACCGCGTAGCCGAGCCGCAGTCCAGGAATGGCGTAAAACTTGGTGAGCGAGCGGACCACGATAAGATTGTGAGGACGATCCTTGATGAGGGTGTCCTGCCGGACCATGAAATCGGCGAAAGCCTCGTCCGCCGCGAGCCAACAGTCTGGACGACGCCTCGCCAGAGACCTGAGTGCATGCGCCTCGCAGGCCCCGCCGGTGGGATTGTTGGGTCGGCCGACAACGACCAGGTCGGCAGTTTCTAGCCGGTCTTCGAGGTCGTCGAGGTCGAGGGCGAAGAGGCGGTCCTCCCGCAGCATCACGCGCTCGATGGGGAGTCCCGCCACCTGCGCTGCTCTAGCGTAGTCGACATAACCGGGCTCCAGAGTCACGACGCGCTTGGCCGGCAAGGCCCGGGGCAGCAGATAGAGAAGTTCGGTGGAGCCGTTACCTACCACCACTTCGGCGGGCGCCACCGGGTACTTCTCGCACACCGCGGCGACGAGCTCCCGGCAATGCGGGTCGGGGTAGTGGGCGATCTCGCCCAAGTGCGCGTCCACGACCTCTCGCAGCCATCCCGGCGGCCCTAGGGGATTGATGCTGGCCGAAAAGTCGAGGATATCCTCGAGGGACCGGCCCGACCGGGCTGATAGTGTGCGCAGGTCTCCCCCGTGCTTTGCCCGCTCGTTCTTGCCGTCTGCACCCATCATCGATCCCTGCCGCCGGTCGCGGCCCGTCAGCCGGCCCAGATGGCGGCCAGGAGAGCCGGGACCAGCTCCACCACCTCGCAGGTGGCACCGAGGGTGTCACCCGTGTAGCCGCCTATCTTGCGGCGACTGTACAGGGCAAGAAGAAGAGCGACACCCACGGAGGCGGCCGCGCTTGTCACGCCCCGGACCGATCCGACCAGCCAACCGGCGGCGAAGACCGCCACCAGAGCCCACGCCGCCAGGAGGACTGAGCGGCGCCCACCCACGCGGAAGATGGTGGCGAGCCCCCCGTCAGCCCGAGCATAAGGGAACAGCGCCATCACCAAAAGAAGGGCGCAGCGGCCCGCAATGGGCATGAAAATGATGGTCCGCCAGCGCAGGGGGCCCCCCATGGCAGCGACCAGGGAGACCTTGATCGTCATGACGCCCACGATGGCGATCACCCCCATGGCCCCGGTCCGGCTGTCCCTCATGATCTCGAGGACTCGCTCCTTGGAGCGGGAACTGAAGAAGCCGTCGGCGGTGTCGGCAAGACCGTCGGCATGTAGACCCCCCGAGGCCGCCACCAAGATCACGACCACCAGAGCGCTCGCGGGGAGAGCGGAAAGCACATGACCCAGCCCGAAGCCGACGGCGGCAACCACCCCGCCGATCACCAGGCCCACGAAAGGGTAGAAGGCGGGACTAGCGCGCAGCTCGCCCTCTCCCCCGCACCATGATTCAGGCACCGGGACCGGGGTGAGAAAGCGCAGGGCCGCGAAAAATGGTTTCACGCAGAGGCCTCGGAGACCACGGCTTCTTCGAAGGTGGCTACCTGGGTCATGACGTTCACGGCCGCTTCCACCAGGTTCATGGCCAGGGCTGCGCCGGTGCCTTCGCCCAGGCGCATCTCCAGGTCAAGGAGCGGCCTCTTCCCCAGCAGACCGAGAGCGATGCGGTGGCCCCGTTCTGCGGAAAGGTGGGCGGCAATCATGTAATCCGCCGAGCGCGGGCACAGGCGCTGGGCGATAAGGGCCCCGGCAGTGGAGACGAAGCCATCCACCAGCACAGGCTTTCGCAGGCTGGCTGCCCCCAGGATCAGGCCGGCGATCCCCCCGATCTCGAATCCACCGACTTTGGACAGCACATCGATGGGGTCGTTAGGATCCACCCGGTTGAGCTCGAGGATGGCCGTCAGCTGCTCGACCTTCCGCTCAAGAGCGGCGTCGTCTAGGCCGGTGCCCCGTCCGGCCACCTCGACCGGGCGGGCGCCGCTGAGCGCGGCCACGATGGCGCTGCTGGGTGTCGTGTTGCCGATGCCCATCTCGCCGGTACCGAAGATGTCGGTCGAGTGGCCGAGCTCAAGTGCCACCTCGATCCCCGCTTCCACCGCGCAGACCGCCTCCTCCCGCGTCATGGCGGGGCCGACGGCCATGTTCCTGGTGCCCGGCCCAATACGCTTGGAGAGGAGTCGGCCGCTCTCGATGAGTGGCCGCAGGTCCCCTGCCACCCCCATGTCGACTACCACCACGCGCGCTCCGGCTTGCCGGGCCAGCGCGTTGATGCCTGCCCCCCCGTTCACGATATTCGCCACCATCTGCACGGTTACTTCCTGCGGATACGCACTCACTCCCTGCGCGACCACCCCGTGATCGGCCGCCATGGTGACCACCGTTTTGCGCTCGACGGCCGGCCGCAGTGAGGAGGTCATGCCGGCAAGATCGACCGCGAGGTCCAGCAGGCGGCCGAGGGCCCAATGAGGCATGGTGAGACGCTCGAGCCGGGCTGTGGCTTGCGCGCGGGCGGACTGGTCGGAGGGAACGATCGCCTGGATGGTGGTTTCAAGGAGAGTCACGCTTCATCCCTTCGCAAGGGGTGTCGGGGTGCACGGAGCCCTTGAGCTCCAGGGGCAGGCCGCTGATCATGAACACGACCGCATCGGCCTGTGTGGCGATGATCTGGTTGCAGCGGCCGAGAAGGTCGCGGCAGAGGCGGGCGGCCGGGTTGTCCGGGATGATACCCAGACCGACCTCGTTGGTGACTAAGATCACCGTGCCCTCGTGCCCTCGACAGCATGCGAGCAGTTCCTCTGAGCGAGCGGCTATCTCGTCCTCGGTGGGACCGTGGCCGGTCTCGGCTGGTCCGGCGCTCGAGTCCCACATGAGGTTGTTCACCCACATGGTGAGGCAGTCCACCAGGACAACAGGGAAGCGGGCTGATCTTCTTATGGCGCCCGCCAGGTCGACCGGCTCCTCGACTGTGGTCCAGGACGCGCGCTGCCGGGAGCGCCGGTGTCGCTCGATCCGCTCCTTGAGCTCCTCATCGAAGGAGACCGCGGTGGCTAGAAACAGCCTGGGGCCCGGATGCGCCTCAGCCAACTGCTGGGCGTAGGAGCTCTTGCCGCTCCGTCCACCCCCGGTGATCAAGACGACCCTAGCCATGTCTTTAGGCCTCGGCCTGTCCGGGGTCGCCCGGCGTCCGGCTGAGTCCGGCCAAGACG
>JAZDLO010000230.1:0-4126 GCA_043801935.1 bacterium
CAGATCAGGCTGACCAGTGTGGTGGGCTCGGTCATAGGCACCTACGTGGGCCCGGGCGCCGTCGCCCTCTGCTTCATCCAGGAATGAGCGGCGCCGCAAGGGGTGGCCTCTACTACCCCTTGGGTTCGGCCTCACTCCTCCGTCCTGGGGACCGTCTTTCGGTCCGCACCTCGAAAGGGAGCGTCGACCCGCAACGGTTGGAGCAGTCGGTGTCGGTGCTGCGACGGGTGGGGAGCAAGACCGAGGGGAGGCTGCTCGGCCTGGGGATAGAGACGGTGCGCGACCTCTTGCTCCATCTGCCCTTCCGTCATGAGCCGCCGTCTCGGATCGCCAACGCGTGCGAGATAGGCCTCGGCGAGGAAGTGACACTGCGCGCGCGCGTGGTCTCCTGCGCGGTCCGTGAGACCGCTCGCCGCCGGGTGAAGGTCCTCGAAGCCCTCGTGTCTGACGACAGCGGCAGCGTGCTGGCCACCTGGTACAACCAGGCCTATCTGGAGACGGCTTTCCGAGAGCGGCCGGAGGTGCTGCTCAGGGGCGTGCTGATCAGGCAAAGGGGAGCGTCCATCTTCCTTGTCAAGCGGCACGAGATCTTGAGCGAGGCCGGAGAGAGCCACCACATCCTCGGCCTGATCCCCGTGTACCCCAGCACTGCCGACCTGAGTGTGCGGACCATCCGCACCGTCCTTCACGAGGCGGCCCCGTACGCGCGGCATCTCGTCGACCCGCTACCCGCGCGCCTCAAAGCACAGAGGAGATATCCGGGGAGAGCGGAGGCGGTGTTGAGCTGCCACTTCCCCGGCAGCCTTGGGGAGGCATCCCGGGCGCGCGACCGGCTGGCATTCGAGGAGTTGCTGCTACTACAGGTGGCGGTCGTAGGGCGTCGCAGGGCGCAGGATTCCGTTCGTGAGGCGCGCCCGCTGGATCCTCCAGCCGGACTTGCGGATGCTTTCGTGGCCGGGCTGCCCTACACGCCCACGGGGGCACAACGCAGAGTCATCGCCGAGATCGAGCAGGATCTGGTGCGATCCGTACCCATGCGGCGCCTTTTGCACGGAGACGTGGGGTCGGGCAAGACCATGGTGGCTGCGTATTGCATACTCCGGGCGGTGGAGCAAGGGGGCCAAGCGGCCCTGATGGCGCCCACCGAGGTGCTGGCCGATCAGCACTTCCTGGGGCTGTCGGATCAACTGGCCCCCCACGGGGTCGGGGTGCGTCTCCTGAAGGGGAGTCAGTCCGGCAAGGAGCGCCGGACCGTGCTCGAGGCGCTTGCGGCCGGGGACGCGGACGTGCTGGTGGGGACGCACGCGCTCATTCAGGACGGCGTCCGCTTCAACAACCTGAAAGTGGCCGTAGTGGACGAGCAGCATCGTTTCGGTGTGCGTCAACGAGAGGCGATCCTCGCTCCACAAGAGGACGGTTCTTGGCCTCACACCTTGCACATGTCGGCGACGCCCATCCCTCGGACCTTGAGCCTGACTCTCTACGGTGACCTGGACGTGAGCGTCCTCGACGAGATGCCCCCGGGGAGGCGGCCGGTCCGTACTCGCCTCGTTTTCGGCGGCTCCGAGAGGCGAATGTGGGACTTCGTGCGAGCGCGCCTGGCCCAGGGACGGCAGGCGTACGTGGTGTGCCCGCTCATCGAGGAGAGTGAGGCTTTGCAGGCGGCTTCTGCACGGCAAACGTGCGAGGCCTTGGCTTCCGGGGAGCTGGCCGCCTTTCGTCTGCGCCTGCTCCACGGCCAGCTCCCGGCGGCCGAGAAGGCCGCTACCATGGCTGCATACGTTCGAGGTGACGTAGACGCGCTGGTGAGCACATCGGTGATCGAGGTGGGGGTGGACGTGGCCAACGCCGCGGTGATGGTGATCCTGGGCGCCCGCCGGTTCGGCCTGTCGCAGCTCCATCAGCTTCGCGGCCGGGTGGGGCGCGGAGTCGAGGAGTCACACTGCTTCTTGCTGGCCGAAGGTGAGGATGAGGCGGTCCTGGAACGTCTCGCTCTGTTCGCCCGCACGACCGACGGCTTTGCTCTGGCCGAAGCCGACCTCCTGGCCCGTGGGGAAGGGCAGCTGTTCGGCGAGCGCCAATCCGGCTTGGGTGACTTGGAGGTCGCCTCTCTGGTGCGCGACCGCCGTTTGCTCGAGGACGCCCGCGAAGTGGCGGAGGCGCTGCTGGGGGGTGGCGCCGGGCTCGAGGCCCCGGCGCTCCTTCTTGAGGCCGCGGAGGACCGGTTCGGCGCCAAGATGACCTGGGTGGAGCGGTTGTGAGCCCGCGTCCCGGAGGCAAGGTGCGCATAGTGGCGGGGGCAAAGCGGGGCCACCGACTCACAGTGCCCGCGGTCGTCGGGCTGAGGCCTACCAGCGAGAAGGTGCGAGAAGCCATTTTCGACGTTCTCGGTGCCGTGAGCGACCTGTCGGTGCTGGATCTGTTCGCGGGCACCGGCGCCATGGGCCTGGAGGCGCTTTCGCGCGGGGCTCGGGGCTGCGTCTTCGTGGAGCGAGATCCCGTCGTGGCGACTGTGCTGCAGGGGAACATAGCGGCGCTCGGCTACCAGCTTTCCTGCCGGGTGATCGTCTCCGACTACCTTCAGGCGCTGCGGCGTCTGGCCGGCTCAGAGGCGGGGTTTGATTTGCTCTTTGTGGACCCTCCCTATAGAATGCTGCCGGAAGTGGAAGCAGCGCTTGAGCCGTGGCTGTCCTCGGTTCTCAAGGACGACGGGGTCGCGGTCATCGAGGGTGACAGAGCGTCGCAAGTGGCTTTCGGCCAGGCCCCCGTGTTCGATCGGGCCTACGGCGACACCAGGGTCACGATGATCAGGATGAGGAGGAGTATTCGGTGAAGACCGCGCTCTGTCCGGGCACCTATGACCCGGTCACGGTGGGCCACCTCGACGTGATCACGCGGTGCAGTTCCATGTTCGACGAAGTGGTGGTCGCAATAGTGGACGACGCCTTTCGCAAGACGGTGCTGTTCACCTCCGAAGAGCGGGCGCAGTTCTTGGAGGAGTCCACCAAACATCTGGCGAATGTTAAGGTCGCCATCATGCGGGGACTAGTGGTGAAGTTCGCGCGAGCAGTGGGGGCGAGCGTCCTGGTCAAGGGCCTGCGGGCCCTCACGGATTTCGAGTACGAGTTCGAGATGGCGCAGCTCAACCGGAAACTGGACCCCGACCTGGAGACGATGTACCTTATGGCTTCACCCGAGTATTCGTTCCTCAGCTCGAGTGGGGTCAAAGAAATAGCCAAATACGGCGGCTGCGTCAGCGATCTCGTTCCCGAAGTGGTCGAGCGTCGTTTCACCGAAATGTATGGATCCGTGGAGGGCTAAAGAATGGACGTTCTCGTTCTGATCGACAAACTGGACGATCTTGTCCACGGTGCAAGCACCTTCCCGATGACCGACAAGGTCATGATCGACCGCGACGAGATCTACGATTTGCTGGACCAGATGCGGGCCACTATCCCTGAAGAGATCAAGCAGGCGCGCTGGATCGTCAAAGAACGTCAGGAGATGTTGCAGGAGGCCAAAGAGGAGTCCGAGCGTATTCTCACGGAGGCCCGGGAAGAGGCCCAGAGGCTGGCCAGCGAGCAAGAAGTGGTCAAGAGGGCCCAGCGCCAATCTGAAGATATCATCCGGGAGGCCGAAGCTCGAGAGCGGGAGATCCGCCTCGGGGCCGAGGACTACGCGGACGAGATCCTGAAGACACTCGAGACCAACTTGGACAAGTTCCTGGCCGCCGTGCAACGGGGCCGGGAGCGTCTGCAGGCAGGCGGGCCCGCCGAGGGCGCCTGAGCGCTCTCCCGCGGCTGCATCCATCGTGTTTCTCGACCTCCGTGATCTTGCCCTGCGCGGGGGGGATCGCCACGAGCGCGAATACCCTCTGGACATGGCCCCGATCGTTCTGGGCGGCGCGCGCTACGAAGTGCTTATCCCTCGCGGGGTCACGGTGACCGTGGACCGGGTCGCGGGCGGCTTCTTGATCAGCGTCGCTCTGGCCGCGAAAGTGTATGGGCTCTGCGCCCGTTGTCTCAGTGAGGTGGCCATGGAGACGGAGGCCCGGCAGCAGGAGTTCGTGCCCACGGCCAAAGACGGATGGGAGGGGTCAGATCTCAGCGCATTCGTGGAAGACATG
>JAZDLO010000005.1:0-6448 GCA_043801935.1 bacterium
GGACGATCCAGATTTTGACCCCAAGGAAGAACTTGAAGCGCTCGAGCAGAAATACCTCGCGACCTTGGACTGGACGACCGCCTACAATAAGGACGACCGGATCAGGTACCCGTAGGGGGAGGGTCGATTCTTGGCCACGAAGAAGCAGGCGACGCGAGACGGGAGACGAGCAGGGCGCAGAGGCAATCCCGCCGCGGCGGGAGCGCTGTTGTTCGCAGTGGGGCTGATCGCCGTCCTTGGGATCATCACAGCCGAGGCCCTCTATCCCGGGTACAGCACGTCGGCAAACGAGATCAGCGACCTGGGCGCCACCCCGCCTCCTCAAAGCCTCGTGGTGCAGCCGTCCGCGACCATCTTCAACACCACGATGATGGTCTGTGGAGCCTTGGTCATCCTGGCCGCGTTCTTCCTCTACAGAGCGTTCAGGAGCCGCGCAGTGGCCATCTCCACCGGACTATTCGGCGTGGGCGCCCTAGGAGTGGGGGTCTTTCCCGGGAACTACGGCGATCTGCACGCGGGCTTCGCCCTTCTCACCTTCATCGCGGCGGCGGTCGCGGCCATCCTTGCCTACAAAGTGGAGACCGCCCCCTTCCGCTATTTCTCGGTGGTCTTGGGAGCGGTCTCGCTCGTCGTACTCGCGCTCTACTTCATCCTCGGGGATTCACACCCGCTCGCGCGTCTGGGCTCGGGGGGCATCGAGCGCTGGGTCGCGTACCCCATCCTGCTGTGGGTCACCGGCTTCGGCGGATACCTACTCGGACGGTCGCGCTAGGAGCCGAGATCGTACTGTCGGCGCGGACCGGTCCCCCCGCTCACCGATCCCCCCTACGAGATGAGAAGATCCTCCACCGGATACCGCCACTTCGGCTTGGGCTGGTCGGCCGCGTAGCCGATCGGGCACAGGACAGTGGGCACGAGATTCGCCGGTAGCCCCAAGATGCGGGCGTATTCCTGCGGGACGAAGTGCGTCATCGGGCAGGAATCGAGGCCGAGCGTCTTGGCCCCTAGGATGGCGTAGGTGACGGCGATGTACACCTGGCAACTGGTCCACGCCCTGAGCTCCTCGGGCGGCATACCGGCCATCTCGCCGGCTATTCCCATCACGATGTCCCAGACCTCGTCCGGGATGTCGCGATCCTTCATGGCCAGATCGAGCTTCTTGCTCAAGCCGGCGAAATCGGTGTCGGCACAGAAGACCAGAAGGTGAGAACAGCTCTCGATCTGCGGCTCGGCGAATGTCGCCGCTGAGAGCAGCGCCTTCGTGGCGGCGTCCGCTACGATCTTGATCTTCCACGGTTGGATGTTGAGGCCGGATGGAGCCCACCTCACCAGTTCCAAAAGTTCGGCGACCTTAGCCTCGGGAACGGCGCGGCCGTCGAACAGCTTGGTCGCGTAGCGTTGCCTGACGATCTCCTGGAATTCCACGTGATATCTCCCTTTGTGTGACCGGGGGTCCTCTAGGCATGCAGCATACCGCAGTTGGCGCTGCCGACCGAGTGGGTTCACGACTGCGATCGGCTCACCAGGGCCACTGTCTCGTCGGCGATCAGCCGCTCCTCGTCGGTGGGCACCACCAAGACGCGCACCCTCGAACCTGCGGCGCTGATGTCGCCCTCGACCCCCCGCACGCGTGCGTTCGACTCCGCGTCCAGTTTGATGCCCAGGAAGGATAGGCCCTCGCAGACCGCGGCGCGGATCTCCGGGTCGTTCTCGCCCACCCCGGCAGTGAAGACAAGGACATCCAATCCTCCCATGACGGCCGCAAACGCTCCCACGTACTTCTTCAGCCGGTACGAGTACAGCTCCAGCGCCAGCTGACAGCGCCTGTCACCCGTCTCCGCATTCGCGCGCACATCGCGCATGTCGTTACTGACGCCCGACACGCCCAGGAGGCCGCTTTCTTTGTTGAGGATGCGGTCGACGTCACCGGCCGAAAGCCCCAGTTGCCGCATCATGAACAGGATGACCCCAGGATCCAGGTCTCCCGGCCTGGTGCCCATCACCAGACCCTCGAGCGGGGTCAGGCCCATGCTGGTGTCGACGGACTTGCCCCGGTCGACGGCCGTGATGCTGGCCCCGTTCCCCAGGTGGGCGATCACCGCCTTCAGCTCGGAGAGCTTTCCGCCGAGCACAGCATCCGTTCTCTGGCTGACGGACTGGAAGGATATGCCGTGGAAGCCGTATCGCCGGACCCCGTAGTCGGTGTAGTACTCGTAGGGCAGCGCATACACGTGCGCCTGTGCCGGGATGGTCGCGTGGAACGCCGTATCGAACACAGCCACCTGAGGAGTGTCGGGCAGGATGCGGAGTGACTCGCGGATACCCAGCAGAATGGGCGGGTTGTGCAGGGGCGCCAGAGGCGCGCATTCTTCGATCCTTGCGATCACCTCTTCTGTCAGCAGGGCAGGAGCGCTGAAGAATCTTCCCCCGTGCACCACTCGGTGACCGACCGCGGACACCTCAGATAGGTCCTTCACCACGCCCGTCTGCGGATCGAGAAGCGATTCCAGGATCAGTTCGAGCCCCCGGCCATGATCGGGGATAGCCGCCTGCCGGCTCTGTTTCACGGCTCCCGTCTGGGCGTCGATCTGCGCGCCCTCCTCGCCGATGCGGCTGACCAGGCCCCGCGCCAGTGCCGTGTGCGTGGCGGCATCATGAAACTGGAACTTGATCGAAGAGCTGCCGCAGTTTAGGACAAGGGCTTTCACGGTCTTGGCTCTCCCCCCGCTCAGAGTCGCTTGAGTCCCTGGGCATGGACGCTCGCCATGGTGGCGACGCCGACGATGTCGGCCACCGAGGAGCCTCGGGAGAGGTCGCTCACCGTCTTTGCGAACCCTTGCAAGAACGGGCCGAAGGCGTCCGCCTTAGCGAACCGCTGGACACACTTATACGCGATGTTCCCCGCGTTGAGATCGGGGAAGATAAGTATGTTGGCTCGACCCGCCACCGGGCTATCCCCCGGGATCTTGCGCTCGGCGACCGCCGGCACGATGGCCGCATCGACCTGGAACTCGCCATCGATCAGGAGGCGCGGCTCTCGGTCCTGCACCATCCGCAAAGCTTCCCGAATCCGGTCGACCGACTCGTGATCGCCGCTACCCCTGGTGGAGAAGGAAAGAAGTGCGATCCGCGGTTCCCACTCCAGGAGAGCTCGGACGGTATGGGCGGTGGCTATGGCGATGTCGGCGAGCTCGCCGGCATCGGGCGCCACCGCCACCCCGCAGTCGGCGAACACGATCAGCTCACCTTCGGGGCCATCGAAACCGGGGACCCGCATCAAAAAGAGACTGGACGGGGTGGAGATACCCTCCTGCATACCGATGAACGTCATGCTGGCCAGGATGACGTCTTGGGTGGCGTGCTCGAGCCCGGCTACGAGCGCATCGGCTCGGCCGGCAGCAACGAGATACGAACCGACGTTCAGGGAGGAGCGGAGCTTTCGCTCTGCCCCTTTGAGCGAGATCTCAGGTATCAGGACGTGGCATTCTTCCGCCAGCTCGGCACGCACTCCCTCGTCGCCGACGGCGACGATCTCGATGCCGTCAAGATCCAGACCGAACCGACCTGATCTCTCGGCCAACTCCTCGGGATCGCCCAAGAGGATCGGCTTGGCCAGTCCCTGGTCGAGAACCTGGCGGGCCGCCTGGATGATGTTCTCCTCACCCGATTCAGGGAATACGATCCGCTGTGGTGAGATCCGCGCTCTTTCCCGCAGCGTCTCCATGAAATCAGTTGCCATGTCGTACCTCCCCAACGAGTGTCGCGACCGCGATCGCATAGTCTGTGTCGTATGACAGAGAGAGCAGGACCCGGGAGACACCGCGGGAACTCGCCTCGCTCGCCAACGAACCGCTCAGGTTCACTACGGGTTGCCTCTCATCGCTGTCGATGATCTCTATGTCCGTCCAAGAGCCGAGGGAATCCGCCGAGATCCCAAAGCACTTGAAGACCGCTTCTTTGCCGGCGAACACCTTGGCGTAGTAGCTCCCGGTATCCGGCCGAGATCCACCCAGGCGCGTTTCGGCTTCAGTGAAGGTCCTGCGCATGAATGAAGGCGAGTCGAGACACCGGCGGATCCGGTCGATCAGCAGAATGTCGGTGCCCACTCCCAAGAACACGGCTATCCGAACCCCCCCGTTCGACTAACGATATACGTAGTCTCCGGCCCGATACTTGGGCGGCACGACCGGGATCTGCAGATAGGAGTCGTACTGACCGCCGGTATGGATGACATGACTACCCTTGTTGTCGGTGTCCCACGTGAACGGTTCGAACCAGCCCTCACGGATGTAGTGGCCGGCGATCTGCAGGCGCAACTGCTGTCCCTTGTGCCAGATCCGGCTGAGAGGATAGAAGGGTATCTCCACCGGCACGATCTCGCCGGGCTTCAGTCTCTCCTCCACCCGGTGGGATTGCACCGGCTGATAGTCGGTGGATTCGTCGGGATCGAGCGCCCGGTGCGATACGCGTAGCCGGCCCCAGGCGCCGGGGTGCGGCTCGCCCAGAACGGTCGTCGGCAGCCACTCCCCGTTCTCATCCAGCTTCATGACGGTGAGGAACAGGTCCATCTCGTCGTGTCCGTCGGCCTCCACCCACAGATGGGCCTTCAGGAAGCCGGTGAGCTCGGTGTCCTCGTCGAATCGGATATCAAAGGTGGCAAGCCCTTCGTTGGCGTCGTAGGAAGCCTTGGAGGCAGCCGCCACTGCCTCAGACGATAGGGCTTTCTGAGCGGCGTCGAGATGGAGTCTCTTGTACTCGGTCCGGGCCAGGGGGAACTCTTTCTCGGGACGGTTCACCTGATAGTCGTAGTCGTAAGCGTCCATGACCTCGATGCGGATCCGCGGCGTCAGTTCCCAACCGTTGCGGATGCCCTTGAGATAACGGTCGTAGAACCGCTTGAGATCCTCCTGGTTCCACCACGCGTATGTGTCGGGCCACTCGAAATCGCGGTGTATCCGCAGCCATTTCTTCGGCGATCGGATCTTGCGGAAGCCGGTCACGGCGCCGCGCAGATGCAGATGGCTCCAGCCGCCGGTGACGTACGCGGGGATCTTGATCTTCTCGAATCGGGGGATCTTGGACTCCCAGTACCCGTTGATCAGCGGGTATTCCTTGAACATCTCCACGAAGTCCTCGATGTAGGCGGGGCCGCTCTGGTTACCCATGACGAAGTTGACGAATCCGGGGCAAGGTATCCCGTTCTCGCTCAGGAACTCCCGGTAGAGGTCCGCGGTCCCCTCCCAGGGGGCGATGCAGGCCAGGTGAGGCGGCTGCTCGGCCGCGATATACCACTGGCACATCGCCAGACCGGAGTTGCCGAAGAAACTGACCTTGCCGTTGCACCACACCTGCTCGGCAAGCCATTCGACCACGTCGTAGCCGTCGCGTCCGTCCTGTTCGCCCCAGACGACGAGGTTCCCCTCCGAGTGACCGGCGCCCCGAGAGTCGACGTTGACGATGGCATAGCCCTGCTTGCACCAATAGGCCGGATCGGGCCCCTCGAAGCGCGCCATCCGGGAGACTGTCTCGGGCGGGACGCCGAAGACCTGCCAGGTCTTGGGACTGTCGCCCGGCCGCTTGCCGAAGAAACACCACCCCACGATGGCCGGGAGATCCGCTACCCCCTCTGGTCCATCTGGACGATAGATGTCGAGGTAGATGGTCACGCCGTCGCGCAG
Organism: bacterium; assembly: GCA_043801935.1. Classification (GTDB taxonomy): domain Bacteria; phylum Actinomycetota; class Thermoleophilia; order RBG-16-64-13; family RBG-16-64-13; genus JAZDLO01. Next base: position 5,679 of record JAZDLO010000005.1, read on the forward strand.
CTTGACGGGGACGTCTTGGTCCACGCGAATGCCGTCTTCGACATAGGTCCGCTGGTTGAGAGGAGGATGAAAACCCAGCCCATCGAGGTTCTGCTCCGCGGGATCCACGGGCGGAGGGGAAGGCCTGTAGATGACCTCGATCTCCTCGGCTCCGAACTTCTCCAGGATCCTTGTTCTTCCATCGTCTGTCATGATGCTACCTCCCGGGCAGTCAGCGATCGCTGGGCAGTACGCTACGACTCGTAGAGCTGAACGATATAGTCGATGGCTTCGCCGATGCTCTTCTTCCGACGAAACTCCATGAAGGGTATCTCGAGCTCGAACTCATCTTCCAGAGCGCTGATGATCCGCACAAAGTTGACCGACTTGGCCCCCAGGTCGGCGATGAGCTCGGTGCTGTCGGTCAACTCCTCGACCGGCTTGTTCAAGGTGGCCGATATGGCCGGATACATGACTGAACGGACTTGTTCCTTGAAACTGGGCATTCTCATCTCCTGTTCGTACCTTGGTACCCGTGCGAGCCGTCCCGGCCCGCACGATTACAGCGTGCGTCGATTATCTCCCTTCGCCTACTGCCGGGCGAGTTCGATCACAAGACAGCTCGTAGGCCCGCCGGGCCACGACGACCTCTTCGTTCGTCGCCAAAGCCAGGACCGCGACGGAGGCCCCCTCCGGAGACAGCAGCCGGTCTCCGGCCTCCCGCTCGTTCCGGGCGGGTTCCAACGTGATCCCCAGGAACTCCAGACCGTCGCAGCATGCCCGGCGCAGAC
>JAZDLO010000012.1:0-4016 GCA_043801935.1 bacterium
GTAGTTCACCAGCCCGAACTGCAGCCCGTTCCAGTTGGCGGCGGTGTTCACCACACCCCACTGCACTCCCTCACCCTTCTGCGCCGATGTGTACCACCCGCTCTGCAGGCCGGTGAACGGGCCGCGTGTGACCGCAGCCGCAGCGCCCTGCCAGCCGGTGAAGGACCCGCGGTTGAAGGCCACGAATGCCCACTGCACGCCCGACGACGGCCCGCCGCTGGTGACGTTCACGAAACCGAGGTCGATGAACTTCACCGACCTGTTGACGGAGTAGATGAGGTTGAGGCGCACCACGCTCACGCCCTGACTCTCGGGCACGAGCTGCACCGGGGAGAACAGCGCGAGCTGGACGGGATTCTCCTGGGCGGCTAAGGGCATCCCCACCGCGACGGTGAGCGCGATGGCCACAACCACGGATCGGACTCTCACGCTACCTCCTTGCCGAAGTGCGCTGGCGGCGGCGCTCCCGTGCGTGACGGGACGTGTCGCCCGACTAACGTGCTTGTCGGTGTTGGCCGGATGAGTTCAGTATCCGGGCGGGGTTTCTGCGCGTCAAGGACCATCCTTGCCAAGTCGGCCCACGAGGCGCCCGGAGTGATGGGGAACGACGAGTTGCGGCCGCTGGCACGGGAAGTGAAGAGACAGTTAGGGCGCGCGCCGGAGGCTGTCTTGTCCCGAGTCGCGGGTTCGCTGGGATCTGTGACCGGCGGTTGAGCGTGCGCCCTGGATGGGGCACCCTGACCCGGTCTGGACGGAGGAGGAGTATCCCAATGCCTGAACTGAACGCGATCGTCACCCAGCGGATCGATTTCGCCCCGGGCCTCATGGTCCTGCGGGTCGCCCCGGACGGCTGGGAGCTCCCCCAGTTCATAGCCGGCCAGTTCTCCGTGCTCGGCCTTCCGGCCTCCGCTCCCCGCAACTCGGATTCGGATGTGGAGGATCCGGCCCCGGCTCCGGACGCCTTCATCCGGCGGGCCTACTCCATCGCCTCCTCCTCCCACGAGCGGGAGTACCTGGAGTTCTACATCGTGCAGGTGCGCAGCGGCCAGCTCACGCCCCGCCTCTTCGCCCTCAGCATCGGGGACCAGGTCTGGCTCGGTCCCAAGGCCACAGGCATGTTCACCCTGGACCAGGTGCCCGTGGACCAGAACCTCGTCTTCATCGGCACGGGCACGGGCCTGGCGCCCTACATGTCAATGATCCGCACCCACCTGGAGGCCAACGAGCCACGCCGCTTCGCCGCCCTCCACGGCGCCCGCAACTCCTGGGACCTGGGCTACCGGACGGAGCTGTTCCAGATGCAGCGTCTGGCCAGGAGCTTCGCGTACATTCCCACCATAGCCGAGCCCCAGGACGAGCACGTCCCCTGGAAGGGCCGCGTGGGGTTCGTCCAGAGCCTTTGGGTCAAGGGCGAGATCGAGAAGGCCTGGGGCTGCAAGCCCCAGCCCGGCGACACCCACATCTTCCTGTGCGGCAACCCGCTCATGATCGAAGCCATGAGGGAGCTGCTCCACGCCGAGGGCTTCCAGGAACACTCCAAGGAATCCCCCGGCCAGATCCATCTCGAAGAGTACTGGTAGGGTCTTCCGGCGATACGGACCGACGGGCTCGGGAAGGCGGATCCGATGACCTTCGCAGATCGTGTGATGACGCTGGCCCCCGAAGGGGCGTACTTCGTGTTCGCCAAGGCCCAGGAACTGGAAGCCGCCGGAAGGACGATCATCCACCTGGAGATCGGCCAGCCGGATGTGCCGACTCCGGAGCACGTCGCCCATGCCGGCATGGACGCCATCCGGGCGGGCCACACCCGCTACACCTCCCCGGGGGGCCTTCCGGCGCTGCGCCAAGCCGTAGCCGAAGACGCCGGACGGCGCCGGGGACTGCGGTTCAATCCGGGTCAGGTGGTGATCGGACCCGGGTCCAAGCCTGCCCTCTTCTTTCCCACCCTGGCGCTGGTGCGCCCCGGCGATGAGGTGATGTACCCCGACCCGGGCTTCCCGACGTACAAGGCGATGATCGAGGTGGCGGGCGGAGTGCCGGTTCCGGTGCCGCTGCGTGAGAGCGAGGACTTCTCGCTCGACCTGGATGCCTTCGACCGGCTGGTGAGTGAGCGCACGCGGCTGATCGTTCTCAACTCGCCCAGCAACCCCACCGGAGGCGTGATGCCACCGGCAGCGCTCGAGCACGTCGCCGCAGTAGCTCAGCGGAGGGACATCTGGGTGCTCTCGGATGAGATCTACGCCCGGCTGGTGTACGAAACGCCCGCCCCGAGCATCGCCGCGCTGCCCGGTATGGCCGAGCGCACGATCATCTGCGACGGATTCTCGAAGACGTATGCGATGACCGGCTGGCGATTGGGCTACGGCATCATGCCCGTGGCACTGGCCGAGCGCGTCGAGCTACTGCTGACCCACTCGACGGGCTGCACCGCGACGTTCACGCAGATGGCCGGGGTGGAAGCCATCCAGGGCACGCAGGAGCCGGTGGAGGCGGTGGTACGCGAATACCGGCGCCGGCGGGACGTTCTGGTCGCCGGGCTGAACGCCATCCCCGGGGTGAGCTGCCGCACGCCGCTGGGCGCGTTCTACACCTTCCCCAACGTCAGCGCGCTGGGCAAACCGGTCGAGTGGTTGGCCGAGCACATCCTTGAAGAGGCCGGCGTAGCCGTGTTGCCGGGCACGGCCTTCGGCAGGAACGGGGAAGGCTACCTGCGCGTGTGCTTCGCCAACTCGATGGAGAACATCCAGGCCGCGCTCCCGCTCTTGGCACGAGCGATGCGGGATCTGTAGCCGTCAGCCGTCAGCCGTCAGCGATCTGGGGGTCTCCGTGCCTGAGTTCCGGTATACCGATCTCTTCGCCCTCGAGGGTCCCGACACCACGAAGTACCGCGCCCTCGGCCGCGAGCACGTCACCGTGCAGCGCATCGATGGTCAGGACGTGGTCAAGGTCGCGCCGCAGGCGCTGACCCTCCTCGCGCGCGAGGCGTTCCGCGAAATCTCCTTCTTCTATCGCGAGCGGCACCTGGCGCAGGTGGCCGCGATCCTGAGCGACCCCGAGGCGTCGGCCAACGACCGCGGGGTGGCCCTCGCGCTGCTCCGCAATGCGGCGATCGCCGCTGAGGGCAAGCTCCCGATGTGCCAGGACACCGGCACCGCGACGATCCTAGGCAAGAAGGGCGAGCGGGTCTGGACCGGCGGGGGCGACGCCGAGCACCTCTCGCGCGGCGTGTACGAGACCTACGCCAAGGAGAACCTGCGCTACTCGCAGATGCTGCCGCTGTCGATGTACGAGGAGAAGAACTCGGGCACCAACCTGCCGGCGCAGATCGACATCGCCGCGGTGGACGGCGACCGCTACGACTTCCTCTTCGTCGCCAAGGGCGGCGGCTCGGCGAACCAGTCGTACCTGTTCCAGGAGACCAAGGCGCTCCTCAACCCGGCGAGCCTAGAGAAGTTCATGGCAGAGAAGATGCGGTCGCTCGGCACTGCGGCGTGCCCGCCCTACCACTTGGTCTTCGTCATCGGCGGCACCTCGGCCGAGGCGACGATGAAGACCGTCAAACTCGCCAGCGCCGGCTACCTCGACCGGCTGCCGACCTCGGGTAACGAGCTGGGCCGCGCGTTCCGCGATCCGGAGCTGGAGGCCAAGGCCCTTCAGCTGGCGTGCCAGACCGGCATCGGCGCGCAGTTCGGCGGCAAGTACTTCGCCCTGGACGTCAGGGTGATCCGGCTGCCGCGCCACGGCGCCTCGTGCCCGGTCGGGATCGGCGTCTCCTGCTCCGCCGACCGGAACGCGAAGGGCCGGATCGACCGCGACGGCGTCTGGCTCGAGGAGCTGGAGCACGACCCGGCGCGTTTCATCCCCGAGAAGTACCGCACCGGCAGCCACCGCCACGGTGTTCCGGTGGACCTCAACCGCCCGATGGCGGAGATAGTCGCCGACCTGTCAAAGCACCCGGTCTCGACGCCGCTGCTCCTCACCGGGCCGATCGTGGTCGCCCGCGACATCGCCCACGC
>JAZDLO010000014.1:0-2937 GCA_043801935.1 bacterium
GCGTGGGCGAACTACGACTTCGTTCGAGGCGACCGCATCATCTTCGCCGACGATTTCGGCCAGGAGCGGGTCGGGAACTTCCCGCGCCGGCTGTCTCTGGTGCAGGGGAACATGGAGATCGTCGAGCTGGGCGGCCAGCGCTTCCTGCGCGGGACGAGCGCACCGTCGGTCTTCGACATCGTCCTGCCCGAAGCGTTGCCGGCCCGGTTCACGATCGAGTTCGACATCAACCTGAAAGAAACCCGGCTGGTGGAATCGACCCTTCACGGGGTGGTGGGGCAGGAAGGGCCGAACGCGATCTGGGAGTACGCGAACTTCAGCCACAGCGACCCCGCGGTTGCCTCCTCGACGATCTGGTGGAATGCCTATGGGGCGGGGGTCGCGGGCGGGCGCGGAGCCAGCGCCGAGAGGATGGGCCTCCGCCCGGGCGAGGACGAGCCCCTTCTCGACCAGACCGCCCACATCCGAGTGCAGGCGGACGGCGCCTATGTGAAGATGTATGTCAACGAGAATCGGGTCGCCGACATTCCGAACGCCGACTTCGCGCGCTCCAGCCGGCTCCGGTTCGTGCTCAACTGCAGTGCGGGAGAGCCCGACATGGTGGGGAACATCGTCATCGCCGCCGGGGGCCAGTCGCTGTACGACGCCCTGGTGGCGAGCGGGCGGGTCGCCACCCAGGGCATCTACTTCGACCCGGGGAGCGACCGGCTCCGGCCCGAGTCCACGCCGACGCTGAGGCAGATCGGCGAGATGCTGGGGAGCCACGCCGACCTCCGGCTCACGATCGAGGGGCACACCGACAACACCGGCGGTCCCGCCGCCAATCAGGCGCTCTCGGAGCGGCGGGCCGCGGCGGTGGTGCGACACCTGGTCGACACGTTCCACGTCGAGCCGGCGCGCCTGGTGTCCCGGGGCTACGGCGACACGAGGCCGGCCGCGCCCAACACGACCGGTGAGGGCCGGCAGCAGAACCGGCGGGTGGAGCTGGTGAGGATGTAGGATCGTCCCCAGCGGGTGGCAACGACGCGGATCCCTGATGAAGGACGCCCCGCCTGAGCGGCTGGAACCTCGGGCGGGGCGTCTCTGCGTCCGTGCGTCTGTGCGTCTGCTGCAATGGGCCTGGGTAGAGTTGAACTACCGACCTCACGCTTGTCAGGCGGGTCCAAAAGGCATCAGATCCCGGCAAGAAGACCGTATGAATCACTGGTAGGACGTACGATCTGCCGTTCTTGCCGCAAACCATGCCGGAATATGCCGGGATTCATCGACACAATAACCGGCCCAATAACGGCATGGCAGGAGGGTATGTACCTTCACGGCGTCACCTCATCAACCCTTCCCTTCCCCACTCAACCGACCAACGCACCGAACGGGCCGAGTCGTCGGAACAGGCGACGCTCAGGTCCAGGATGCCAGGACACGGAACGCGTTTCGTTTTCCGGGCCCGGATCCCGCAGTATCTTGTCAGGGAACGGTGTGGTTCCATCGCTGATCCGGAGCAACCCCGCTAATGCAGGGAACCGCCGAGTCAGAGTCCGAAAGCCCCGTTCGCCTTGCCATCGACGGGCTCGGTAGACGGCCCGGGCGGGCGTTTCTCATCCTTTTCGCCCTCTCGTTCTTCATACAGGGCTTCTTCCTGACGAAGGTCTCCGAGCGCTCCATCCGGCCCCACACAAGGTGGGAACTGCCAGCAGTGGCAGTATCGCTCGCAGAAAGAGGGAGCTTTGCCGATCCCTACGTGCTCCCTACCGGCCCTACCGCCCACCTTCCCCCCATCCCCCCGGCCATTTCGGCCCTCGCCTACAAGGTCTTTGGGCTCACCCTCACCGGTGGGTACGTTTCCTGGCTGGTGAGCATGGCCATATCCGCATCTCTCTGGGGGTTGCTCCCCTGGCTGGCCGGGAGCATGGGACTGGGGGGAGGCGTGGGGGTGATCGCGGGCGTGGTGGGGGCCCTGATCCCACGGTGGCCCGGGCACGGTGAGGGGCTTACCGCTCTGGCCCTGGGTCTGTTGATGGTGGCCTTCGTCCGGCGCTGGATGTCAGGCCGGAGGAGCCGTCTCGGCTCCCTCCTCCTCGGAGTCGCCAGCGGGATCGCCTTCCACATCCAGCCGGCCCTTCTTCCCGTGGTTTGGGGGTGGGTGGCCTTCGAGCTTTGGTGGAGCCCAAATCGGGGGAAATGGCTGCACGCTACCCTGGTCACCCTCGGCATCGTCCTTGCCTGCCTCCCCTGGGGCTGGCGGAACTACGAAACCTTCGATGCCGTGTTCTTCATTCGCAGCAACTTCGGGCTGGAGCTCCGGATGGGAAACCATGACGGCGCCACCGCCGCCATGGACGGCATGGACCGGCAGCAGGAGCACATCCATCCCCGGATCCAAGAAGCCGAGGCACAGAAGGTCCAGGCCATGGGGGAGGTCGAATACATGCGGGCGGCGGGGCGAGAGGCCGTGGAATGGATCGAGGCGAATCCCGGCACCTTCGTCAGACTGACGGTGTCCCGGGCGGCCCATTGGTGGCTGGGTCCCCTCTACTACCCGCCGGGTTTCTTCCTCGTGACGGCCCTCACCCTCCTGGCCATCGCGGGAGGGTGGTTGGCTTTCCCGACCCTCTCCATCCCACAACGGGCAGGTCTTCTCATCCCCCTCCTGGCGTACCCTCTGGTCTACTACCTCGTGGCCTACATGCCAAGGTATCGGGAGCCCGTCGACTGGCTCTTTCTGCTCTTGGCCGGGGCGGCCATGTGGCACGGGAGCATGGGGAGGAAAGGCCGATCCATGGCTTCCGGACCGGAAGCCGGTGAGGCAGAGCCGGGATCGCCCCGCTCCCGGGTGCCGGCCGATCGCCAATGACCGTTCAGGGTCACCAACCGACCAGCTCCAGGAGATTCGAGGGCGGAAGGAAGGGAGAAACCCCGCTAGGACCCACAGGCCCAAGC
>JAZDLO010000063.1:0-3378 GCA_043801935.1 bacterium
AGAGCAGGGTGCTGGATAACGTCCAGCGGGGGAAACCCTAGGGAAAGCGCCACAGAAATTACACAGCACGCCGGCTCGGCCGGTTGCGAAGGTGAAATGGTGCGGTAAGAGCGCACCGGCGCCGTGGTGACACGGCGGCCAGGCAAGCCCCACCCGGTGCAAGGCCGAATAGGGAGGCGTTCGAGGGTTGCTCGCCCGAGGCCTCCGGGTTGGCCGCAGGAGCCGTCCGGCAACGGGCGGCCTCAGATAGATGGCTACCCCAGACAGAATCCGGCTTACAGGGCTGCTACCGCGGGGGCTCCTTCCTATCGGAAGGGGCCTCAGCCATATGGAATGCAGGGTGCAGGCGAACAGGAGGGCGGCGGTGGAGCAGAAGCGGGTGATCATCATGGGGGCCGCGGGTCGCGACTTCCACAACTTCAACGTGGTCTTCCGCAACGATCCGCATAGCAAGGTAGTCGCCTTCACGGCCGCCCAGATACCAGGAATCGACCGGCGCAACTATCCTCCTGAGTTGGCAGGCTCCGGGTATCCGCAAGGCATCCCCATCGTGCCCGAAAGTTCATTGGACGCCCTCATACGGGAGGAAGACATCGATGAGGTCGTGTTCGCATATAGCGACGTGGCGCACGAGTTCGTGATGCACCAGGCCTCGCGGGTCCTGGCCGCCGGCGCCGACTTCGCGTTGCTCGGTCCGAAGAGCACCATGGTCACTTGTTCGGTCCCCGTCATCGCTGTGCTGGCGGTACGCACGGGAGCTGGGAAGAGCCCGGTCTCCCGATTCCTGGCCGACCTGCTCATCACGGAGGGGCTGCGACCCGCAGTGATACGCCATCCCATGCCCTATGGCGATCTGGTCGCCCAGCGGGTGCAGCGTTTCGCCACCCTGGAAGATCTCGATCGCTTCCAGGCCACGATAGAGGAGAGAGAGGACTACGAGCCGCACATTCGCCGGGGCCTGGTCGTCTGGGCGGGCGTGGACTACGAGGCGATAGTCGAACAGGCCGGGAAGGAGGCATCGATCATCATCTGGGACGGGGGCAATAACGATTTCTCCTTCGTGCGCCCAGATTTGGAGATCGTCATCGTCGACCCGTTCCGACCCGGCCACGAACTAGCCTATCACCCGGGAGAGATGAATCTCCGCCGGGCAGGAGTGGTGGTCATCAACAAAGTGAACAGCGCGCCGCCCGAGAACGTGGATCGGGTGGTGGCCAACGTGCGAGAAGTGAATCCGGCCGCGGTGGTCGTCCAGGCCGATTCGGTCATCAGCGTGTCAGACGGGGAGCGGATCCGGGGGAAACGAGTCCTGGTGGTGGAGGACGGGCCCACGCTCACCCACGGGGGAATGGCCACGGGGGCCGGCGTGGAGGCGGCCCGGCAGTTCGGGGCCGCAGAGATGATCGACCCCCGGCCCTATGCGCAGGGTGGATTGATCGATACCTACGTCACCTACCCCCACCTCGGCCCGATCGTACCTGCTTTGGGGTACTACAAGGAGCAACTGCGAGATCTGGAGGCCACCCTGGATGCGGTTCCCGCGGATCTGGTGGTCAGTGCCACCCCGTTCTCGCTCAAGAGCCTGATTCGGGTGGACAAGCCCATGGTGCAGGTGGGGTACGAGCTCGCCGAACGGGGCGAGCCTCGCCTGTCGGACTTCGTGCGTTCGTTCTTGTGGAGACAGGGGTTCAGCGGCTAGCGTTGTTGTTCGGGGGTAGGTTTCGGGTTCAATACCTTGGGGGTATCAGCCCCTCAGAAGCTAAGAGCCTGGAGGAGGAGACCGAAATGGCCTTCACGTTGCCCGATCTGCCCTATGCCAAAGACGCTTTGGCCCCCTATATCAGCGAAGAGACGCTCGACTATCATCATGGGAAGCATCACAACGCCTACGTGACCAACCTGAACGGCCTGATAGAGGGGACCGAGCTGGCCGGCAAGAGCCTCGAAGACATCGTCCTGGCCGCGGAGGGTGGGGTGTTCAACAACGCGGCTCAGGTCTGGAACCACAGCTTCTACTGGAAATGCATGAAGCCGGGTGGGGGTGGTGAGCCGGCCGGCGACCTGGCCGGAGCTATCGACGCAGCCTTCGGATCTTTCGAGGCGTTCAAGAAGGAGTTCTCGCAGGCAGCCGCCACACAGTTCGGTTCGGGATGGGCCTGGCTGGTAGTCGAGGATGGCGCGCTCAAGATCGTGAAGACCGGCAATGCCGACCTCCCGCTCAAACAGGGTCAGACCGCGCTGCTCACGGTGGATGTGTGGGAGCACGCGTACTACATCGACTACCGGAACCTACGTCCCAAGTACGTGGAGACCTTCCTCACCAGTCTCGTCGATTGGGAGTTCGTAGCTGCGAACTACGCTGCCGCTCGCTGATAACGGGACGGGGGCGGCAGGCGTTCTTGTGGACGCCTGCCGCCCCTCTTTCTATCCGCCGCCCTGCATCGGCTCCCGACGACACTCGCGGCTCTCTCCGCGCCTTTGGTAGAATCCGGACTGGCCTTGCGCTGAAACGGGCCTCGAGGTCTTTCCGAGCGGGCGGAGGAGGCGGAAGGGTGCGGCGGTCAGGTGACTAGCGAGCAGAAGATGAGCATTAGGGGCATGCTCGTCCTGACGCTTCCCACCTTGGGCTTCGCCACCGGGCTTTCGCTGGTCACCACCTATCTGCCCCTCATCCTCGAGCGTTTCACGTCATCGGCCACACTGATCGGCTTCGCGATCGGCGGTGAAGGCATATTCTCGTCTCTGATCCCCCTTTGGGTGGGGGTGATGAGCGACCGTATCTGGACCAAGCGCTGGGGCCGCCGACAGCCTTTCATGATCTTCGCCGCCCCGTTCATGGCGGCCTCGCTCATGCTCGCCCCTTTCCAACCGGGCTACGTGCCTATCGCCATATCTACCTTTGTGTTCTTCGCCGCCTATCACTTCTACACGTCGCCATACCAATCGTTGCTGCCTGACGTCACCCCACCTGCCAGCCACGGCAGAGTCATGGGATTCCAGACGTTCATGCGCGGCGGCGGTATGTTCTTGGGTATGGTTGTGGCCGGAGTCCTCTTCTACCGTTGGGAGCCGCTGCCGTTCATCCTGTGCAGCGTCCTCATCATGGTGTTCACGTACCTCACCGTGGTGAAGATCCAAGAGCCTGAGCCTGAGCTTTCCCGGCTCCCGCCCAGACAGGGCATCCTGGGCGAACTCAGACGCATCTGGCTCTCCACTCGTCAAAGTAAGGACATCCAACGTTTCATGGTGGCCAGCTTCTTGTGGGAATCCACTCTGGCCGGACTTCGTCCGTTCATCATGTTGTATTTCATCTACTCACTGGGAGCGACCGCGCAGGTAGGCGCCCTCCTCCTCGGCTTGGTGGGGATCACGTACATG
>JAZDLO010000070.1:0-16976 GCA_043801935.1 bacterium
GAGATAGAGACCTGCAAGGTGAAGGGCCCGGACGGCTATCAGTACCACCCGCTCTGGATGAATCCGGTGGACGCCGAGAAGCGGGGCATCAAAAAGGGCGACGTGGTCAGCCTCTACAACGAGCGGGGCACGGTGCTGGCGGGCGCCTACATCACCGAGCGCATCATGCCCGGAGTGGTGGGTATCGACCACGGGGCCAAGTACGACCCCATCGTCCCCGGTGAGATCGATCGCGGTGGAGCCATCAACACCATCGTCCCCGGGAATACCACGTCCAAGAACGCGGTAGGCATGGTGGTCAGCGGCTTCCTGGCAGAAGTAGAGAAGACCGACGTCGAGGCGCTTCGAGCCAAGCATCCGGAAGCCTTTAGCCGCGAGTGCCACCCCGCCGCCGGTCCGTGCCTGGCCGGAGTGCTGATGGAAGGGGTCGACTGATCTCGGGACCGGTGCTCGGGCGCGACCGGCTCTCTTGGGAGCTACACTGGAGGTCAGGAGCGAGACAGCCGGTACCGCTGCGGTGAAGGACTTGAGCCGGTGGACGATAGGGAGTAAGGCTATGGCGAGGACTGGGGGGCGGCCGAGATCGTCGATCGAGGGCCGCTCTGAGGAAGACAGCGATCTGTTCGTCCGGGCTTTGGCCCGGGGCCTGACCATCCTGGCCCTCTTCGACGTCGAGCATCCCCGGTGGAGTCTTAACGAGGTCTGCGAGCGGACCGGGATCTCCAAGACCACCGCCTATCGGATGCTGCGGACTCTGGAGTGCAAGGATTTCGTGGTCTTCGACGCCGAGACGGAGCGTTATCACTTGGGGCGGGCCACGATCCCCGGGGCCTACTTGGCCCTATCGTACGTGGGGTTCGTCCGTGCCACCCATCCATTCCTGGAGGAATTGGCCGAGGCCACGGGTGAGACGGTCGAGCTCACGGTGGCAGGCGCGGGGGGTGCCGTAGTGGTGGATCAGGTCGCGACGACCCACCCGTTCAAGCCCAACCTCCCCATCGGCCGTATCCTGAGCAGCGTGGCCAATTCGTCCCTGAGAATGCACGTTGCGTTCAGGCCGGAGGCGGAGAGGCAGAGGATCCTCCGCACCGCCCAACATCGGCTGACGCCCCATACCGTCACCGACCCGGAGTTGATCGCCCGCCAGCTGGCTACGGCGGTCCAAGAAGGGGTCTCGTACGACTTGGAGGAACAGGACATGGGCGTGTGCGCGGTTTCGGCCCCTGTGTTCGGGCCGGACGGCGACGTGAAAGCCGTGGTTACCGTCGTGGCGCCCTCGGAGCGCTTCGGGCCCCGGGAAAGGAAGCGAAAGGCCGACGCGGTCAAGAGCACGGCGGCGGAAATGACCCGCTATTTGAGCGGGGCCGCAGTCTCTCTTGGTTGACTGCGGTGGCGGCTGGTGGCATAGTAGTCAGTGTTTGTTTTCGCGGAATAGCTGTTCCAGCAAGCGGAATAGATTAGGAGAACGAAGGAGGCGGTATGGCGGAAGACATGAGCAAGACAGGAGCCACAGGCGAACGCACGCTGGTGCGCGACATCAGCTTCTGCGGGGTGCCCGAGAACGGCTCCAACGCATCGATGGTGGATGTCAAGGATGGCAAGATCATCCGCATCCGCCCGATGCACTACGATTGGAAGTACGATCCTGAGAAGGATATGAACCCGTGGAAGATGGTCGTGCGGGGCAGCACGTTCGAGCCCAGCATGAAGACCCTGATCCCACCGTATTCCATCGCCTACAAGAAACGTGTCTACTCGCCGGCCCGAATCCGCTACCCGATGATGCGCGTCGACTTCGACCCCAACGGCGAGCGCAACCCGCAGAACCGCGGCGTCAGCAAGTACAAGCGCATCTCCTGGGATGAAGCCCTCGACATCATCACCAGCGAGATGAGCCGCATCAAAGAGAAGTACGGGCCTACTGCTCTCCTTTATCAGAGCGACCAGCACGGCGAGAACAAGGTCGTCCAGGCCTGCCACGGCGCCGGTCGCAAGCTCCTGCGCCTGTGGGGCGGCTTTACCCAGCAGAACCGTCAGCCCGACAGCTGGGAAGGCTGGTGGTTCGGCAGCAAGCACTTCTGGGGCTGCGAGCCCGTCGGCCAAGGAAAGCAGAGCAACCTGCTCTACGACATGTCCAAGAACGCAGAGCTTCTTCTCTTCTGGGGTTGCGACCAGGAGACCACTCCGTGGGGCTGGCAGGGACAGCTACCGAGCCGCCTCAGCTACTGGTGGACTGAGCTCGGTATCAAGCAGATCTATGTCTGTCCCGACGTCAACTACGCCGCCGCCGTCCATGCCGACAGATGGATCCCGATCCTGCCGAACACGGACGCGGCCCTCTATCTGGCCATAACCTATCAGTGGTTCAAGAACGGCACCTACGACAAGGAATACCTCGCTACGCACGCGGTGGGCGTGGACAAGTTCGAGGCCTACGTCATGGGTGAAGAGGACGGCGTGCCGAAGACGCCGGAGTGGGCTGCCCCGATCACCGGAGTGCCGGCCCGCGTCATCAAGGCGCTGGCCAAGGAGTGGGCGTCCAAGCGCACCACTGTGGTCATCGGCAACGGCGGTCCCGGTATCCGCGGCCCATACGCGACCGAACCGGCCCGTCTGCAGTGCATCTGCCTGGCCATGCAAGGTCTGGGCAAACCCGGCGTCAACCAGGCCAAGATGATCGAATGGGGGCTGTTCGACAAGCCGGATCAGTACGCTCAGCCCAAGCCGCTGCGCGTGCCCAACCTGCGCGCCGCCTACACCGGTGGCCACCCTGATGAGACCAACCACCCCTCGTTCATCCCTAAGACCTATATCCCCAAGGCCATCCTCGAAGGCGAATGTGACTGGTACGGCGTCGAGTGTGAGACGGCCGACCGTACAGATCAGTTCGTGCACTATAAGTACCCGGCCGACGGCTGCTCCAAGATCCACATGGTCTGGACCGACTCCCCGTCCTGGATCACCTGCTGGAACATGGGCAACGAATTCGTCCAGGCCATGCGTCACCCTGACGTCGAGTTCATGTTCTGTCAGCACCCGTGGCTGGAGAACGATGCTCTTCTCGCCGACATCATCCTTCCGGTGAACACCAAGCTCGAAGAAGACGACATCGCCGGCGACATCTTCAGCGGCCAGTACAATCTGCTGTTTCCCGAGCACAAGTGCATCGAGCCGCTGGGCGAGTCTTACAGCGACTACGAGATCGTCTGCATGATCGCGGAGCGTCTGGGGCTGCTGGAGGAGTACACCAAGGGAAAGAGCATCCCCGAGTTGATCAAATACGGCTGGGAGACCTCCCGCTGCGCGGACCTCATCAGCTGGGAAGAGCTTAACGAAAAGGGCTACTTTGTGATCCCCACGGCCGACAATTGGGAGGACATTCCCGCTGGCTTTTTTGACTTCTACAAGGACCCGGAGAAGTACCCGCTGTCGACTCCGACCGGAAAGCTCGAGTTCGAGGCTACCGGTCTGGTCGAGCATTTCCCAGACGACCTTGAGCGGCCGCCGGTGCCGAAGTGGATCGCCAAAGGCATCAGCCACGAGGAGACCCTGGGTACCGACCGGTCCAAGAAGTATCCGCTGCTCGTATGCTCCAACCATCCACGCTGGGGCGTGCACTCGCAGCACGACGACATCACCTGGCTGCGGGAGATCGAGACCTGTAAGATCACCGGTCCGGATGGTTATCAATACCACACGACGTGGCTGCATCCGACCACGGCCGGAGAGCGCGGGATCAAACACGGCGATATCGTGTCGATCTTCAACGAGCGCGGCACCGTGCTGGGCGGCGCCTATGTCACCGAGCGCATCATGCCCGGCGTCGTCTACATAGATCATGGCGCCAAGTGGGACCCGATCGAGGCCGGGGTGATCGATCGCGGCGGGGCCATCAACACCATCGTCCCGAAGAACACTACCTCGAAAAACGCGGTCGGCCATGCGGTCAGCGGGTTCCTGGTGGAGATCGAGAAGACCGACATGGAGGAACTCAAGCGCAAGTATCCGGAGGCCTTCGAACGCCCATTCCATCCCTGCGCGGGTCCCGGCTTAGAGGCCTGCATCATGGGAGGTGAATGATGGGCAAGGTACTGGTCATCAACTACGATATCTGTAACGGCTGCTACAACTGCCAGATCGCCTGCAAGGACGAGCACGTGGCCAACGACTGGTCACCTATCGCCAAGCCGCAGCCCGACACCGGCCAGTTCTGGAACAAGGTCCGCGATAACGTGCGCGGTCAAGTGCCCAAGGTCAAAGTCACCTACGAGCACAGCATCTGCCAGCATTGCGATGACGCCCCCTGCATCGAGGCGTGCAATGTACACGCGATCTACAAGCGGGACGACGGGGCCGTCATCATCGATCCCGATAAGTGCCGGGGCAACAAGATGTGCCTGGCGGCCTGCCCGTACGAGAACGTGATCTACTACAACGACATGCTCAACATCGCCCAGAAGTGCACGTTCTGCGCGCACCTCCTGGACGACGGTTGGACCGAGCCGCGCTGCGCCGACGCCTGCCCCACCGGGGCCTTCACCTTCGGCGAAGAAGATGATCTCAAAGACCTCATCGCCAAGGCGGAACCGCTCAAGCCGGAGCTGGACGTCAAACCGCGGGTCTACTACATCGGCCTGCCCAAGAAGTTCATCGCGGGCGCCCTGTTCGACAAGGAGTCGGATGAGTGCGCCGAAGGGGCCACCATCACGGCGACAAACACGGAGACCGGTGAGAAGTACCAGGCCGCGAGCGACAGCTACGGCGACTTCTGGCTCAGAGGCCTGAAGAACGGCAGCTACACGCTGCTGATCGAGAAGCCCGGTTATCTAGCCCAGAAGTTCGGCCCGGTCGACGTGACCAAGAAAGATCTCAACGTGGGGGACATCGCCCTCTGGAAGGCATAACTGCTGATCCCTCGATCTCGGAGCGGCTCTTTCACCGTCATGATGACGACCGGGGGCCCGCGTCGCAGGACGCGGGCCCCCGGCTCTTCTCAGCTCGACGCCCCTTCTTGCCTGCGGGTCTTGCAGTCACACGACCTCTTGCTGCGAATGGCGGGTGCGCATCAGGACCCTTTGGATCGTGTCACGGACAGTTCGCTCCGAATAAGGTCTCTGCAGCGCCTCGGCGAGCCCGTGGCTTTCGAATCCCACGATGGGAGAATCGGCGGAGAGAACTACTTGCACCTGTGGCGCGAGCTTGCGCAGTCGGCCTGCCAGCTCCAATCCTCCGAGGCCCGTGGGGGGGAGCAGTTCGCCGATCACGAGGTCGAACGGTCTCTTGGAGGGAACCGTACCGAAGTACTTCGCCAGCGCAACATCCACGGAGCTGCAACCGACAGCGGAGCATCCCATCCCGCGGAGGATCCTCGTGAGGACCCGGCGCTGAGCGTCGTCGTGCTCGATCACCAGCAGCCGGGGCGCCCGATCCGAGTCGGTTGTCGCGGCATCCACGACTCGGGCCTTCGCTCCGGGGGGACCGGCTCCCCTCGGGGTGCTCCCGACCGGCGGCGGCCCGCCGCCGGTGTAGGTGGGGACGGAGTCATCCGCCCCTCCAGGGCTATCCGCGATCTCGACGCCGATCTCCTCCGCCAAGGTCAAGCTACCTGCCTTGGATCCGATCACTCGGGGAAGTGGCATCGTGGTCGCTCGTACCCTGAGGGGAGTCCCGTTTCTTGCGGGACACCGAAACTCCTGCCCGCTCGGGTCGGTCCCCGTCGAGCCCGACTGACGGGATGATCCCGCATATCCGGTCGCTTCCTCGGGAGAGAACGGCAGATGTGAGTTCAGCACCTCACCTGCCTTCCAACCGAAGGCCCGCTCCGCGGCCCGATTCCAGAGAATCACCCTACCGTCGTCGTCGACGCACCAGATCGCCACCGGGAGAGAGGCAAGAAGGGCTTCGACATCTGCTCGCGTCTCTCTCTCCAGCTCCTCAGCTTTAAAACTCGCGATCGCGCTTCCCACGATCTTACCCAGAGCCTCGAGGGCCGCGTTGGTGGCCGGGGGGAACTCCGCGTAGGTCGATGAGCCCAGGAGGAGTCTGGCCACCGTGAGACCATCGTGGGTGATCGGCACGAGCATGACTGCCGTCTGACCTTTGTAGATGGTGAGATCTGATGATGACGATTCCTTTGCGGGGTGGGCGAGTCTGCGGGCTGTGTGCGCGACCGAGCTCCTCCGCGCCAAGACCTCAGCAAGGTCGCGTGAGACGCCGCGCTGAGCGATGGTCCGGTATTCCTCTCTGGCCTGCTCCCAGACGTATGCGCAACCAAAATCGACGCCTTCGAGCGAGAAAGCCACATTGAGCGCCTGACGCACCGCGCTGCCCATGTCGTGGGTCGCGGCCAGCGAGGTCTGCAGGTCCTCGAACAGCTCCGCGAGCCTTTCCGAGCGCTTGCGCTCGGTGATGTCCTCCTCCACCTCCACAAAGCCGACGGGCGCACCCATAGGTCCCAGTATCGGATACGCTGTAAGCCTGACGGCGTACTTGGTGCCGTCGTCACGTATCCCTCTGGCTTCGACTCTGTGCGGATGTCCCGTTGCCAGGGCGGCTGCTCCAGGGCAGTGAGGACACACTTCGTGCCTCCGTTCGAACTCTCGATAGCATTTCTTCCCCAACAACTCGACCATCGGCTTCTTGAAGAGGCGCTCGTTCACTCGGTTGACCATGATTATCTCGAAATCGTTCGAGATGAGGTTCATGCCCGGCTCAGATTCCGGCTCCACGAGCATGTAGGACCGGTCATCCTTGGTCTCTTCCGAGGGGAGCGAGTCCTGGGTCCGGCTGATCCGGACGGGCATTGCGGATGAGAGATTCGGGGTCGTGCGCTCAAGGAATTGCGGTCGCACCGTCGCCAGGTACTCCTTCAAGATGGTTATGCCCCCGGAGTACCCCAGCTCCACCAGCCGCCGGCGCATGACGGTGGCCGGCATCTTCGGCTCTAGCTCTAGGAGGGACTGGATCGTTGCTCGATAAGGGTCCAGGCGCGAACCGGAACGCAGCCGCCCATGGCGGGGAGGTTCTGGGAGCGCCAGCAATCTTCTCACCGTATTGCGGCTCATACCCAGGGTGCGGGCGATCACGCGCGCGGACCGGTTCTCCTGGTCGTGGAGCCGGTGTACCTCCTCCCAGCTGCGCATGCCGCCCGACCTCCATTCGGATCGCGATGACGCCGCTTGTGGCACCTGTCGGGCGCTCGCACGATGGTGGCTCAGTTTTAGCCGGCGCTGATGGCTCACATTACGGCGATATCCTCGCCAATGTCAAGCTCGTTCACCGCGGCTTTCACCGCGACTCGATGAGAGCCTTTCCGTCTCTGTCCTCGGATATCCCCGCGGAGGAGGCTACTGGTCTGTCGCTGAGAGCTCCACCCATTCGAGCAAGACCCCACCCCAATCCCGCTGGGTGGACCAGGCGGCCATCAAACGGAACGGAAATGGCGTCCTCTCGCGTTGTGGAGGCCCAGCGTTCAATTGACAATGGAAGCAAGAAGGGAGCGCTTCGGGACTCCGGGGTATGGGAGGACGCTCAGTCAACCTCGGTGTGAGCTCTGGAGCCTCGGCTTCGGGCGACCCCTTAAACGAGTTCCCCGGCTGTTGTGGCCCGTTTCCCTCAGATCAAAGAGTGGAGGTCGGCGAATGGGAGCTATCGAGCGACTGACCAACGGCACGACGGGTGGGCCGGTATGGGTGTACGTCCAGAACGGGGAGATCCTGCGGATCACTCCCATGGTACTGGACGACAGCGACGCAGAGTCATGGGCCATCGAGGCCCGAGGTCGTACTTTCAAGCCCCCGAGAAAGACCACTCTGGCCCCACATGCCGTGGCGCAGCGCTCCATGGTCTATTCCCCCAAACGGATCCTCACTCCGCTCAAGCGTGTCGATTTCGATCACAAGGGCGACCGCAACATCCACACCCGGGGCGAGTCGGGCTACGAGCCCATCGGCTGGGACAAGGCGCTCGACATCGTGGCCGAGGAGATCACCCGAGTCAAGCGGGAATTGGGTCCCGGAGGGATCATGAGCACCTGCTCGTCCCACCACCTGTGGGGGAACGTGGGGTACCGGCATAGCGCCTACCTGCGCTTCCTGAATATCATGGGCATGTGCCACGCCGGCCATAATCCAGACAGCTGGGAAGGATGGCACTGGGGCGGTATGCACATGTGGGGTTTCAGTCACCGTCTGGGGAATCCAGAGCAATACGACCTTCTGGAGGACGCCCTCAAACACACTGAGATGATCGTTTTCTGGTCGTCCGACCCGGAAACGACACACGGCATCTACTCGGGCTTCGAAAGCACCTCGCGGCGCTACTGGCTCAAGGAGTTGGGTGTCAAGATGGTGTTCGTCGATCCATATTTCAACCACACCGCCGGCCTGATTGGGGATAAGTGGTTCTCGCCGCGCATGGGGACGGACGTGCCCTTCGGACTGGCTATCGCCTTCACCTGGCTGACCGAAGGTCTCTACGATAAGCAGTACGTGGCCGACCGCACGGTGGGTTTCGATCAGTGGAAAGACTACGTGCTCGGCAAGACCGATGGAGTACCGAAGACTCCAGAATGGGCCGAGGCGGAGTGCAACATCCCGGCCCGCGAGATACGGGCTTTGGCGCGCGAGTGGGGGTCGAAGAAGACCATGCTGGCCGCGGGTGGTCTGGGAGGCTGGGGCGGCGCGTGCCGCGCCGCCACCGGTAACGAGTGGGCTCGTACCATGATCGCCTTAGCCACCATGCAGGGCATGGGCAAGCCGGGCAGCAACATATGGGGGACCACGCAAGGGGTTCCCGTCGATGAGTCCTTCGTCTTCCCCGGCTACGCGGAGGGAGGAATCTCCGGTGACGTGGACAAGTCGGCGGCCGGCTACCGGTGGGTGTACCGCATGTTCAAGGAAGGCAAGGGTGCCACGCGCAACACCCACGACTCCCCCGAAGGACAGGCGATCCCTCGCTTGAGCATCCCCGAGGCCATGATGCACGAGCGCTTGCTGTGGAGGGGGAAGGGCTTCTGCGGCTCCTCAATCGAGTCCCAACTGCAGAAGTACGAGTACCCGGCGCCTGGTTACCCCTTCATGGGCATGTATTACAAATACGGGGGCTCGTTCATCGGCACCCTGACCGAGACCAACCGCTTTGCCCGGGCCTATCGGGAAGGCAAGGTGCCGTTCGTGGTGAGCCAGGCCATCTGGTTTGAAGGCGAGACTCGCTTCGCCGACATCATCCTGCCGGCCTGCACCAACTTCGAGCGCTGGGACATCAGCGAGTTCGCCGGGTGTCAGGGCTACATCCCCGATAACTACAACCAGGCGAACCACCGTATCGTCACTTTCCAGAAGAAATGCATCGAACCGCTGGGAGAGTCGAAGTCCGACTACGACATCTACGCGGCTGTGTGCGAGCGCATGGGTGTCTACGACGAGTTCACCATGGGAGGCAAGACGGACTATGATTGGGTGAAGCACTACTTCCACGCCACCGACCTGCCTAAGTGCATCACCTGGGAAGAATTCGAGAAGAAGGGCTACTTCGTGGTGCCCTTTCCGAAGGACCACAAGTCCACCCCTGCGCTCCGCTGGTTTGCCGAGGGGCGCAAGAGGGACACCCCGGACTGGGGACCGGCACCCGGTGACACGGTCGGCATGAAGGGGCTGCAGACCATGTCGGGCAAGATCGAGTTCGTGGCTTCCAGCCTCTCGAAGATGGACGTCGAAGATCCCGAGCGCCCCGTGATGGGTCCGCAGTATATTCCCAGCTGGGAAGGTCACCGCACCGCGGAACTCTACAGCAAGTACCCGCTGCAGCTGGTCAGTCCCCACCCGCGCTTCAGCTTCCACACCATGGGCGACTCCAAGGAGAGCTGGATCAACGAGGTCAAAGACCATCGGGTGCTGGTGAACGGCCATCGCTACTGGATCATGCGGCTCAACACCAAGGACGCGGAAGCCCGGGGCATCAAGGACGGCGATCTGATCCGGGCGTTCAATGACCGGGGATCTGTCATCCTGGCGGCTCAGTTGACCGAGCGGGTGCCGTCCGGCACGGTGCATTCCTATGAATCGTGTGCCGACTACCTGCCCGTGGGCGAACCCGGTGAGTCGGCCGATCGAGCGGGGTGTATCAACATTCTCACGCCCAAGCGGCACATCACCCCCACCTCCATTGCTCAGGCGCCGAACTCGTGCCTCATCCAGGTGGAGAAATGGGAGGGAGAAGCTCGATGAAGAAGTGGAACCTCATCATCGACATCGCCCGCTGCCACGACTGCAACAACTGCTTCTTGGCCGACAAGGACGAGTTCGTCGGTAACGACTTCCCTTCTTATTCGGTAGCGCAGCCCTGGGCCGGCCAGCGCTGGATGAACATCGAGCGCAAAGAGCGGGGCCAGTACCCCATCGTGCAGGTGTCCTATCTGCCCGTGCCCTGCATGCACTGTGACGATGCCCCCTGTCTAACGGCTGACGGCGCCGTGTACAAGCGAGAAGACGGGCTGGTCATCATCGATCCGGTGAGGGCCAGGGGCCGAGAAGAGATCGTAGACACCTGTCCCTACGGGGCGATCTACTGGAACGAGAAAGCCGAGGTCGCCCAGAAGTGCACCGGTTGTGTGCATCTCCTTGAGGATGGCTGGACGGAGACCCGCTGCTCGCAGGTGTGTCCCACCGAAGCGATAAACCTGGTTCTTGCCGAGGATGCTGAGATGGCGAAACTGGCGGCCGCCGAAGGTCTGGAGGCCTTCAGGGCAGAGTTGGGCACCAAGCCTCGCGTCTACTACAAGAACCTCCATCGCTGGACCAAAGTCTTTGCCTCCGGCAGCGTGGCCTTCGAAGACACCGATGAGTGCGCCGAAGGCGCCAAGGTGACGGTCGAAGCGGGCGAAGCCACGGTGGGCCAAGGTTTGGTCGACAACTACGGCCAGTTCGTGGTCGACCACCTGGAACCCGGCCAGAGATACACCGTCACGGTCAGGGCCCTCGGCTGCAAGGCCTGGTCTGAAGCCGTCACGGTCGATCAAAGTCTGAATCTCGGCACGATCCTTCTGGAGAGGATGTGAGGACCTCTGGTGGACCTGGTCCTGGGCGTCCCGGACGGAGAGCGCTCCCTTGGGACTACGTATCCGGCCTGGGGAAGCGCAGAGTGAGAGGGGGGAGGGGGTTGGAGCAGGCACGCTAGAACCAGAAACACGAGGGGTCGATGACGCGACTTCGAAGGTGACAAATCCCAAGGAGGGAACCATGGATGACCGCGAGAAAGACCGGACTGGCATGCTCCAGGGCAAGTGCGTCAGTCGCCGAGAATTCCTCAGAATGGCCGGGATTGCCGGCGCCACCATCGGCATGGGCACCGGCCTCGCTGGAGCGCTTGCCGCGTGCGGCGACGCGGAAGAAACCACCACCACCACTACCGGCGCCTCGGCCAGCAGCACGACCACCGGAGCCGTCTCTACCACTGCGACGGCCGGAGAGCCGGCGGCGGGCAGGGAGATCCGCATCGGTTTCGTGGCCCCGCTCACAGGCGGCCTGGCCAGTTTCGGGGTAGCCGACCGGTACTGTCTGGAGCGCTGGGAGGAATACGTCGCCGATGGGCTGGACTGCGGCGATGGCAAGAGCCATCCGATCAAGTTCTACCTTCAGGACAGCCAGTCCGACACCAACCGCGCCGCTCAGGTGGCGGGGGACCTCATCCTCAACGAGAAGATCGACGTAATGATGGTCGCCTCCACGCCGGAAACGGTCAGCCCGGTGGCCGATCAGTGCGAGGCGATGAGTATCCCCTGCTTCAGCAACGACGCCCCGTGGCAGGCCTACTTCTTCGGCCGTGGCGCAAGCGTGGACACGCCTTTCAAGTGGACCTACCACCACTTCTGGGGTCTCGAGGACATCATCGGTGTCTACCTGGGCGCCTGGAACCGGTCAGAGACCAACAAGATCGTCGGGGCAATGTGGCCGAACGACTCGGACGGAAATGCGTTCTCCGATCCCGCGACCGGTTTCCCGGCTGCTATCACCCCGCTGGGCTACAAGATCATCGACCCGGGTCGCTATCCCAACGGGATCGAAGACTTCACCGCGCAGATATCGCAGTTCAAGAACGATGGGTGCGAGATCATCACCGGCGTACCCATCCCGCCCGATTTCACCAACTTCTGGAAACAGGCCACTCAGCAGGGTTTCAAGCCCAAGGTGGGCAGCATCGCCAAGGCCCTGGACCTCCCGATGGGCGTGGAGGCCTTGGGTGACGCCGGCAACAACTTCACGGTCGAGTGTCAGTGGACCCCGCGGATGCCGTTCAAGTCCTCGCTCACGGGCGAAACCTGTCAGCAGTTCGCCGACGAGTTCGAGAAGCGTGCCGGTATTCAATGGGCCCAGTACCTGCTGCACTATGCCGTGTTTGAGGTCGTGGCCGATGCGCTCAAACGTTGCTCAGACATCGAAGACAAGGAAGCCATCATCGCAGCGATCGGGTCCACCAAGTTGGACACGCTTGCCGGCCCTGTTGACTTCACATCTCCCGTGGACATGGCGACCATGCATCCGGTCAAGAACGTGTACCGATCCCCGCTGGTCACCGGCCAGTGGGTGAAGGGAGTGAGCGAGAAGTACACATACGAGTTCGTCGTAGTCGACAACACCAATTATCCCAGTATTGCAGTCGAGCACGATCTCTTGCCTCTCGAGTACTAGAAAAGGTCGGGATATCCTGGCCGCCGCCCGGCCAGCGGTTGCCGCCGCGGGCCCGGCGGCATCGGTGTTCGGCGCGTATCGATGAGCGCGCACCAACAAGCGAAGTCGAGCCACAGCGTCAGGCCAAAGCGCGCTCAGCGTGAGTGACCGCAAACTCCCAAGGGGGCATCATGGACAAGCGAACGCGGGATCCGAACAACACAACCGAAGAACAGATCGACAGGCTGGCCGGCAAATGCGTCAGCCGCCGCGAGTTCCTTAGGGTGGCCGGAATCGCCGGCGCTACCATCGGCATGGGCGCCGGTCTTGCCGGCGCGCTTGCCGCTTGCGGCGAAGCCGAAGAAACCACCACCACCGGCGCCACAACGGCGACGACGGCCGGCAGTACGACGACCGTGAGTGCCGGGGCGGAGATGGGTAGGGAGATCAAGGTCGGCTTTTCCTCGCCGGGCACCGGTATCTACGCCTCGTTCGGTGTACCGGACGGCTGGTGCGTGGATAAGTGGAACGTCGCCTTCAAGGACGGACTCCTGTGCGGCGATGGCCTGGTCCATCCCCTCAATATCATCGTCAAGGACAACCAGTCTGACTCGAACCGCGCCTCTCAGGTCGCCGGCGACCTGATCAACAACGACAAGGTCGACGTTGTCATCTGCGACTCGACTCCGGATCTCGTCAACCCGGCATCCGACCAGTGCGAAGCAGCGGGAATGCCGTGCGTTTCCAACGACGCTCCCTGGCAGGCATACTTCTTTGGGCGGAACGGCGACCCCAAGGTCGGCTTCAAATGGACCTACCACATGTTCTGGGGCCTGGACGAGATACACGCCAACTTCTTTGACATGTGGGCGAAGATCCCGAATAACAAGACCGTAGGTGGCATGTGGCCCAATGACGCTGACGGGAATGCCTGGCGGCCCGCGTGGCTGCAGAAGTTCGAGGAACTCGGCGGCTGGACTGTTGTTGACCCCGGCGCTTTCCAGCTGGGGACCGAAGACTTCACCCAGATGATCTCGCTCTTCAAGAAGGAAGGGGTCGAGATCATTACCGGCGTAATGCCCCCGCCCGATTTCACCAACTTCTGGAAACAAGCCATCCAGCAAGGTCTTCAGCCGAAGTTCCTCACGATGGCCAAGGCGTTGCTGTTCCCGCAGTCGGTTGAGGCCTTGGGCGCAATCGCCACCAATACCACCACGGAGTGCTGGTGGTCCCCGTACCATCCGTTCAAGTCGTCGCTGACCGGTGAGACCACTGCAGAGCTGGCCGCCGACTTCGAGGAGGCGACAGGCACCCAATGGACTCAACCCATTCTCCATTACGCTCTCATGGAAGTGGTCTCCGATGTCCTGAAGCGCACCGCCGACATAGACGACAAGGAACAGATCATCGAGGCGGTAAGGACCACTAAAATGGATACCATGGCTGGGCCGATTGATTTCACGGAGCCTGTTGACCCTATGGGCAATCATCCAGTACCCAACGTCTACAAGACTCCACAGGTCGGTTCGCAGTGGGTACCGGGGACAGGCAAGTGGCCTTTTGAGTTGACAATAGTGTCGAATCCGGTCGCACCGATGGTCCCGGTTCAGGCGGAAGTCCAACCCATGCCAACCATCTGAGTTCGCGCGACACAAGCGATGGACAGGGGTTCGTCCCGCGAGCCTCACCACATGCTCGGGAGCGATCGCGTCGCGACATGAGAGACTTGATGGCTGAAGCAGTGTCGTTGAGCGGGTGAAGGGAGCGGAACCTTGGAGGGCAGATGCGCAAGCGGAGACGAGCATGAACATGCTCTGGCACCCGGAGGCAGGTTCGCATGATTAGGGACGAATTGGTCGAGGTCGCGCGGGGTGACGCTCCGGCCGACCTGGTGATCACCGATGGCAGGCTGGTGAACGTCAACAGCGGGGAGATCTATCCGGCGGGCGTAGCCGTCAAGGGCGACCGGATCGCGGCCATGGGCGACGTCGGATACGCCGTCGGTCCTGACACGGAAGTCATCGACGCGGATGGCCGGTACTTGTGCCCCGGCCTGATCGATGGGCACATCCACGTAGGCGGGTCCCAGCTTTCGATGACGGAGTTCGCCCGGGCGGTCGTGGCTCACGGGACGACGGTGATATCCACTGACTTCTACGAGATCGGGGTCGTCGCCGGCCGGAAAGCCATCCGTTTCGCGCTAGACGAGCTCAAGGCCACTCCCATCAAGGTGATGCTCAATATCCCACCCCATGCCTATCTCGGCCATGGTCCCTTGGGTAACACCGACAACATCAGCACCGAAGATGTGATCGATCTGCTCGGCTGGCCCGAATGTATCGGCCTGGCTGAATGGAACATCTTCGTCGCCTCGATCCCGGTGCCCGGCGTGCGGGAGCTGACCGAGGCTGCCTGGCAGCGGAAGATGCTCATGGGTGGGCACTTCGGGGAGGTGCCGCCTCGGCTGGCCAATGCTACCGCCGCCCTCGGTATCTACTCCGAGCATGAGGCTATGTCCGCCGGGGAGGCCCTCGATCGCCTTCGTCTGGGGGTCCACATCCAGGCGAGGGAGGGTTCGGCGGGACGAGATCTGAGGCACGTGGTCAAAGCGATCACCGAGCACAAAGCCGACCCCCGGCATTTCTCCTTCTCTACCGACGAGCAGGAGGCGGACTCCCTGGTGCTCGATGGACACGTAGACCACAAGATCCGCACCGCCATCCGCAGCGGTGTCCCTCCGGTGACGGCCGTCCAGATGGCCACCATCAATGCCGCGGAATACTTCCGTATCAGTGACGACATGGGCAGCATCGGGCCGGGCAAGATCGCAGATGTCGTCCTGGTCGATGACTTGGCCGAGTTCAATGTGACTCAGGTGATAGCGAACGGAAGACTCGTCGCCCAGGATGGCCGGTATGTGGGTGAGCTTTCGGCGCCGGCCTATCCTGACTACTTCTTCAACACTATCAAGCTCGCGCGCATGACGATCCCGGATGACTTTGCTGTCGAGGCGCGGGCATCGTCTGATGGAACCACGAAGGTCCGTGTCATCGGGGTCAACGAGGGCAGCCTGGTCACGGAGGAGCGCCACCTCGATCTCCCCGTCGACAACGGGGAGGTCCAGCCTGATCCCAGTCGTGACGTCATGAAGATCGCCGTGCTCGACCGCTACGAGGCATCGGGCCGTATCGGCAAAGCCTTCGTCCAGGGATTCAGGATCAAAGCGGGGGCCTTAGGCTCCTCGTTCAACCCTGGGCAGATGAATCTGATGGTGGCCGGCACCAACGACCGGGACATGAGCCTGGTGGCCAACAGGATCGCCGAGCTCGGAGGCGGCTACGTCGTCGCGCGCGACGGCAAGATACTGGGCGAGCTTCCCCTGCCGCTCCTCGGCCTCTTCGCCGACGAGTCCGCGGGAGAGGTCGTGAAAAGGCTTCAGGTGATCAACGATGCTATCGAGTCCGAGCTGGGAACGGATTTCCCCGGCCTGCACACGTCGGTGGCGTTCGTCTGCCTGGCCGTCTCGATCCCGACCCTCAAGGTCTGCGACAGAGGCCTGGCCGATGTCCGGGCCATGGAGATCGTGGACATGTTCGTATGACCCGGTGGAGGGCGACCGAGCTTTCTGGCCGGCGGAGGAATCACAGGCGCGAAAGTAGGCGACAAGCAAAGGAGAGGACTTATGAGCGTCAAGATCGAGCATATCGAGTGGCCGGATAGACCGGACGTCATGATGCCGTATGCTCCCGCGATCAAGGTCACGGGAGGGAGCTTGCTCTTCTTCGCGGGAGTGACCGCAGCTCCCGTCTACCACAGTCATCCCCATATCCCCGTGGAGTTCGACAACATCCCCCCAGACATGGCCACCCAGGCCCGGATGACCATGGAGAATCTCAAAAAGTCCGTGGAAGCCGCCGGCGGCACTCTTCAGAACGTCGTGCACTGCAAGCGGTTTCTGACCAATCTCGATCTGCAGGACGACCTGAACAGGGTCTGGAACGAATACATGGGCAAGTACAAGCCCACCTCCACCACCGTGCAGGTGCAACGGCTGGCCACGGACCCGCGCTGCCTGGTGGAGATAGACGCCATCGCCGTGGTCGACGATCAGTAGTCAGTTGGCGGGCAGTTAGAGGACGACGCATCGACAGAGCCAAAGGAGCACCCCTACATGCGCTTCATCGACGCCCACCTGCATACCGACATGATCGAGGACGTGCAGCTGCAGAAGCTGGTCATGATGGGTATGGAAGCTGCCATCGTCCCCAGTCCCCACATGTTCTTAGGCAGTAAGGACGCCGATAGCGTGCT
>JAZDLO010000128.1:0-2416 GCA_043801935.1 bacterium
GCAGCAAGGAGGCCCTTACAGAGGAAGGTGCGCGCGGGGCGCTCATGAGCGGCTCGGGCCCCACCCTGTTCGGCCTCTGCTCCACAGTGTCGGCAGCTGAAGAGTTGGCGGACAGACTGGTCGCCCGGGGCTTTCGAGCTCGGACGGCGACCGCTGCGCGCTCGGTGGCGGGGGAGGCGGGCGCGGCGGCGGAAGGGGTCGGGCTATCGTCTTGACACCCCTTCGACGGCTAACCTATACTTCCACGGCTCGCGGGGCGTGCACCCCGCGGCTGGAAGCGTTGGGGCGTGGCCAAGTGGTAAGGCAACGGGTTTTGGTCCCGTGATGCGTAGGTTCGAATCCTGCCGCCCCAGCCTCCTTTTTTTCTGCATGGCTTGGTCGGGGTGCGAACTGGAGTGAGTTCTCATATCGCCAGCGTCGTGGTGCTGGCCGCCGGCCAGGGCAAACGCATGAAGTCGGAGCTTCCGAAAGTGCTGCATCCGGTATGCGGGCGACCTATGCTCCTCCATGTGTTGGCGGCCGCGTGCGCCGTTGACGCGGAGCGGACCGTGGTGGTCCTGGGCCATGGGCATGAGCAGGTAGTCCCGCACCTCCCCGATGGCTGTGTCGTGGCCCTCCAAGCGCAGCAACTAGGGACCGGCCACGCGCTGTTGGCGGCGGCCGAGAGTATCCTTCCGGGATCCGTGCTCGTGCTTTCCGGCGACACTCCGCTGATCACCGGAGAGGTGCTGCGGGGGCTCGTTCGCGACCATGCCGTATCGGGCGCGGCGGCCACGGTGCTGACCATGGAACTTGCCGATCCCTCCGGGTACGGCCGCGTGGTCCGAGACGCTGATGCCTCGGTGCTCCGTATCGTCGAGCACCGGGATGCGAGCCCCGACGAGATGGCCATCAAGGAGGTCAACGCCGGCCTGTACGTGCTCCCTGCTCCCCTGGCCCTGGAGATCCTGGCGGACATGGGAGCCGAGAACGATCAGGGCGAGATCTATCTCACCGACGTGATCGAGGGTCTAAGGGAGCGGGGGGAGAAGGTGACCGCGTCAAAGGTCTCCGACTCCACACTGGTGCTGGGTGTGAACTCTCAGGTCGAACTGGCTCAAGCTGAGGCTCTCATGGGTCGGCGCATCGAGTGTCAGAAACAGACGCGCGGCCGTCATCGATGATACCTTACGAGATGGAGATCCAGCACAAGGAGGACCCCGGTATGGGAGATTGGGAGCCGCGGCGCTGTACGCGGATAACCCCTGAACGTTCGCTGATGGTGTTCTCGGGGCGAGGCAATCCCGAGCTTGGTCAGAAGATAGCCGAGAAGCTGGGCATCGAGCTGGGACGAGTCAATATCAAGACGTTCGCCGACGGCGAGATATACGTCAAGTACGGGGAGAGCGTCCGCGGCGCCGACGTGTTCATCGTCCAGCCGACCTGCCGGCCGGTGAACGAGAACCTCATGGAGCTCCTGATAATGGCCCAGGCGGCCCGTTTGGCTTCCGCGCACCGGGTCACGGCGGTGGTGCCGTGGATGGGCTACTCGCGCCAGGACAAGAAGAGCTGTCCTCGGGAGCCGATCACGGCGCGCCTGGTGGCCGACATCATGCAGGCTGCGGGCGTGGACCGGGTCCTGACCATGGACCTGCATGCCGGTCAGTTGCAGGGGTTCTTCGGGGTTCCGGTCGATCACATGACCGCTCTGCCCATGATCGCCGACTACTTCAAGCTCAAAGGATTGGGCGACATAGTGATCGTCTCTCCCGACGCCGGGGGTCTCAAGACCGCCAAAAGGGTGGCCGATCGCCTGGAATGCTCGGTCGCCGTGCTGACGAAGCTGCGGCCGGACCACAACGTGTCGCGAGTCATGCATGTCATCGGCGATGTGGCCGGCAAGACGGCCATCATCGTGGACGACATCATCGACACCGCCGGTACGCTGGTCAACGGGGTCCAGGCCCTGCTCGACGGGGATGCGAAGGCGGTGTACGCCGCCTGCACGCACCCTGTGTTGTCCGACCCGGCCTACGAGCGCATCGCCGCCTCGCCGCTCAGAGAGTGCGTGGTCACCGACACCATCCCGCTGCGGGAGGGGGTAGAGCAAGCGAAGATTGTGGTACTATCCACCGCCGGTATCCTGGCGGATACCATCAAGAACGTGTTCACCGATGAATCGGTGAGTGAGCTTTTCCAGGGAGACAACCAGCTGTTCTGACGGCCCACGAAGGCGATCGCTGTGGGCAACGGGCCTTGAGGCGTGACATCTGAGGAGACGTTGATGGAGACGATAAAGCTGACGGTACGCGAACGGGAAGCGACCGGCGACGGTCCAGCCCGCCGGCTGCGCGCGACCGGCCGGATCCCGGGCGTGACCTACGGCAAAGGCATGGCAGGGACCGCCATCTCGGTCGCCCTCGACGATTTGAGGGCG
>JAZDLO010000135.1:0-29623 GCA_043801935.1 bacterium
GTGCGGCGGCGCGGGACCCGGCCCTCCGGCGGGGTCCCGCGCCATCACCGTGCGACTCGTTGCCATCGAGTCCCGATGAGCGTCGAACTCGGTCAACAACTGGGCCTCTGGACCTTGGCCCCCTTCGGCTGCATTCTGGTAGTCATCGCGGCTCTCCCCTTGCTGGCCGAGAAATGGTTCCACCGCAACCGGAACAAGGCCCTGGTGGTCGCGATCCTGGGAGTCCCCACCCTCATCTACCTGGTCGCCCGTTTCGGTAGCCTAGGCCTGCACGTGGCCGCCACCACCGCCGAAGAGTATGTGGCCTTCGTCATCCTGTTGTTGGCTCTCTACACGATCTCCGGCGGCGTCTATCTCACCGGAAATCTGGTGGCCAGCCCGCGGCACAATCTATCCTTCCTTTTGGTGGGCGGGGTGCTGGCCAGCTTCATCGGCACGATGGGAGCCTCCATGCTCCTCATCCGCCCTTTGCTGCGGGCCAACTCCGAGCGCACCCACACACGGCATACCGCGGTCTTCTTCATCTTCGTCGTATGCAACCTCGGCGGGATGCTGACCCCTCTCGGCGACCCTCCCTTGTTCATGGGTTTCTTGCGGGGAGTGCCGTTCACGTGGCCCTTGCGACTGTGGCCGCAGTGGCTACTGATGCTGGGATTGACTCTGATCGCATACATGGCCATCGAGGTCTACCAGTACCGTCGAGAGCCGGCCGAGGCTCTCCGGTGGGACAAGGCCGACTATGTGCCCATGAGGCTCGCCGGAGGCATCAACCTCCTCTTCTTTGCTCTGGTGATAATCACGGTCCTCTTCTCCGGGCCGCTGGGCCGAGCCGGCGAGACCCTGCACTTCCCCTTCCTGCGCGAAGTGGCCCTCGTCGCCCTAACCATCCTCTCCGTCAAGGTGGGGCCCCGGGGACCCCGGGCGGCCAACCACTTCCGATGGACGCCGATGGTGGAGGTGGCGGTGCTCTTCGCCGGCATCTTCGCCACCATGATCCCGGCTCTGGCACTATTGCAGGCGCGGGGGGATGCCATCGGCCTCAGCCAGCCCTGGCAGTTCTTCTGGGCCAGCGGGGGATTATCTGCCTTTCTCGATAACGCGCCTACCTATCTGGCCTTCACGGCCACGGTCCAGGGCCAGGTAGGAGCGGCCACAGTCGGCGCGTTGACAAGCACCCAGGTCGTGCCGGGGCTGGGTCTGGCCCCAGCGGAGTTCCTAATCGCCATCTCGTGCGGCACAGTCATGATGGGAGCCCTCACCTACATAGGGAACGCTCCCAATCTCACTGTCAGGGCCATAGCCGAGCATTCCGGCCTCAAGATGCCATCTTTCTTGGGTTTCCTGGGGTATTCGCTGGCCCTCCTCACCCCCATGTTCGTGGTGGTCACCGTGCTCTTCTTCCTCTAGGAGTGCGGACCGTCGCGGCGGACGACGTGGTAATCTATCGGGGCTGCAATTGAGGGATGAATCGGCGGTCAAGCCGCACCGGGGCTGTTCTGACGCCCCTATCATCGGTGCGCTTCCCCCGTAGCAGCCCTCCCCAAGATCAGCCCGGGGATGACCGGATAGGTTGCGCCCGGTACCGGGGGGCTGGATACCGCGCAATGCGGAGGCTATACACGGACAATGGCGACGCTTGGCATCGATATAGGCTGCATCAGCGTAAAGATCGCTGTTGTGGGTGGGCCTGACGATCGGGAGTTGTTCCGGACATTGGCTTCGGGGTCCACCCCTTTTCACGACCCCGGGCTCGAAGGCCGGGTACTACCCCACCCCGGTTCACCCCCCGTGCTGACCACCGCCTACCGGCGCATCAAAGGCAGTCCGGCCGACACCGCCCGGGAGCTACTTAGCCAGGTACTGGCCGCACTGCCGGAGGATGTAGTCACGGGGGTGGGCGTCACCGGCACCGGTGGGCGCCTGGTCGGGCAGATGCTCGACATTCCCTACGAGAACGAGTTCAAGGCCATCGCCCGCGCGATCGGCGCATTGCACCCCGACGTCACCACCGTTTTCGAGATGGGCGGCGAGACCTCCAAGTTCATCCACCTCGAGATCGACGA
Source organism: bacterium (assembly GCA_043801935.1). Lineage (GTDB taxonomy): Bacteria > Actinomycetota > Thermoleophilia > RBG-16-64-13 > RBG-16-64-13 > JAZDLO01. The sequence goes on from JAZDLO010000135.1 coordinate 2,064, forward strand.
AGCCTCGGGCCGCGTAGGCATCGCCGACTACGGCACCAATGGCGACTGCGCCGCCGGCACCGGCTCTTTCATGGACCAGCAGGCCAGCCGGCTGCTTTACGACATCGAGGATGTGGGCGACATCGTGGGGGGAGCGGGCAAGGCAGCCTCCATCGCCGGACGCTGCTCGGTGTTCGCCAAGTCGGACATGATCCATGCCCAGCAGAAGGGCTACCGGCCTCCCGAGGTGCTGAAGGGCCTCTGCAACGCGGTGGTGCGCAACTATCGGGGCACCATCACCAGGGGCAAGGAGATCGGCGATCGGGTGGCCTTCATCGGCGGGATGGCGGCGAACAAGGGGGCCGTTTCTGCCCTGCGCGAAACCTTCGCCATGGAAGACGAGCAGCTGATCGTCCCTGCCCATTATGCGTGGATGGGCGCCATCGGCAGCGCCCTGACTGCAGCCGACGAGCGCGCCGGCGTGGAGATGGTGACGATAGACCTTACCCGCTTGGAGCGGGGCCAATCGGCTGATTTCGAGACCGCTGACGCCCTGTCCATGGGGCGGGTCATCCTTCTGCGCGATAGGGTCAAGCCTTACCAGTTCGCTACTGAGAGCCAGATCGGCGCCTATCTGGGTGTCGACGTGGGCTCGGTCTCGACCAACCTGGTGGTGCTCGACGAGGATGGCGAGGTGGTCAAAGAGATCTACGTCAAGACCGACGGCCGCCCGGTGGAAGTGGTGAACAAGGGCCTGGCCGACATCTGGAACGAGCTGGGGCCACGTCTCAACATTCTTGGAGTGGCCACTACCGGTTCGGGCCGGGAGCTCATCGGCGAGCTGATCGGGGCCGACACCGTCAACGACGAGATCACCGCCCACAAGACCGGGGCCACGTTCATCGGGGGCAAGCTCATCGACCGTGTTCCGGACACGATCTTCGAGATCGGCGGGCAGGACTCCAAGTTCATCAGTCTACAGGACGGCGTGGTGGTCGATTTCGCGATGAACGAGGCCTGCGCGGCCGGGACCGGTTCCTTCCTGGAGGAGCAGGCGGAGAAACTGGGCATCAACATCATCGACGAGTTCGCCGAGCTGGCGCTGTCGTCCGATGCGCCGGTGCGCCTCGGCGAGCGCTGCACCGTCTTCATGGAGCGCGACGTGAACTCCTACCTCCAGCGGGGGGCGGACAAGAAGGCTCTCGTGGCCGGGCTGGCTTACTCCATCGCCTACAACTACCTCAACCGCCTGGTGGGCCGGCGCCATATCGGCGACACCGTCTACTTCCAAGGCGGCACCGCCTACAACGACTCGGTGGCGGCCGCCTTCAGCATGATCCTGGACAAGGACATCATCGTACCCCCCTACAACGGGGTGGTGGGCGCCATCGGAGCGGCGCTGTTGGCGCGCGAGAAGATGTCGGCCACCCAAGCCCCCTCCCGCTTCCGGGGTTGGGACTTGGAACAAGTCGACTACACCATGCGGGAGTTCACCTGCAAAGGCTGCAGCAACGAGTGCGACATCCGCCAGTTCACCATCGGCGAGGAGAAGACCTACTGGGGTGACAAGTGCTCCGACCGCTATCGCAAACGGGCCAAAGTCGACAAGGAACCGATCATCCGCGACTTGATCGGCTTCCGGGACGCGTTGTTCTACTCGTACGTCGCAGATGTAGAGGACACCTCCGCTCTGCTAAGCAGCGGCAGCGACGCTCCCCGGGGCACCATGGGCATCCCCAGAGCCATGTACACTTACGATCGCCTCCCGTTCTGGGCCACTTTCTTCAAGAGCTGCGGGTTTGACGTCATGCTTTCCCGCGAGACCGATAAGAAGATCCGGGAGATGGGCATCGAGCGAGCGGTGGCGGAACCTTGCTTCCCCATCCGTGTCGCTCATGGGCACGTTGCCGAACTCTTCGAGGAAGGCGCCGACCACATCTTCCTGCCCAACCTACTCAACGAAGAGACCGACCACCCGGGCATCGAGTCGCACGCCTGCCCCTGGGGCCAGACCCTGCCGCACGTCATCCGCTTGGCCCCGCATTTCGAGGCCCAAAGCGAACGGTTCTTCGCGCCCACATTGCACTTCCGCCGCGGTCCCCAGTCCGTGGGCCAGGCCCTACGGTCGGCTCTGAAGACCTTTGGCGTCCCGGCGCGCACGGTGGACGAGGCCCTGGGCGAAGCGTACGAAGCCCAGGCCGAATTCCGCGGACGGCTCACCGCCGCGGGAACAGACGCGCTGGCGACGCTGCAAGAGCACGACGAACTGGGCATCGTGCTGATCGGCCGGCCCTACAATATCTACGACGCCGGCGTCAATATGGACATCCCGGCCAAACTCCGCCGCTACTACGGGGTCAACATCATCCCCATTGACTTGTTGCCGCTCTGGGGTAGGGAAACGCGCGACGTCACTCCCAACATGTTCTGGAACTACGGACGCAAGATCCTCCAGGCCGCTCGAGTGGTCTCCGAGCATCCCAACTTGCATGTCATCTACATGACCAACTTCAAATGCGGCCCCGACTCGTACGTGAAGCACTTCATCGGTCCGGCGTCACCCGATCCCTTCCTGGTGTTGCAGTTCGACGAGCACACCAACGACGCCGGAGCCATGACCCGATGCGAGGCCTACCTCGACAGCAAAGGGTTCTTGCGCTGGTGGGTCCGCGAGGACAGGGCAAAACAAACGGTCCGGGAGAGCTAGGTGGACACCGAGACCGCCATTAGGAGCGGCAACGGCAAGGGAGCCCGGGGGGCCGCCGAATCGGCGCTCGGTGCGCTCCCCAGACCGGTGGCGGCCCTGGGTGCCGACACCAGCCCTTTCGCCACGCCCGATGTCAACTTCAAGGATAAGGTGTTGTGGCTCTGCCGCATGCCGTACGGGGGCTCGCGCATGCTTGCCGCGGCCTTCCAGTCCGTCGGTCTCGATACTCGGGTGACTCCCCCCGAGGATGCCCGCACCCTGGAACTGGGCGGTAAGTACACCTCGGGAGACGAGTGCTATCCCCAGCGCATCGTGCTGGGCGACTACATGAAGCTCCTCCAGGACGAAAGTACCGATCCCAAGAAGACCGCCTTCCTCCTCCCTACGGCCAACGGGCCCTGCCGTTTCGGCCAGTATGTGTCGCTGCTCCGCCGCATCCTCGACGACCAGGGCTATGAGGAGGTGCCCATCCTGTCGCTCACCTCGGCCGACGGCTACGCGGGTATCGGCGACCAGGCCCGCGATCTCGTCCGCACCGGCTGGCGCGCTGTCGTGGTGCAGGACATCCTGCTCAAGCTCCTGCTCAAGACACGGCCTTACGAGGTCGATCCCGGCGAAACCGATAGAGTCTATCTGGAAGGCCTGGACCTCATGGCGGCCATCGTGGCCCGCCAGGGCGTCTCGAACAGGGAGCGCATGGTCGACCTCCAGGCCGGGCTCAGACGGGTCAAGGAGGCCTTCCTGGCAGTCTCGGTGAAGGACGAGGATCGGCCGCTCATCGGCGTGGTGGGGGAGATCTTCTGCAGGCTCAACACCTTCGCGAATAACGAGCTTATCCGGCATATCGAGGCCCAAGGGGGCGAATGCTGGCTGGCGGGCGTGGGCGAGTGGCTGTGGTACACCAACGAAGAGGCTTTCCGCCGCTATCGCGAAGAGAAGCGGCGCGTCAGCAAAGACTGGCTCAAGACCTTCATCACGTCGCGTGTGCAGCACATGGACGAGAAGGCCCTGATGGAGGATTTCCACGATGTGTTCGCGCATCATCCCGAGCCACACGTTACCGAGGTGCTGGAGTATGCCCATCCCTATCTGCCCCAAGAGGGAGCCCTAGGCGAGATGGTGCTCTCTACCGGTGGAGCCGTCTACCTCTACCATCAGGGGGCCGACGGCATCGTCGACATCAGCCCCTTCACCTGCATGAACGGCATCGTCACCGAGGCCATCTATCCTCGGGTGAGCAAGGACCACGACAACATCCCCATCCGGGTGTTCTACTTCGACGGCACCCACAGCGACCTCGATCGCGACGTGGGCATCTTCCTCGAGCTGGCCAAGACCTATAAACGGCGCAAGAAGATAGCCCGGGCCTAGCGCCCATCCCCGTGCCGGCCAGGGCTGTGAGCAGACGATGTTCGCCCGCCTAGGCTCCTTCGCTGCCCGCTTCCGCTGGTTCATCATCGCGGCCTGGGTAGTGGTGGCCGTCGTGCTCACCCTGGTCGCCCCCAATATCGACGATGTCGCAGTGAGCGACCAGCGGGCCTTCCTCCCCTCCTCAGCCCCCAGTCTAGACGCCAACGAGACGGTCAAGAGGTACTTCCCCGACCAGGTCTCCCCGTCCAGCGCCCTCCTGGTGGTCGACGCCGGCGCAGGTAGCCGTGCCGACCAGGGGGCGGCCGCCGAGTTCGTTGCGGGGCTCACCGCCTGGCTGAGCGGCCCGGAGGCACCTGCCCCCGTCGAGCAGGTGTGGTCGCCTATCCTGGGCGACGAGCAGACGAAGGCAAGCCTGATCAGCGACGACAAGCAGGTGGCGCTCGTCCTGGCGCGATTCAACGCCGCGGGGACTGAGCCGGTAACCGAGACGGCCATGGCCGAGATGCAGACGCAACTGGACCAGGCTCCAAGCGGGGTTACGGCCTATCTGACCGGGGAGGGCCCCATCCTCGGAGCATACACCAACAGTTCTAAGGGGAGCGTGGACTCGACCACTTGGATCACCATCGTACTGGTGGTGGTGATCTTGCTGCTCATCTACCGGTCGCCGGTGAGTCCCATCATCCCCCTGGTCACCATCGCGCTGGCGTATCTGATATCCCGGGGCGTAGTGGCACTCTTGGGGGCACACGCGCTCACCATTTCTCTGTACACGAACGTGTTCCTGATAGTGGTGCTGTTCGGGGCGGGAACAGACTACTGTCTCTTCCTCATCAGCCGCTTTCGTGAGGAGATGGCAGACGTGCGCGAGCCGGCTCGCGCGGTGAAGACCACCGTGCGCGCCGTGGGCGAGACCATCGCCTCCAGCGCCGGCACCGTGATCGTCGGCCTGGCGACCATGACCGCCGCCGAGCTCGGCCTCTACAACACCAGCGGGCCGAGCATCGCCATCGGGGTGGCCATCGCCCTGTTGGCCGGCCTCACGCTCACCCCGGCCATCCTGTGCATACTCGGCGACCGTGCCTTCTGGCCGCGGAAGCCGCGACGCGTGAGAGACGCCGGGCTCTGGCACGCCTGGGCAGGCAAAGTGGTGAAGAGACCGATCGTGGCCCTTCTCGTCCCTGTGATCGCACTGGTGCCGCTGGCCATCTACGGAAGCGGCCTGGCCCGCGATTTCGACCTGCTCGGCGACCTTTCCAAGGACAACGCCGCCCGCAAGGGGTTCGACGTCCTCGCCGCCCACCTCGGGCCGGGCAGCATGCAGCCGCTCAACGTGGTGGCGATCGACCCGGAGGGTTTCGATACGCCTCAGGGCCTGGCGCGCACCGAGGAACTACAAGCGAAGCTGGCCGGGCTGACCCACGTGACCACCGTGCGAAGCTTCACGGCATCGCTGCCTGACCTGAAGACCCTGGACGTGGCCGACCAGTTGGGGGTGCAGGCCGAGGCGGTACGCGACGGCGCGGTGCAGTTGCGACAGGCGGCGGCCGATGGCGCGCAGGGCTCCGCTGAGCAGCTCCAGGCGGCGGCCGCCGGGCTGCTGGACGTCTACGGATACTTGGCGCAGCTGGCCCGAGGCTACCCCGAAGTCCTGCAGGATACGGGATATGTGAAAGCGGCTGGCGCTCTCGGCGAACTCGCGAACCTAGCCCAGGCGTTCGGGGCCCAGGCAGACGGGGCCCAGGTGGACGATGCCTCGAGCGCCCCGGCGATCCAGCAGGCGCTCACCCAACTCGGCTTCCTCGCCGAGGGTCTGACATCACTCCAGTCGTCCTTCGCCTCCCGACCCGACGCCATCTTGCTCCCCGACCTCTACCTAAAGAGCAACGAGGGACTCAAAGCCCTGCGCGATGCCTACATCTCAAGCGATGGCGACGCCACTCGCCTGCAAGTGGTCCTCGATGTCGGCCCCTACACCCCGGAGGCCCTCACCACCGTGCAGGCGATGCGCCAGGCGCTGACCGAAGACGGGTCCGAGGGCGTCGTGGACGGCAGTTCGGCCGTTCTCCTCGACCTGCGCGACGCCTCCAACCGGGACATGACCCGGGCCATCATATTCGTGCTGTCCGGTGTCTTCGTGGTGCTCCTCATCTTGCTGCGGGCGCTGGTCGCCCCTATCTACCTCATCCTCACCATCCTCTTGTCCTACAGTGCCACCCTCGGAGTGGTGCGGCTGCTCTTCGTCGACATCCTCGGCGCGGCGGGCATCACCTGGTGGGTGCCCATGTTCATGTTCGTGATGCTGGTGGCCCTGGGCATGGACTACAATATCTTCCTTATCGGGCGAGTGAAGGAAGAGGTCGGCCACCACGGCACCCGGGCGGGCACCCGGCTAGCCCTAGCTCGGACAGGGGGCATCATCACTTCGGCCGGCATCATCATGGCCGGCACCTTCGCCAGCATGATGAGCGCCAGCATCCTGGGGCTACTCCAGATCGGGTTCGCAGTGGCTTTCGGCGTGTTGCTCGACACCTTCGTGGTGCGGACCACCCTGGTGCCGGCGATCACCGTGTTGCTGGGCCGATGGAACTGGTGGCCTCGACGCGGTCCCCGTGCCGAAAGACCCGCGCCCATACCGTGATCCAGTCCTGCGGCCTGCCTTCGGAGTTGTAGCGTGCCATCAGACTGCGGTCGTCTACGCGGGGGTTCGCGCCCCTCGAAGATAGACCGGGGTGTCCACCCATCCTGCCCGTACGCCGCAGACCAGGGCCGCCAGCCAAAATAAGCCACGATATCGCCTTGGCTGGAGACGCCCGATGGTTTTGCCCGGGTGTCCGCGACGGTAATTGATACTAAGCCAGAGCTACGACGCGAGCGGGAGGCCCCGGGTGGACAGCCACGAAGAGATCCGGCAACTTGTGAAAGAGCTTCTCGCCTCGCAGAAGTTCGCGGTCCTTTCCACCGAGTCGGAGACAGGACCCTATTCCAGCTTGATCGCCTTCTGGGCGGCCGAGGATCTGAGCCACGTCGTGTTCGCCACCATGCGCGCGACCCGCAAGTTCAACTACTTGGCCACACACCCCCGGGTCGCCCTCCTGTTCGACAATCGGTCCAATCGCGACATCGACGTGCGCCAGGCCATGGCCGTGACCGCTACCGGCACAGCCCGGGAGCTGACCGAGGACGGGGCTCGAGCCGCCGCTTCGGGAGAGTTCCTGGCCAAGCATCCCCATCTGGCATCGTTCGTGACCTCGCCGGGGTGCTCGTTCGTCCGGGTCGACGTCGACACCTACTACGTGGTCACCCATTTTCAAAGCGTGGTCGAGTTGCACATGAAGGATGATAGACATGCCGGTTAGAGGGGCCAACACGGACTCCGAGACCTGGATCGTAGAATTGGACGATGTGGGATCCGCGGCGCTCGGCCAAGTCGGGGGCAAAGCTGTGGCACTGGGGACGCTGCAGCGACACGGCCTCCGGATCCCTCCGGGCCTCTGCGTTCTCACGGGCGCCTACGACAGATTCGTCGACTCCGCCGCGCTACGGCCTGCGATCACGCTCGAACTGGGACGCAAGCGCTTCGAGGACATGCGCTGGGAAGAAGTCTGGGACGCCTCCCTTAGGATCCGGAGCTTGTTCTTGCGCGCCGGCCTAGAGCCCGCGCTCGCCCAAGGGCTGGAAGACGCTCTCCGCGCGCGATTCGGCGATGGCAGACCGGCGGTCGTGCGCTCGTCGGCACCCGCGGAGGACTCGGCGGCGACCTCCTTCGCCGGGCTGCATGAATCCTACGTCAACGTTCGGGGCATACCCGCACTGATCGAAGCCATACGCCAGGTATGGGCCTCGCTTTGGACCGACAGAGCCCTCCTCTATCGCCAAGAACTCGGGTTGGACGTCCTTGCCAGCAGCATGGCCGTGGTCGTCCAGGAACTGATCACGGGTGAGGTTTCCGGGGTCGCGTTCTCACAGAGCCCTCTCGACGACTCGCAAGCCGTGGTGGAAGCGGTGTGGGGCCTGAACGAGGCCTTGGTCGACGGGACCATAGAGCCCGATCGCTGGATCGTCGAACGCAGCAGTGGAATCCTCGTGGAGCATTACGGGCCGGTCCGCAATCAGAAAGTGGTCTCCAGACCCAGCGGGGCTTCCGGCTCTACCGGGACTCACCTCGTTGCTCTCGACGGAGACGAGCAGGTATCCCCTCCCCTGACAGACGCCCAACTCCGCATCGTCGTCTCGACCGCTCTCGACGCGGAGAGACTGTTCGGCCTGCCCCAAGACGTGGAGTGGACCGTCGCGGGCGACGACCTGTGGATCCTGCAGTCGAGACCGATCTCCACCGTCGGAGCCACGTTAGAGGCCGAGGCCGATGCCATCGCTCGCGAGCGGGCCGAAGCGGAGACCGAGGAAGTCCTGGGGACGAGCCCGCAGAGCGGTGGCGCACCGCTCGGCCGCTCGGGACCGTCGTCCCCCAGCGCGGGACCATCTGCCGGTCGGGCCGGCACGATCGCCCGGGACGAGCGCCCCTGGTATCTCAACCTGCACAAGAGCTTCGGGAAACTGCGCGACCTGCGGCATCAGGTGGAAGAGGTAGACGTACCACAGATGGAAGCCGAGGCCGAAAGCATGACGGCGATAACCCTTGCCGCGCTGCCGGACGACGAATTGGCGGCGGAAACTGCCAGGCGCCAAGCGACTCTGGGCCACTGGGAGGAAGTGTACTATCGCGATTTCATCCCCCTTGCCCACGGCGTGCGCCTGTTCGGCCAAGTCTACAACGACAGGGTCAGACCGGCAGATCCTTACGAGTTCGTGGACCTGCTCACCGGCTCCGGCCTGCTAAGCGTGAGCCGCAACGCGATGCTCATGGAGCTTGCGAACTCGTCCAAGAACGACCCCAGTGAGCCCACAGCGGCGCTCGACTCCTATCTCGACCGGTTCGGGTCGGGACCGGGTACCCCGGAACCCGTACGGGCCCAGGAGCGTGCGCGTTTGTTTCGATTGGTCTCAGAGATGGCCCGCCACGCGGAGGGATCGGGTGGGCGACCATCGAGCGGTGCCGCGCCGGGTCCAGTTCGGGCGCTGCAAACCGATCGCGTCGAGGAATACCTGGGGCGTTTCGAGGGAGAAGAGAGGCGCTTCCAGGAGGAGCTGCTCGATCTGGCTCGAGCCAGCTACCGTCTGCGAGATGACGACAACGTGCACTTGGGTCGTATTCGGAAGCTGACGGAGGCCGCCGTTGTCGAGACCCACGCCCGTGCAGCCGGGCACTCGCCTGGACGCGCGCCGCACCGGGCGCCGGGGCGCGACGACCCTCCCGTCGCGAGACAGGAAGAGATGCCCGCTCCCTGGGCTCCCCGCTTCAAGGCCAGGCAGTTGGTGGGCCAACCGGCCGGTCCCGGCATCGCTGTGGGAACAGCCAGGGTCGCGCTCGATGAGAGCGATCTCTACTCGTTCGAGTCTGGGGAGATACTCGTCTGCGACAGCCTGGATCCCACCATGACCTTCGTTGCGCCGCTTGCCGCCGCCATCGTGGAGCGACGCGGGGGGATGCTGGTCCACGGCGCCATCATCGCCCGAGAGTACGGGCTACCCTGCGTCACCGGGGTACCGGAAGCCACCCGGGACATCCACACCGGCGACCTTCTTACCGTGGACGGCTTTCTCGGGATCGTTGTGGTCGGGGGCGCCCCACCCGGGAGCGTCACGCCCGCTCGGCCCACTCCTCCACCAGCCGCTCCAGTCGTTCGTCGTCGGCAAGGTGCGGCATCGTGATGTACCCCCAAGGCGCGCAGGGGGCGGCACCCAGTATCGAAGTGGGAACGCCTGTGCCCGAAGACCCGGACGCAGACGAACCGGCGTCCGGCCCATGCGCCGAGTTCCAGGCCGCTACCGTCTCCAGCGCGGCCGAGTTGCGTGCCCACGCGCGCCGAGCCACGCCGCCCATGACGTCCCATTCCACCGCCGACCGGATGATGGCGTCCACCCGTGCCGAGCCGTCCAGTACCAGCCCGAATCCGGTGTTGATGGCCCGGCCGATGCCGACTCCCCCGCCGTTGGAAGCCACCACCAGGGTCATACCCCGAGCTGCGTTGCCGGCCCAACAGTGGAAAGCCATGTCGGCCATGACGTTGGAGCCGTCGTGGATGTTGGCGGTCTCCCGGTAGGGGGAATCGGTGCCGGAGACGTCGTGGTGGTCGCGGCCGATGATCACCGGCCCGATCTCCCCCCGGCGCACCAGGTCGTTGAAGGCGAGGGCGATGCGCACCCGCCCCTCGGCGTCGGAGTAGAGGATGCGGGCCTGTGAGCCCACGACCAGCTGGTTCTTGGCGGCATCGCGCACCCAGTTGTGGTTGTCACGATCCTGCCAGGAGCGCTCGGGGTCGATGCAGCTCATAGCGGCGGCGTCGGTGCGGGTCAGGTCGGCTGGGTCGAGGCTGGCGCAGACCCAGCGGAAGGGCCCGTAGCCCCGATCGAAGCAGAGCGGGCCCATGATGTGTTCCACGTACGAGGGATAGACGAAGCCTTCCTTGGTGTCGATTCCGTTGGTGGCCACTTCGCGTACGCCCGCCTCGAAGACTGCCTTCAGGAAACTGTTGCCGTAGTCCCAGAAGTGGGTGCCCCGCCCCGCCATCTCTCCGATCAGCTCGATCTGCTTGCGAAGCGACTCGTCCACCCGCCTCCGGTACTCCGCCGGATCGGCGGCAAGCAGCTCCCGCGCCGCGGCAAAGTCGAGTCCCTGGGGAACGTAACCGCCCTCGTATGCGGCATGGCACGAGGTCTGATCGGAAGCCAGTTCCACCCGGATGTCGTGGTCCACGACGTACTGCCACAGGTCGACCACATTGCCGTGGTAGGCGATGGAGACCGGGGTGCGCGCGGCGCGCGCGTTTCCCGCCCAGGAGAAAGCCTGGTCGAGATCGGCGGTGACCCGCTGCAACCAGCCCTGCTCCCGCCGGGTCTCGATGCGGGACACGTCCACCTCGGCCACGACGCTGACCGCCCCGGCGATATCCGCGGCTTTGGGTTGAGCGCCGCTCATCCCGCCCAGCCCGGAGCTCAGATAGAGAATACCGGCAAGATCTTGATCCCGGGGGATCGCCAAGTACAAGCGCCCGGCGTTAAGGAGAGTGAGGTAGGTGCCGTGCACGATCCCCTGCGGCCCGATATACATCCAGCCCCCCGCGGTCATCTGCCCGTAGTTGGCCACGCCAAGCTGGGCGGCCTCATGGAAGTCACTGGGGTTGTCGAACTCGCCCACCATGAGCCCATTGGTGTTGATCACCCGGGGCGCATCGCGCTTGGAGGGAAAAAGGCCCACGGGGTGGCCGGAAGCGACCACCAGCGTCTGGGTCTCGGTCATCTGCTCCAGGTACTGCTTGACCAGCCGATACTGCATCCAGTTCTGGAACACCTGGCCCGTCTCGCCGTAGGTGACCAACTCATAGGGGTAGAGAGCCACGGCAAAATCCAGGTTGTTGTCGATGTTGAGCTGGAGGGCGCGCGCTTCGAGAATGCCCCGGTACTGATCGATAGGACGGGCCTTGATGTTGCCGTCGCCGGCCTCGGGGAGCGAGGCGGCTCCGGCAGTCCCCGCAGCCCCCGGCAGCGGCCTGAACCGGTAGCCGTATATCCGACCCCGATCCTTCAGTTCGGCTAGGAATTCGGGCGCCACCGCCTCATGCAATACCGGCGGCACATAGCGGAGAGCGTTCTTGAGCGCCAGCGCGGTCTGTCGCCGAGACAAGGTGTGTCCCCGGTCTGGCGCTCGGCGGATCCCCGGCGCGAACCGAGGTGGCGGCGGAAGCTCCTCGGGAAGGCCGACAACCGGCCCGCCAGGCGTGTCGTACGGCAGGGTCATGGCCGTCGCCTCTTCTCACTCCTCCACTAGCCGGCTCTCGATGATCTGATCCACCGAGAAATCGTGTAGCTGCAGGTAGTGGCGGATGACCTCCTCGAACGCCGCCATCGGGGCCAAGCCCACCAGCTCGCAGCCGGCCACAGCCACTCCGAAGCGGGCCGCCTCCGACCGTATGGTCTCGAGCAGCCGATGGATAGGCGTCCTTTCGTACTGCAGAATATCCGTGGAGACCTGCACCAGGCCCTTGCCCTCCAGCGCCACCCCCATGGCCCGCACGTAGCGGTAACCGCCGCTTGAGAAGCGCACTGCCTCGGCTATGCGACGGGCGACCGTCACATCGCTGGTGGCCAGATTCACATTGAACGCGATGAGAGGAAACCGCACTCCCACGATCGATGCTCCCGAACGGGCGTTGAACTCGGCTCGGCCGGCATCGGGCGCGCCTTCCGGAGTAGCCAACCGGGCCGCCAGGCCTTCGTATTCCCCTCGACGCACGTCGGGAAGAGACTGCCGCTCAGGCCGGGTGGCCGCCTCCTGATAGTAGTAGACGGGGACGCCTTGCTCCCCGATCCACTCCCCCACCCGCCGGGCCAGTGTCACCGCCTCCTCGTTTGTGACTCCGTGCAGAGGCACGAAGGGGATCACGTCCACCGCGCCCAGCCGCGGGTGCGCTCCCTCGTGGACGCGCATGTCGATGGCGGCAAAGGCCTCTCGGCACAGCGCCTGTGTAGCGGCCAGCACCGGTTCCGGCTCGCCCACGTATGTCAGGACGGCCCGGTTATGATCGGGGTCGGCGCTCCAGTCCAGCAACTCCGCACCCGGCGTCTGCTTCACCGCCCCCACGATCCGTTCGACGACCGCCGCGTCTCGCCCCTCGCTCACGTTGGGCACGCATTCGATGAGCTTCACTACCACTCCTCCACAGTCTCATCCCGCCTGACAACGCACCTTCCTGCCTTGAACACGCGCCAAACCGGATTCATCCCATAGCGATAGGGGATCTGAGTATGATTGGTGTGCTCGAGGATAAGAATGTCCGCTTTCTTCCCGACCTCCAGGCTCCCCACTTCGTGGTCCAGCCCCACCGCCGCCGCCGCCTCGATGGTGATGGCCCGGATGACTTCCGCCGCCGACATACGCAGGGCAGAGCAGCCCATGGTCGCCATGAGCCAGAGGTTCTGGGTGGGACTCGAGCCCGGGTTGAAGTCGGTACTCAGGGCCACCGGTACCCCTGCGTCGAGAAGTCGCCGCGCCGGCGCGTGCCCGCCCTCCCCCAGGAAGAAGGTCGCGCCGGGCAGGAGCACCGCAACCGTGGCCGGAGGCTGTCCCTTCGCTCGGCCTTTCGCTCCCGCGGCTCTTGCTCTCTCAGCAGCCGCGGCCAGCGAGGCGATGCCCGCGTCGCTGACCTTGTCGAGATGGTCGACCGACACGGCTCCCAACTCGACAGCCATCTCGGTCCCTCCCGTGGAACTCAACTGGTCGGCATGCAGTTTGGGCAGTAGTCCGTGCTCGAGTCCGGCCGCCAGCACGCGCCGGCACTGGTCCACGGAAAAAGCCCCCTTCTCGCAAAAGGCGTCACAGAAGCGAGCCAGCTTCCGCTTGGCCGCCGCCGGCACCATCTTCTTCGCCACCATCTTGACATAGTCGTCCACCCGGTCGCTGAACTCGACCGGCACCACGTGCATACCCAAGAGCGTCGGCACCACATCAACCGGGTGCACGGCGTCAAGGTCTCGATACACCTCGAGCAATCGAAGCTCCTGCTCCAGAGAGAGCCCGTAGCCGCTCTTCGCCTCCACGGTGGTGACGCCGTACGTGAGAAACAGATCGAGACGCCTGTGGGCCGATTCGCGAAGCACCTGGTCCTTGGCGCTGCGCGTTTCATGCACGGTGCTCATGATGCCGCCTCCCGCGGCCGCGACTTCCTGGTAGGTCGCACCGGAGACCCGGAGCTGGAACTCGTCCGGCCGGTCACCGACGAAGGCTAGATGGGCGTGGCACTCCACCAGCCCGGGCATGACCACCCGCCCCTGGGCCTCCACGACCTCCGCGCCCGGCAGCGGACGGACCTCTTCGCGCAGCTGCGCGGTCTTGCCCACCCAGGCCACGCGCCCACTACGGGCGGCGATGGCCCCGTCGCTGACCTTCCCCAGGTCCGAACGGACTCCGGGACCACTATCACCCCGCGGGCAGGTGAGTAGCTCGCCCGCACCGGTGATGATGAGGTCGGCCTCCACCCAAGATTCTGTAGGCTCCCTCACGTCCACCCCCTATGCCGCGTACACCGGTTCCAACGGCCCCACTGCGTCTTCCACCCGGGCTACCAAAGACCCACCGCGCACCATCTCGCTCAGTGCCTCGATATCCGGCGTCTGCGGACGATCATCCTCAAGTGAAGGTATAGACTCTCGGATGAAATCGTGCGCGGCCGTCACCCCTAGTCCCGGCCTCAGTCCCTCGCGGAATTCCAGCCCTTGCGCCCCGCAGAGCAACTCGATGGCGATCACCCGCAGCACGTTCCCCACTACTTCCCGAGCCTTCAGGGCGGCAAACGTCCCCATGCTGACGAAGTCCTCCTTGTTGGCAGAGGTGGGGATGCTGTCCACGCAGGCCGGATGGGCCAGGGTCTTGTTCTCCGAGACGAGGGCCGCGGCCGTCACTTGGGCCATCATCAAGCCGCTGTTCAAGCCGCCGCTCCTTGTGAGGAAGGCAGGCAGGTGGTCCGAGGTGCTGGGGTCCATCATGTTCTCCACCCGGCGCTCCGATATGTTGGCCAGCTGGGCCAGGGCCACGGCCAGAAAGTCCATGGCCTGGGAGATGGGCTGGCCGTGGAAGTTGCCTCCGGAGATGACCTTCTGTTCCTCCGAGAAGACCAGGGGATTGTCGGTAGCGGCGTTCACCTCCACTTCGAGTACCCCACGCACGAAGGCCAGAGCATCCTTCACCGCACCATGAACCTGGGGAGCACAGCGGAGGGAGTAGGCATCCTGCACCTTGCCGCACTCCGCGTGAGAGGCCAGGATCTCACTGCCTTCCAGCAGGCGGAGCAGGTTGCGAGCAGTCGCCATCTGTCCGGGGTGTGGCCGGACCCGGTGAGTGATGTCGAGGTAAGGAGTCCGGGTGCCCCGCAAGGCCTCGACCGCCTGCGCAGCCGCGATATCGGCGGCCTTGCTGATGCTCTCCGCCTCCAACAGACTGAGCACGCCCACCGCCGTCATCATCTGAGTGCCGTTGATGAGAGCCAAGCCTTCCTTGGCCTCGAGGACGACCGGGTCGATGCCTGCCGCTCGGAGTGCTTCCCCGCCGGGGATCCGTCGGCCGCGCAAGAACGCTTCCCCCTCTCCGATGAGCACGGCCGACAGATGAGCCAGCGGAGCCAGGTCACCGCAAGCTCCCACGGAGCCTTTGCTGGGGATCACGGGCAACACACCGGCGTTCAGAACGGCCAAGAGCGTCTGGAGTACGACGAGCCGGGCGCCCGAGTAGCCTTTGGCCAAGACGTTCGCGCGCAGGAGCATCATGGCTCTGGTCTCTTCGGGGCCGAGTGGGTCGCCCACGCCGCAGCAATGGCTGAAGACCAGGTTGCGCTGCAAGGCGAGGGCGTCGGTCCCAGCCACCCGCACCTCGGCGAACTTACCGAAGCCGGTGGTCACGCCGTAGACCACGGCATCCTCAGACAGGAGCTGCTCGATGTAGGCTCGGGCCCGCTCGATCCGGGGAACGGCTCCGGGCGCGAGAGTCACCGTGGCTGAACCCCGCGCCACCGCCACCACATCCTCAAGCCTGAGGGAATCACCATCGAGGACCACGTTGACCATGATCAGCCCCCACCGTCCGTATCGAACGAGTCCTCCCTCATACTAGCGTCGCACGAGGGAGAGCGGAACACCGCCCAAGTGTCAGTCGCTCGATCCCTCTTTCCCGGCGACGCGCAGATGCAGGGGAATGCTCATCACAACGACCCAAGGAACCAGGAAGAGAGCTCCCTTCAGCCGGAGAGCGTTCTGGTTATGAAGCAGATTCTCCCACCAATGCTCCACCACGAACTCGGGGATGACCACGGCGACGGTATGATCGGGACCGGGATCGAGAGAGCGCACGTATTCCAGCGCCGGCTTGACGAACTCGCGATAGGGGGACTCCACCACCTCGAGCGGCATGTCCGGCGAGATACGCTCCCAGCTCGCCTGCAGCGCCTCGAGGCGGTCGGCGTCGCCGCTGATGGTGACTGCATGGACATCACCGGGAGAAAGGGATCTGGCCAAGGAGAGGGAGCGCGCGGTGAGAGAGTTCACCTGAGCCACGAATAGGACCGCCGTGGTACGAGGACGGGATTCGGCCAGTTTCTCGATCTCTTCCATCTCAAAGGGGCTCTGCGGTTCGAGTACCCGGGCCACCCGCTGATAATGGCGACGGATGATATAGAAGAGCAGGACCAGGATGGGAACGACGATGACCACGATGTACGCCCCATGCGTGAACTTGATGGTCACTACCACCAGCGTGACGACTCCGGTCAGCAGTGCCCCAAAACCGTTCATGATGGCCCGGCGCTGCCATCCGCGCGTTCGCAGTCTGAACCACCTCACCACCATCCCCGATTGGGACAGGGTGAAGCTGGTGAACACGCCCACGGCGTAGAGCGGGATAAGGCGGTGGGTCTCTGCCCGGAACACCACCAGGACCGCGATAGCGGCCACGGTGAGGCCTATGATGCCGTTGGAGAAGACCAGCTTGTCGCCCCGGTTCATGAACTGCCGCGGCATGAGGCCGTCCCGGGCGAGCACGGACGATAGGCGGGGAAAGCCGGTGAAGCTGGTATTGGCCGCCAGGATGAGGATGGCCATGGTGGCTACCTGAAGCACGTAGTAGAAGAACGTGTGGCCGTAGACCGCTCGGCCCACCTCGGCAAGGACAGTACTACCCTCAGTCGGCTGAACGTGCAACAACTGCGCCAGACCGGTGACTCCCAGGAGCAGGAAACCGAGAGTCAGCGCCATGACGCCCAAAGTGATCGCGGCGTTCTTGCTTTCCGGGGGCTTGAAGGCCGGCACGGCGTTCGAGATAGCCTCGGTACCCGTCATGGCGGAACATCCGCCCGCGAACGCCCGCAGCACGATCCATATCATCGCAAACCCTGTCAGCGTGTCGGCAGTCCCAGCCGGCGCCTGGGGCGTCAGGTCGCCCATGGCCCAGCGGATCCCGCCCACCACGATCATACCTCCGCACAGAAGAACGAAGAGGTAGGTGGGAATGGCGAACAGTCGACCAGATTCGCGCACTCCCCGCAGATTGACGATCGCGACCAGCACGATAAGGAACACGCATATGATGACCCGGTCCGCGTAGAGCGCTGGAAACGCCGTGGTGATGGCAGCCACACCAGCCGCCACGCTCACCGCCACGGTCATGACATAGTCGACCATGAGCGACGCTGCGGCTATCAGACCCGGGGCCAGACCGAGGTTCTCCCGGCTGACCACGTACGAGCCGCCCCCGTTTGGATAAGCGTGCACCGTCTGCTGATAGGAGAGGGCGACAAAACCGAGGAGCACCACCACCGCCGCGGCAACCGGGAGCGAAAAGCGAGCGGCTGCCGATCCGGCCAGGACCAAGGCAAGCAGTATCTCCTCGGTCGCGTATGCCGTCGAGGAGATCGCGTCAGAGGCGAACACCGGCAGAGCGTACTTCTTGGGAAGCCGCTCTTGCAGCTCATCGGCTGTGGCCAAGGGCCGCCCCAATAGGGCACGCTTGATCATAGAGGGCGCGCTCACGCTCTTCTCCTGCTATCCCCCAAGAAAACGCGACTCCATTTATCCGCCGGATCAGCGTCCACGTCAAGGTGGAAGACAGGCCACCTGCCGCACCGGGGTGCGGCAGGCGGCCTCAGTGTCGTTTCGCGGGCCGCGGCGCCCTGCGGGCCCGCGGCGCCGAGTATCACGTCCGAGTCGTCGCTAGACGGCCTGCTTCTTGATGCGCATGGAGTAGAACGACCGCATCACGAACGAGAGCGAGATGATGAAGAACACCGCCGCCAGGATGTAGGTGAGCACGTGGTCGCCTTGCCGATTGACGACGCTCACCGCCAGTTCCACGGCCAGTAGGCCGAACAGGGTGGTGAACTTGATGACCGGGTTCAAGGCCACGGAAGAGGTGTCCTTGAACGGGTCGCCCACAGTATCGCCGATCACGGCAGCCGCATGCAGGTCCGTGCCCTTCTCTTTGAGGTCCACCTCGACGATCTTCTTGGCGTTGTCCCACGCTCCCCCAGCGTTGGCCATGAAGATAGCCTGGAACAGACCGAACACGGCGATGGAGATCAGGTAGCCGATGAAGAAGAACGGCTCCAGGAACGCGAAGGCCAGCGTGCCGAAGAACACGGCCAGGAAGATGTTGATCATCCCCTTCTGCGCGTACTGCGTGCAGATCTCGACCACCTTCTTGCTATCTTCCACCGACGCCTTGGTCGCCCCGCTCTCAAGATTGATGTTGCGCTTGATGAACTCCACGGCGCGATACGCCCCGGTGGTGACCGCCTGGGTGGCGGCGCCCGTGAACCAGTAGATCATGCAACCGCCCATGATGATGCCCAGCAGGAACGGCGGGTGCAAGAGGGACAGCTTCTCGATGTTGGAGGTCAGACCGTCCGTCAGAGCCATAATGATGGAGAAGATCATCGTGGTGGCGCCGACCACCGCCGTACCGATCAGCACCGGCTTGGCCGTGGCTTTGAAGGTGTTCCCGGCGCCGTCGTTCTCCTCCAGGTTGTGTTTGGCCACATCGAAGTTGGGGTCGAAACCGAAGTCGCCTTTGATCTCCGCGGCCACGCCCGGGATCTCTTCGATGGTCGACAACTCGTAGACCGACTGAGCGTTGTCGGTGACCGGCCCGTAGGAGTCCACGGCGATGGTCACAGGGCCCATGCCCAGGAAGCCGAATGCCACCAGGCCGAAGGCGAACACCGCTGGGGCCAGCATGATGTCGGCCAGACCTTGGGTGCTCACGATGTAGCCGATGCCCATCAGGACCATGATGGTAAAACCGAGATAGTAGGCGCTGAAGTTGCCGGACACGAAACCGGAGAGGATGTTGAGTGACGCCCCGCCCTCCCTCGTCGAGGCGACGACTTCCTTCACGTGGGCCGATTTGGTGGAGGTGAAGACCTTTACCAGTTCGGGGATGATGGCCCCAGCCAGAGTGCCCATGCTGATGATGATGGACAGTTTCCACCAGTAACTATCATGGGCTTGGCCTATCTGAGTACTGCCACCGATCAGCAGATAGGACACCACGAAAGTCAGGATGATGGACACGATCGAGGTGACCCAGACCAGAGAGGTGAGGGGAGCCTCGTAGTTCATCTTGTCGGCGTCTTTGTAGCGCGCCTTGGCCACCGCGGCGTTGAGGAAGTAGGAGCCGCCGCTGGAGACGATCATCATCACGCGCATGGCGAAGATCCACACCAGGAGCGAGACCTGGATGAGGGGCTCGTGCACCGCCAGGATGATGAAGGTGATGAGAGCCACGCCGGTGACGCCGTAAGTCTCGAAACCGTCGGCGCTGGGCCCCACGGAGTCGCCCGCGTTGTCACCGGTGCAGTCGGCGATGACGCCAGGGTTACGGGCATCGTCCTCTTTGATGTTGAAGACGATCTTCATGAGGTCGGAGCCGATGTCGGCGATCTTCGTGAAGATACCGCCTGCGATACGCAGGGCGGAGGCCCCTAAGGACTCCCCGATGGCGAAGCCGATGAAGCAGGCGCCGGCATAATCGCGGGGGATCCACAGGAGGATGATAAGCATGATGATCAACTCGACGCTGATGAGCATCATGCCCACGCTCATGCCCGAGCGCATGGGGATGGCGTGAATGGCATGCGGCTTGCCCGTCAGGCTGGCAAAAGCCGTGCGCGAGTTGGCGTAGGTATTGATCCGGATCCCAAACCAGGCTACGCCGTAGCTACCGAGAATGCCGACGATGCTGAAGAGGAGGATGACCAGTACCTTCACGCCGGTGAAGTCGCTGAGGATCCCGAAGTAGACCCCTATGACGATGGCGATGAACACCCACAACAGGATCAAGAAGCGGCCCTGCTGGAGGAGGTAGGTCTTGCAGGTCTGCCAGATCAGCTCGGAGATCTCCCGCATCGACCTGTGGACCGGGAGCTTGCGGATCTGATAGAAGATGACTAGACCGAATACGAGGCCGAGGGCGCAGATGATCAGGCCCAGCGCCAGGAGTAGCTGACCGGAGATCCCATGGAAGCTGACCTTGCCCAGATCAGGCAGGGTCAGGTTCGCTTCTCCCCCGGTGCTCTCCGCGGCCAACGCCGAAGGCGCGAAGGCCAAGAGAGAGACCGCCGACGCGGCCAAGAGAAGAGCGAGTCTCTTCCAGCGACGCGCCGGGGTTTCGGGTGGTTTACCTTCCATGCAGCATTGCCTCCTTTTCGGCGCTCGTGGCGGTTCATATGCGGGACAAGCCTTGGAGATGGACGCGGGCGTACGACCGCCTTCAACCCACCTGAGTGAGAACGAGGAACCCGATCCGCGGGACGCTGCCATTCAACAGACCCGACTTCCCCCCCGGGGGCGCTTGCAGTGCGGCCTCCGGTCCACACCGGCTGCGTCCGAACAGGCTCGATCCGAGGCTCCATCCTACAGAACTTCCGCCGCGTAAGTCAAGGATTGAGGCCTCCGCCGGCCCGGGATCGACCCCAGCCGCAGCCGGGCAGGCGGCTGCAGCCGGTCCCCGCGCAACTGACCGGAGGGTTGAATCTTGACGCGATTGGAGATAAAACGAGCCTAGTGGGAGCGAACCCACGCGAACGGCTCACATGAGAAAGGAATGTCCATGGACAAGTGGCAGTGCCTGTTGTGCGGCTACGTGTATGACCCCGAGTTGGGCGACCCCACGCAGGGTATCGCGCCAGGAACCGCCTTCGAAGACCTACCCGACGGTTGGGAATGCCCGGACTGCGGCGCCAGCAAGGACGAATTCGAGAAGATGGCGGACTAGGAACGGCCGGGTGAGGCGGCCTACGAGGACCGGGACTCGGAACCACCCTCGCAGCGTCCGCTCAAAAGCCTCCCCATAAGCAGGTGGCCCGGCGCCACGGCAAAGCCCGTGGCCCGGGCTTCCTCCTCGGTGAAGGCTTCGGCCCCGTTGGCCGCGAATTCCGGGCCCCACATGACGAAGGGCACCGGTTCGGCCACATGGGTCTTGATCACAAGCGGGGTGGGATGGTCGGGCATCACCAGCAGGCTCGTTCCCTCGGCCTCGCTCGCGCGAGCGATCACCTGGGGGACCATCAAGGCGTCCACCTGCTCGATCGCCTGCACTTTTGCCGAGACGTCACCGGCGTGCCCCGCCTCATCGGGAGCTTCCACATGTACGAACACCAGGTCGTGGTCGTCCAGGGCGCGCAGTGCGGCGGCCGCCTGACCGGCGAAGTCATTGTCACCGCCGTCGGTGACGCCAGGGATGGTGAGAGAATCTATCCCGGCCTGCAAAGCCAGCCCCCGTAGCAGATCCACAGCCGATGTGAGAGCGGCCTGTCGGCCCCCGTAAGCCTGGGAGAAGGTCGGCATCCCCCCCGGGCGCATCCCCGGCCAGAAGAGCCAGATCTGCGTAGCCGGAAGCTGTCCCCGGGCGATGCGAGCCTTGTTCACCGGATGCCCGGCCAGGACGACCTTGGAACTCTCCACCAGCGAGTCGACAAGACTGGCGCCGGGTCCCACGGGGCCGTAGCCTGTCACCTCCCGATCTGTGACGTCGTGAGGCGGCGTAAAGGTGGTGGCCACGAGGTCTGTGCCGCCACGAACGGTGAGGATGTGGCGGAACCCTACCCCGCCGTGGAACTCCAGGCGCTCGTTGCCTAATCCAGCCTGCAGGGCTGCGATCAACTCGGCGGCTTCTGGCGAAGAAATGTTCCCAGCCGAATAGCTGACCATTGTCCCGTCTGAAACGGTCACCAGATTACAGCGCAGGGCCGCCTGATCCGGTTCCAGATCGATGCCCATGGCCAGAGCCTCGATCGGCCCCCGTCCAGCGTAGTAACGGGTCGGATCGAATCCCAAGACGCTCATGCAGGCAACCGCGCTCGAGGCTTCCATGCCCTCGGGGATGGTGTGCGCCATCCCCACCGCACCCTCGCGTGCCACACGGTCGAGGTTCGGGATACGGGCGGCCTCGAGCGAGGTCCGTCCGGCGAGAACGGGGACCGGCCAGCCCGACGCACCGTCGATTATCAACACCACGTACTTCACCAAACGCCTCCGGTACTGCCCCGAGGCAGGCCGCCGGGGCCTGCGTGACCCGGCCCGAACGGGCTCCATTATATGCGCTATCGGAGCGTGGACCGCTACGCCCTGGCGCTGTAGTACTTCGCCCCCACCTCGCGAAACGCCGGCAACGCTCCGTCCACCACCTCTGGAGCCACGCAGTAGGCGATGCGGAAATGACCCGGCAGCCCGAAACCGGTCCCCGGGACCACGAGCACCAGGTGCTCCTGCATCTCCCGACAGAAGGCGACGTCGTCCTCCAGCGGCGAGCGGGGGAACAGGTAGAAGGCGCCCTCGGGCTTGATCACATGGAATCCGGCCAAATCGAGGGCCCGACATAGGATGTCCCGGTTGCGCCGGTACGGAGTCACGTCCACTTCGACTCCCTGCAATCGAGCTACCGCCCGCTGCATCAAAGCCGGCGCGTTGACGAAGCCCAGGATACGGTTCGCCATGACCAACCCTTCCATCAGCGACCCGACCCGAGGAATGGACGGATTGGCCGCCAGATACCCGATCCGCTCCCCGGCCAACGACAACTGCTTGGAGTAACTCGAGGCGATGATGGTGTTCGCATACGCGGCCATGACCGGCGGCACCTGGTGCCCGTCGTACACGATCCCGCGGTAGGGCTCATCCGAAACGAGGTAGATGATGCTCCCCGTCTCCCGGCATTTGCGCCGGAGGAGATCGCCCAACGCTTCCAGCGACTCCGCGGGATAGACCCGGCCCGTGGGATTGTGGGGCGAATTGATAAGCACCACCCGGGTCCTCCGACCGATGGCCCCGTCGATAGCTTTGATGTCAAGGTCGAAATCGGGTCCGCTGGAGACGGGCTTGAGCACACCCCCGTGATTGTCGGCGTAGAAGCCATACTCCACGAAGTAGGGCCGGGGGACGACGACCTCATCCCCCGGGTCCAGGACAGCCTTGAGAATGACATTGAGCGCTCCCCCAGCGCCGCACGTCATCACCACGTTGTCCGCGGGTACCCGTACTCCCTGATCCTGAGAGAGGTGGGCGGCCACTGCCTCCCGGGCTTCTCGATACCCAGCATTGGGCATGTAGCCATGAAGGCCGGGGGTGGTATCGTTCACCAACTCTTCGATCACCCGTTGGAACTCTGGGGGCGGCTCCAAGTTCGGGTTGCCGATGCTGAAGTCGAAGACCTTATCGCGGCCGTGGACCTCGGCAAGACGCGCTCCCTCCTCGAACATCTCCCGGATCCAGGACGAGCGCTGCGAGAAATCCGCGATCTTCTTCGCTACGGACATGGTATGCCTCCGGTCGAGGGGGACGAGATCGGCTTAGCCGCCGGCAATGGCTGGAAAGAGACCAAGGCGGTCGCCGTCGCCAAGCGCAGAATCCAGCCCGGCGCCACGGCCGTTGACCATGACTATGTATACCTCTTGGGCACGGATACCGCCCTCGTTCACGACGTCCTTGACCGTGAGGCCCGGCCGGGCCTCCACCTGGAACTCGGCCGCTCCTTTCCCCGATTCTCGGGTGAGGTCGGCATAGAGTCGAACGTCTATCATCCTGGGTCGCCTCTCGAGGATCGCCGTCGAGAAAAACCACGGCTTGAAGCCACGCCGGCGCGGGACGCGCGCGCATGCACCCGGCGAGAGTCTAGCATGCGGCCCCAGCGCCGCTCGTCGATGCGACTCTGCAGGCCCGCCCACTGGAACGGACTTCGGCTACAACTGTCATGGACTCGCCACGACGCACTCGACTCCTCGTCCCTTCAGGCCCCGGACCAAGCACCTGTTGTCCGACAGGCAGGAGGCCGGCCTCCTATCTCCCGATCTCCAGCGGTTCACGAGGCCCGGTTCCCGTATCAGTGGCCGGCATAACGAGACATAGTCGGTGACGCCTTCGCCGACCAGTCTCTCGGCGACCTCCAGAGTGCGGATGCCCCCCACCAGCATGAGCGGCACACGGATCTCTTCCTTGTATCGCCTCGCGGCCGTCTCGTAGTAGGCTTCCGGTTCTCCAGGAGCGGGCTTCCCTTGACGCATGGTCTTCCTCTTGCCCGAAAGGAAGGTGCCGCCGCTCATCTCGATGGCGTCGATGCCGGCTTCCCCCAGCATGGCGGCGACCTGGAGCATGTCGTTCACCGTGAGGCCCCCTGGAAGAAAATCCTCGCAATTCAGTTTGATGATCACGGGAAAAGCAGGACCGACCGCCCTCCGCACTGCTTCGTAAACCTCGACGACCAGCCTCGCCCGGTTCCGGATATCACCGCCATAGCCGTCCTCTCTCTTGTTGAAGAAAGGAGATAGGAACTGACCCAGCAGATACCCGTGCGCCGCGTGGATCTGCGCCGCGTCGAAGCCGGCGACTTGGGCGCGACTCGCCGCGCGGGCGAAAGCCTGTATGACGTCCTCCAGATCGTCAGGGGTCATCTCGCTCCCGACGGGGCCGTCATCGGTTTGCATGACCGACGGCCCCAGGGGCCCCGGCTCGTCCGGGCCTGCGGAGGCGCGAAGCCCGGCGTGGGCGATCTGTAGGGCGATAGTGCCTCCCTTTGCATGCACCGCCGAGGTCATATCCTCGAGCCCAGGGATCATATCGTCGGTATGCGCTCCAAGCTGCCATCGGCCCGCCCGGCCTTCGACGCTTACGTATGCATGGCCGCTGATGATCAGTCCGACACCGCCCAGCGCGAGGTCGGTCGACACTTTGACCAGTGCCGGAGTCGAGGAACCGTCGGGGGCGGCCAGGCCCTCCCAGGTCGCCGACCGCACGAAGCGATTGGGAAGAACCAAGCCGTTGACAGTCGTCGCTTCGAAGAGCGTCGACACGTGTGATCTCCTTCTCGAGTTCTCTCAGGTTCAGGAGGGCTCCTGAACCCCCTGGTCATGTTACACGACCTGTCGGCGGGCACCCAGCCAGGCGTCGCCTCCTGAGGGTCGGCTGGTATACTGTCGCCGACCATCATCCGCATTTCCCAGCCGTTTTCGCGCGCCTGGGAAGGAGGCGTGAACCATGTCTTTTCCCGACGACGTCTTCCCCCCGGACGACCGCTGTGAGATCTGCGGAGCCGGGCTGGACGATGAGATCGTTATCCAGGAGTTCGCCGATGGCAGCCTGGCCCGCTTGTGCGCGGAATGCGCCGCCGGGGCGGCCCTCGGGAACGGCTACCACCCGGAACACGGTCTGCGGCAGTCAGACTCGGAGAGCGGACCCCAGGCCGATTCAGACCCGCTGGAGATGACCAAGGAACTGCTGACGCCGGTGGTCGACCTGATCGGCCTGCAGGGGAGATGCAGGCTGCTTTAGGTCGGCTGGCTGCTTCGCTCGAGACATTCGCGGCCGGAGTTCTCACTGATAACCTGGACAAGACGGCCATCGTGGAAGACCGGGTGCAGACTCTGGAACGAGAGCTGGAACAGACCCGCGCCCGGCTGCAGGAGGCGGAAACCCTTCTGAACGCGGCCGCCGCCGCTCCGGCCAGCGCCGCAGAGAGCGCTGCGGGGAGCGTCGTGGCGGCCCCCGCCGAGATGGCGCCGGCCACCGAGGCCGCGCCATTTGTTGGCGTGGGCCCTGTCGCCGAAGCCGGTGCTTTCGGCGCCGAGGCCGACCGGCCCGCGACGGCACCCGATGTGGTTCCGATGGTCCCGCCCCCGAGCGGCGAACCGTCCCGCGGCTTCCGCCTCGAAGAGGTGCAGGCGGTCCAACGCTACTTCAACGAAAGCCCCTTCGCCGGGAAGACCCGGGATGTGCGCCGCAGCCTGGGCAAGCCGCAGGTGAACCTGACGCGGACCGCAGACCCCGAGCCCCGGACCTTAGTCACCGTCGCCTGGGACATCGTCTGGTATCAGTACCTTGTGGACCTCAGGCGCGACATCCCCAGTGATCAGCGCATCATCCTCCACCGTGAGGGCATGAGCCTGGACGAGTTGGCCGACCATTTCAAAGAGAAGAACGCTTCTGTCGACGATCACGGCCGGCTGGACGCTTCCGAGCTCGAAGTCCGCTTGCTCAGCGATCCCTCGGCCTTGATCAGCGAGATGACTCCCGACGCGGAGAGAGCCCTCGAGGACGCCACCGAGGAGATCTGGGATCAGAGCGCATCGCCCGAGTTCAAGTGGGACGACTGAGAGGAGCGCCGACATGTTGAACGTGCAGGCGTCGATAGGGCCCGCGCACATACTCAAGCCCCCGTTCGGGAGCGACCTCCTCAAAGAGCTGGAAGCCTTCGTCCGGGCCGAAGGCGTCAACCTGGCCTGGCTTTCGGGCGTGGGCGCCGTAAGCAGGGCCACCATCCGGTACTACGACCAGCCGAAGCAGGAGTGGGTCGACCTGGAGCTCGACCAGCGGCTGGAGGTGGCCGGCCTGTTGGGCAACGTGTCACTCATGAACGGGGAGCCCATCGTGCACGTGCATATCACTCTCTGCGACGAGGAAGGCCGGTGCTACGGGGGTCATCTCGGGCACAACACCCTGGTCTTCAACCTGGAGATCCTGCTGACCACCCTGTCCGGGCCTGCGCTTACCCGTAAGCTCGACCCCCAGACCGGGCTGACTCTCTGGCACTAGCCCAGCCGCGGCACGGCCGGGGCGGCCGGGCATATGCCAGGTCTTACCGGCCATACGCGCAGTCGCAGGCACAAGTCTTGAAGGGACCAGGTCGATCCCCCCCGCGACCGGTGGTGACGTACGGAGGCGCTCAGCCCTCCCGGGTCATCCGGACCCCGCATTTAGGACATTTTTTCTTGTTGCATGGACTGCCGGCCGTATGGGGCTCGCGGTAACCGCAACTCGGGCATACACACTGGCCGCCGGGACCGGCCGCAAGAGGGCCGCCCATTCCGCCTCCGCCGCCTCCACCAACAGGACCTGTTCCGTCTCCTCTAGGCATGATCGGCCTCGCTTTCGGGAGATACTTGGTTAACGCTGGTTTCTCAATCGTTTCAATTGTACTACTATGTAGATGCTATTTCTAGTTAGATAACAAATACATCTATGGAGACCCGATGATCATCGAGGAGCTACGCAGCCATCTCTTACACCATTTCCCGGAACAGCGAGTTGCCGACGTCCGCATCGGACTAGGCTACTCCGCTGTAATGCTCGAAGACGGCAACGCAGGCACGGCCTACACCTTTCGCCACGATGCAGCCTCAGGGTGCTCGGTGTTCATGGGCCGACGCCCCCTCGCCGGCAGAACCACCACCGAGATCCTGGAATACCTCGGTTCGCCGGATGTAGTGGAATGCTCGGTAGGCCTGGCTCTTGCCAACGCCATGGCCAACCGGCCTCACCCCGACCAGCAGGAGGGTGACATCCTGGATATCCTCCCCCTGCGTCCGGACGATCGGGTGGGCATGGTGGGCTACTTCGGTCCCCTGGTGGCTCCACT
>JAZDLO010000166.1:0-3173 GCA_043801935.1 bacterium
CGACATGCTGCTCTACTTCGGGGAAGAGATCAAGCGCCGGCTCTACATGCGGGCCATCCCCGACGAAGCGGCGGTACTGGCCTCGTACGACAACGCCTGCCCCCGCTGCGGCAAACCCTTGTCCGAGCAGTCGGTGAAGATCGAGATCAAAAGGCGGCGCACGCATGGCTCATAACGACGCACTCATACTGGAGTTAGAGGCCCGGACCAAGAAACTGACCGATCACTGCCTGACCCAGTTCTGCACGTTCAGTCAGGGCCACGTGGGCGGCACCATGTCGGTGCTCGAGATCGTCACGGCCCTGTACTTCCACCACATCAATTTCGACCCCAAGAACCCCGACTGGCCCGAACGCGACCGGGTGATCATGTCCAAGGCTCACTGCTGCGAGGCGATCTATGCGGCTCTAGTCGAGCTGGGCATGTATCCGGAAGAGACGCTCAGCACGTACTACTGCTACGGCTCGCCCTTCCAAGGGCACGCCGACCGCTGGTGCACGCCCGGCATCGATTTCTCGGGCGGTTCGCTGGGGCAGGGGCTTTCGTTCGCCGCCGGCCTCGCGCTATCCGAGAAGCTCAAGATGAAGTTCGATCCGCCTTCGCGCCAGGACACGTTCCTTCCCCGCTACATAGTCCGCTACAACCCGCGCTATAGGACCTACTGCATCTTGGGCGACGGCGAATTGCACGAGGGTCAGGTGTGGGAAGCGGCCATGTTCGCGGCCAAGTTCAAGCTCGACAACCTGATCGCCATCGTCGACTACAACAAGTGGTCGCTTGACGGCCCCACCAACGACATCATGCCTATCGAGCCGCTGGTGGACAAGTGGAAGTCCTTCGGCTGGACGGTCTACGAGATCGACGGGCACGACCTGCGCCAGATCCTCGATTCTCTCGACCTGGTGGCCAAGCAGTACGGCGACAACAAGCCCAAGGTCATCATCGCCCACACGGTCAAAGGGCGGGGGGTCTCCAACTGGGAGGAACTCCACATGCACCTCGGCCGCGGCGAAGAGATGATGAAGGGTGTCAGGGAAGGAAGGGCCAAATATGGCGACATGGAATAAGCATGTTGAGATCGGCGAACCGGCAATGGTCGGCAAGGGGATCGGCAAGGCGATAAAAGCGGCCTTCATCAAGGATCCCAACGCACTCGCCATCCTCGAGGATATGCAGTTCCCGGAGATCGAGTGGTTCACCGACAACATGTTCGATCGCATGATCGAGTGCGGCATCGCCGAGCAGAACGGCGCCTGTGTTGCCGCCGCCCTCGCCGCCGAGGGCTTCGTCCCGGTGCTCAACAACTTCCTCTTCGCCAGCATGAGCCGGGCCTACAACCAGATCCGCCAGAGCATCCTGGTCGACCGTTTCAACGTGAAGTTTCTGGCGCGCGAGGGCGTGTGGGGAGAGGTGGGCGTGTCCCACGCCACAGTCGAGGGACTGGGCAGCCTGCGCGTCCTTCCGAACCTGGTGATCATGAACCCCGCGGATGTGGTGGAGGCGGAGAAGGCGACCGAGGCGATGATGCAATACATCGGCCCGGTGGTGGTGCGACAGGAGTTGAGCCCCAATCCTTTCGCGATCTTCACGGACGACTACCCCTTCGACATCGGCAAGGCCTACTCGCTCCGGGACGGCAAGGACGCGACGATCATCGCCACCGGCTACCTGGTGACCGAGGCCATCAAGGCGATCGACCTGCTGGAAAAAGAAGGGCTCGACGTGGGCATCCTCAATGTCTGCACCATCAAGCCGATCGACGAGGACGCGATCGTCGAGGCGGCCGCGCGCACCGGCGCGATCGTGACCGCCGAGAACTGCAGCGACATCAACGGCCTGGGCGATGCGGTGGCCTGCGTCCTCTCGGAGAACCTGCCGACTCCCCTCGTCAAGGTGGGTGTGGAGGACGAGTTCGGGCAGTCCGGGCTCATCACCGAGGTGAAGGACGAGCTGATGGAGCACTTCGCGCTGGGCGCCGAAGATCTGGTGGTCTCGGTGAAGGAATGCATCGAGAAGAAAGAGAGGCTGCGTTCCGGGAACTGAGCCTAGGAACGCGTGCGGCTGTTTGCGGTGGGGGATCGGCGGGTCCGGGCAGCGCGGAGACCGGCCGGTCCCCGTCTATCCCGATCGAGAAAGAGATCCAGTCTGGAGGTTCGACATGAAGGTTCTGGTCATCGGGGGCAGCGGCCTTTTCGGCAAGAAGTCGGTGCTGGCCCTGCTCAAAGATCCGGCGGTCGAGACCGTGGTCTCGTTGGATGTGGTCCCTCCTCCGGCCATCTTCTACAAGACCATAGAGCCCTTCGCCGACCGCTTCCATTTCGTGCGCGGGGACATCGGCCAACTGGAGGACATCCTGAGCGCGGCGAGCGCCCACGGGGTGGATCGCATGGTCAACTGGGCGATGATCCTGTCGAAGGACCCCGATCCGCGCCTCAACACCAAGATCGGTCTGCTCGGGATGTGCAACGTCTTCGAGGCCGCCCGCCTGCTCGGCATCAAACGCGTGGTCTACGCGAGTTCCGAGACGGTCTACGGGGAACAGAAGGACTACGGTGGTCGCGAGGTCCGGGAGGATGACCGCCTCCTTCCCTTCACCGGTAGCTTCTATGCCCTCGCCAAGTGCTTGGCCGAAGTGGTCGCCGAGCAGTATCTCGAGCTCTACAGTATCCAGCCGACCGCCCTGCGCCCCACCGTCGGTTATGGGCACGGTGGCAAGGACCCGAAATTCGTGCGCTGGTTCTCGGATATCGTGTCGTTGCCCGCTGTGGGCAAGCCGGCCGTGCTGGAGTGTACCGGCGATTGGCAGTTCTCGACCGTCATGTCGGACGATGTGGCCGAGTTCACGCGTTTGGCGCTGCACACCCAGTCATCGCCGCACCTCGCCTACAACCTAGGTGGACCCCCTTGCACACTCAAGGACTTCGCCGCCGCGGTCAAGAAGCTCATCCCCGATGCGCGCATCACCTTCGGTGACGAGCCGGAAGACTGTGAGCTGCCCTGGAAGGTCAATTGCGACCTGGCGAAAGAAGACTACGGCTTCAACGTGATGCCGTTGGAGCAAGCCGTACTCAAGCATATCAACGAAGCCCGGGCGGACGCCGGCATGGAGCCGCTCAGGGCGTGAGTCGAGCCCGTGTGGCGGTGGCGGGGCCGAGGCAGGGATGCCGCCCCCC
>JAZDLO010000172.1:0-3732 GCA_043801935.1 bacterium
GATTCCGACCGCTCGTAACGTCACCGAGAAGGCCTAGAAGTCGGTAGTGGGCGGGCTGGTGGTCGATGTCGGCGTGTCGGTCGTGCTGGTTGTCGGGACCGTAGTCGTGGTCGTCGAGGGTACCGTGGTCGTGGTGGTGCCCGTGCCCACCTCGATCTGCTGGGGGATCATGGGGAAGGTGCTGATGAAGGTGTCCCTATGGACGACAGTGCCGTCCGGCAGAGTGACCGCGCGGACCACCTTAATCTGCTTGCCGGACTGACCGCCGATGAGGACGTTGCTGGTACCCGGCGGCAGCGCCGGGTTGGCGATGGTCACCGTGCTGCGGCCGACCCAGTTGTAGAAGTCGCTGGTCGTGTAGCTTACCTTGCGACCTTCGCTGGTGCCGTAGATGTTGAAGGTGGTCGTGACCCCGTCGGAGGTACCCCGGATCCAGATCCAGTGATCTGTGTCGTTCTTGAAGCGCAGGTTCTTGCCGCCCGCGGTGCAGGTAGCGTCCCTGCCCTTGGGGTAATGGTCGATATAGATGGAGTGGTTATGCCGTTCGACCACTTCCAGCCCGGCGAAGAACACGGCATCGAAGAGCGTGGTCGACACCTGGCAGATGCCTCCGCCGAACACGTCTTCCAGCTTGCCGGGGCCGACGATGCCCGGCGCCAACTTGTATCCTCGCGCGGCGGTGCGGGGGCCGATCTGCTCGTCGAAGTTGTATACCTCGCCCGGGGCGAGCATGACGTTGCTGGCATACTCGGTGGTGATGCGCACGTTCACTCGGCGGTTGGCGCTCCCCGCGTAAGGCGGGGTGGTGTAGGTGGCCAGCAGGTCCTTGATGCCCCGGGCTTCGGCTTCTTCAGTGGTGAGGCGGGGCTCAGTGGTGGCCACCCCCACCTCAGCGGTCCGGCCGCTGGTCTTGAGGGCGGCGGCGGTCAGTGCCTCGGCGGTCTTTTCCGGATCCAGGGTCTGGCCCAAGACTCCAGGGACGACCCACGCTTTTTCCCCGTCGGACTTAAAGGTGGCGTCGACCGGCTCGGTGGCCACCTCGTCGGCGATCTGGGTAAAGAACGGGCCCATCTTCGCGGCTGAAAGGTAGGGGACCAGAGTGGAGACCCCGTTACGGTCCTCGGAGGCGAAATCCACATAGGCGGCTATCTGCTCGGGAGTCAGGCTCCATATCTTGTCGCCGTCTTTGAGCGCAACGGAAGAACCTATCATCGTCTCGGCCTGATCGAGCGCCTCCTGGTTGTCCTCAGCCTGGACGGCCGGCTCTTCCACTATTATGGGGACCGGCAACTCGGTGGCGTGGAGCGTCAACGACAACACCTTGAGCTGTTCGCGCAGGGTGTCCTGATCGACCGCGCTGCCCTGCTGGCCCCCGATCACCTTGATGTTGGCCCCCTCGATGGCCAGGCCGGCATTCACGGGGGCCACGTCGATCTCCTGGGCGATGCCGGCCAGTACCTCATCCAGCATGGCGGTGTCGACCGTGCCGTTCAGCGGCTCGTCCACGTGGCTGAAGTACAGCTTGATGCGCCGGCCGAGATCGGTGAAGAAGTTGCCCTCCCGGGACGCATCCATGGCTGCGGACACGGCCCCGGCCACATCGATCTCGGTGCCCACGTTGTTCGGCATCACCGTCCAGGTCTTGTCCCCGCTAACGAGGACTATCCCACTCTTCTGAGCGTCTTGAACGTACCTGGTGACCTGGGTGGTGGCCTGGTCAGGCGTGAGGCCCCCCATACTGAGACCGGAGATGCTTACCCCGGCGTGCACTTTGTTGTAGTAGAGGGCAGAGTCGATCACGATGGCGAGGACGACAAGGGCGACGATAGAGCCGACAGCTACCAGGATGCGGAATCTCCAGCGACTGCGCGAGTTCTTTCGTGTGACTCTCTGATTCTCCAAGAAGGGTCATACTCCTGAGAGTCGGGGTTCCTATAAGATACCAGGGCCCGAAGGCTCCTAGAAGCCACCGCCCCAATGCTTCACATGCCCTTGAGCAGGAAGGTGGCCTTCAGCAAGTCAGTGCTCTATCGCGGCGCGCGACCCGCTGGGCGGCGGTGGAACCGCGGAGTCACACGAGTCAAACGCCGCTAGGATCACACAGTCTCCATTCTGGTGACGAACTCCCCGGATGGCACCGGACCGCCTAACCCGGGTCATCGCTAAAGCGGTAGTTTGCCAGGACAACGCGGTATCAATGCACAGCCGGTAGCCGTCCTTGGACCATCTACCCCTCATCGAGGTCTCATGCCCAGCTCGTGTTCTTGTGACATGAGCGCGACAAATCCGATTATCACTTGGCCAAGTCCGGGTCGGGATAGGTCGTTCTTGGGCTCGGGCCTGGCCGAGGCGATTCAGGTGACGCGCCATCTTGCCGATACCTCTCGCATGGCACATTTTGGAGAGCGACCGTGGATAGCTTTTCGCATGCTAACGCCGAGATCCTGATCGTTGATGACGAACCGAACGTCATTCGCTTTCTGAGCCGCGCGCTCCAGTCCGCAGGCTACAAGTCCCCTCAAGGATTCACCAATCCGCTTGAGGCCTGCTCCTATCTTGACGTGGCCGATCCAGATCTCATCACTCTCGATATCTGCATGCCTGGTCTTGATGGCTACGGCCTGCCCGAGGCTCTCGCCAAGAAGCACTCCCCCAACACGTTCCTCCCCGTCCTTGCCATTAGCGCTCCTCATGACTTCGAAGCTCGCGAGAAAGTTATCAAAGCCGGAGCCAAGGATTTCCTGGTGAAACCCGTTGCCGTCAACGAGTTCCTACTCCACGTGTACTTGCTCCTAGACACGCGCTTCCTGGAGCGCCGACTGAAAGAGAGCCGCCTCGTTGTTGAGGGCCTGGTGCGCGAGCGCACCTCCGAGCTTGGGCGAACGCACCTAGAGACGATTGAATGCTTGGCCCGGGTGGCCGAACTCCGTGATGATGCAACCGGGGAACACACCTGCCGGGTGGCTCGTCTCAGCGCTCTGCTCGCTCAAGGGCTGGATCTTCACCCGCAGGAGGTGGAGCTCATTATGCGAGCTGCCCCTCTTCACGACGTGGGTAAGGTGGCGATTGAAGATCAGGTCCTTTTGAAGAAGGGTGAATTCTCATCCGAGGAATGGGCAGTCATGCGTGAGCATGCCCTTGGGGGAGCGCAGCTCCTTGGTGGGAGCAGGTCCGACCTTATGAAGATGGCCGAGCAGATCGCTGCCGCTCACCACGAACGCTGGGACGGTCACGGCTATCCCAAAGGTCTTAAAGGAGAAGAGATCCCCCTTCCCGCCCGTATCGTGGCCGTGGCTGATGCTTTTGATGCTCTCACTCACGTGCGCCCCTACAAGGAAGCCTGGTCAGTTGAGGAGGCAATGGACGAGATCGAGCTGGAGCGGGGCGCCCAATTCGATCCCCGAGTAGTAGACGCGCTGTAGCGCCCCAACATCGTGAAACGATGATCTCAGCAGTCATCGGAGCTCCTGCACAATGTCGGACCTAGCGTTTCTCAAGGCCTATGCACCTTGGCCTTGAACCCGTGTGACCCACAATGGCGTGCTCGCGTCTGGGGCAAAACACGATCCGTTCATCGTGTGCGGTTTCCTCGCTCAATCTGTGGTGACTCGCGAACAAATGATCGAAGCGGAAGAAGAACTGCCGGGGCCGAGGTTGCCTGGTGCGGCTGTTACCGAGTTGCGGCCCACAAGGGGCCAGAATACAATGAGGAAGGCTCGAAGGCTCTCATCC
>JAZDLO010000206.1:0-2694 GCA_043801935.1 bacterium
GTACGCACGCTCGCTCAACAGGAGATATGCGCCCAAGCCTCGGCCGCCGAGCACGGCGCCCCTGACCTCCGCGGGCAGCTCCTCGCGGGCTGCGCTGCCTCCCGACAAGTCCACGCGCAGGCCGCGAAGCGTATGGCGGTCCGTCCCCGTCTTGGCCATCATCTGGGGAGTATAGCCGATGGGCCTCGGGCGTTTGGCCTGTTGCGGGGGCGCTGGGAGAATTCCTGTTGACAGCCCGACTTGAAGACCATATGATACTAAGTGGGGGGTAGGCTACCCTGAAAAGGGACTGCCAGGCGACAAGTGTTCTTCTTGTGAAGAACGCAGCTGAGCTGCCAAGAGGTGACTCTTAGTAGGTCGGCTTTTTTTGTCCCTGGCTGCCGGTCATGACGAACGAGAGGAGGTGAGCAGTTTCCGCTCGTGTGCCTACGGCTCATATCCATCCGGGGCCCGTATCGGGAGGCACAAGCAAGAGGAAAGAGGACCAAGGATGGCCGAGGGGATCACCGGTGATTTCCGCGGAACGCAAGGAGGAAGGAGGTACGTATGCAGTGCTATGTGTGTGACAAGTTGGGCAAGCAGACCGATGCTGTCGGTATCTGCATCGTGTGCGGCATGGCTCTCTGCAAAGAGCACGCCATCCGGGAGGACGTCGATCTCTGGGAAGGGGGATACCCATTCCCCAGCACACATGCCAAGAAGAAGCTCCCCAGGATCTTGTGCGCAGAATGCCGTGACGTGCTGATCTAGCCGAACGGTTCCAGTAGACGAATCGCGTTTCGATACAGAATATAGGCTACCCTGCGGAAAGGGACTGCCAGGCTGTAGGTGTTCCGCGAGAACGCAGCCGAGCTGCCGAGAGGTCAACTCTTAGTGGGTCGGCTTCTTGTGTCTTAGCCTTCAACTCGACCAGCCCTCAACCCGAGCGGAGGGCCTCCTGGGGGTATGAGACCAGGGCCCCGGTATTCGGAGGAGAGGAGTCGACGGAACAGTGATCGCGGCCGTCCTGTACAAAGAAGTGGATCGAACAGGATAGTGCCCAACAGCATAGGGAGTAGGGAGGAGAGCAATGGCACTGTACGAGAAAATGATCAACGAGGCAGTCGGGGCGACGAAAGCCGTCTTCGGCGTGAACAAGGCGAATCGCGGCGGAACCTTCAAGGTCACGGACGCGAAGCCCTACGTCGACGCCGTGAACAAGATGAAAGCGGCGGAGGGGCAGTCCAAGGAGGTCATCGCGCTCCACGTGGACTCCGTGAACGCCCATTACGACATCATGTCGAGCCTCACCACCACCGTGCGTCCGGAGGACGACCCGTTCGTCGAGCACTATCAAACACCGCCCATTCTCGAGATCCTGTACGAGGAAGACGCGGCCTTCAAAGCGTCGATGTGGAAGTTCATCGACGCCATCGGGAAGAACAAGGCTCTGGTCGGCAGGGAAGCAGTCAGGCGCTATGGGGGCATGTACGGACCTACCTGCGTGGTGGACTTCGCCATGTCCGTCGGTTCCGTGCCCAACCTGGTCAACCAGATCCTGATCGGCCTGGACATCCCGGCAGATCACAAGAAGACGATTCTGGCCTGTAAGTCCTGGGGCATGAACACGTCCTACGGCCTCGCCGGGGCCCTTCGGGGTGCCATCGAGTCCGGTAAGACGCTCGCCGAGGCCGAGCAGGCCGAGGTGGACATGCTGCAGTTCGTCTACCGCGAGCCGTCCGCTGCTCAGGCTCAGTTGATGGATACCCACAATCTGGGCGGACACGGACCTCACACCTCCTTCGACACCCGGAAGTACATGCAGCAGTACAAGGACAGGATGCGGCCGACCATCGTCGCTGCTATGAAGGCGGGCGTCCATCAGGCCAACATCACCGCTGTGCCTGCGTACTGCGTGGGGGATGTCGCCCACCACATCGCTCAGTCCGCGTACAACATGTTCGCAGACGACATGGTCTTCGCCATCTACGAGGCGGTGACGGGCGTCCTAGAGAACACTCTGCGCCGCGGTCTCGCCCAGAACGCGTTCAAGAGCGTGTACGATGTCCTGTCGATGGCCACCGGAGCGACGGCATGCGCGTCGACCTACATCCTGTGGAAAGACAGCTTCACGGTGCCCATGGTGGTGGATCTGCTGAACAAGCGCTTCCACAACTACTGCGCCATGCATCCAGACCGGGGCGAAGCCGACGAACTGCACAACGTCGACTTCATGGACATCCTCGCGCGGGGCGAGAAGATCCTCGACATCACCCCGCTGGGCGCCGGCGGCAAGGTCAAGGGCGTGGATGTCGACCTCAGCACCGTCGACAGCAACGAAGTCATCATGAACCCGCAGCGCTACACCTATCCGGCTTGCGCCATCACGCAGCGCTTCGCGGCCCTGATGACCCTGTCCGATTTCCCGTGCTTCCTAACGCCGGAGTGCACCACCGCCACCCTGATGACGAATATCGTGGCAGCGGATCCGGGTACCCCGGGAGCACCAGTGCGCGGCTGCAAAGACTGCGCCACCTGCTCTCTGATCAAGCGCAACGTGCCCATGGCGACCGGCCTGGGGACGGGTGCCAAGGGGTACTGCCAGTGGAACGTCGCCGTCTGAGCCTGGGCGTCTGCCGAGACTGACCTGAGGTTACGGTGAACGCGAGTGGGGATCGGGGCGAGTCCGTCGCGATCCCCACTCGGACTAGCTGC
>JAZDLO010000222.1:0-4535 GCA_043801935.1 bacterium
ACAAGGTATCCAGCATGGCCCGGGTGGTGGGAACCTCCAACGGCAACGTTGAGACTGTCACTGACGGTTCATACGACGGTCTGGACGGCGCCGGTCTGGGCGGCGGCCTGCCCGGTTCCGCTCTACTCGAGGCCGACGAAGACTCTGGCTTCGCCCCGGGCGCTCGCGAAGAAGAATCCGGCGCCTACGACGGCGAAGAGATCGGATAAGAAGGACCAGCCCGCCCGGTGATTCCGGGCGGGCTGGTTAGGCCTCAAGCCGTTTGAGCTGCTGTTACACAAGCCGCTCGGTCTTCTACTTGCCCCCACCGGCTGCATAGGCGGCTACGGCAGTGATCTCCTGTGCCGACATCTTGTCTGCGAAGGCGGGCATGTCGCCAGCGCCGTCGCTGGTTATGGTTTCGATGTCAGAGGCCGAGCCTGTCAAACCGTCGGCGTGACAGCCCTTGCAGTATTGCGCGTAGAGAACATCTCCGGCTGAGGCGCCGCCTATGGTCGTGGTCGCCGCCGCCGTGGTGGCCGTAGGCGCCGCCGTCGTGGCTGTGGGCGCCGCCGTCGTGGTCGTGGTACCCCCACATGAAGCCACCACCAAGCCGACCATCAACAATAGTGCGACCGCCAGGATCCCAAGAGCCGACAATGATCGTCTCCGCATACGGTATCTCCTTTCATCGAACTGAGGGAATTGAAGCAATACGTTACCACACTACTTATGTAACTAAGGGAGCAAACGAGGCTTTGGCCCCAAACCGGCGAACAACAGGGCTTCTGATATCATCTTCCTGGCAACAAGCTGGATATCGCTCGCTGGGAACAAGGAGCATGATCGATGTACTTCTGGTTCTGGTCCCTCATCCTGTTGGTGCCGGCCCTGGCCCTGGGTGTCTACGCGCAGGTCAAGGTCAGTTCTAGCTTCAGCCGCTATTCACAAGTGCCTTCCGCCCGAGGTCTGACAGGCGCTCAGGGAGCCCGCTTGGTGCTTGACTCCATCGGGCTCACCAATGTGGGCATCGAAGTGGCCGGAAGCCGTCTTTCCGATCACTACGACCCCCGCTCGCGGACGCTCACTTTGAGCCCGGAAGTGGGCAACAGCAACTCGCTCGCCGCACTGGGGGTGGCCGCGCACGAAGCCGGTCACGCCATCCAGCATGCCGACGGCTACGTGCCTTTCAAGTTTCGTAGTGCGCTGGTGCCGGTGGCTAACATCGGCACCAACTTCGGGTTCATACTGTTCTTCGTCGGCTTGATCTTCTTCCGAAGCGGGCTACTGATGAACATCGGCATCGTCCTGTACTCCGCGGCGGTCCTCTTCACGCTGGTCACGTTGCCGGTGGAGCTTAACGCCTCCCGGCGGGCCATGGTCCAGCTCTCCGATCGCAACATCCTGGTGGCCGACGAGCTGACCGGCGCGAAGAAAGTCCTGACCGCCGCCGCACTCACCTACGTAGCGGCCGCCCTGATGGCTATCCTGCAATTGGCCCGGCTCATCCTGATCAGTCGTAGGTCGTAGACGAGAGGTCGAACAACGGAGGGAGGGCTCATGTCCGTACCACGGGTCCTGCTGGTCCCCACGCATCACACCGGTCTGGCCAACGCGTTGGCGGCGGCGGTGGCCGAGATCGCCACCGCCCAGGGACAGCGCGTCCGTTACCATCATCTTGGTCCGCTGAGCCCAGTCTCGTCGTGGGACCGCTGGGAAGGCACGGCCTTTCTCGACCCCGCCCTGTACAGCGACGAGGCCCTCCTCGGTCTGTACGACGTGGCCACACGCGGCGCTGATCTCTCCTTGCTTTCGTCGAGCGGCGGCGTGCTCGATCGGAGGGACGGGGCCGGCTGGCTACCCACGGATGTGGCCCGACTCTTGGACTGTCCGGTAGTGGTGGTAATGGATTGCCGGGGCTGGGGTACCGGCATCCGGGCGTTGGTGAGCGGTCTCAAGTCTCACCTTGACGGACTCAACCTGGCGGGCGCTGTGTTGTCGGGGGTCGCTGATCGCCACCACTGCGAACTGTTACGGCAGGTGCTCGCCGAGGAGGACGTTCCGGTTGCGGGGTGCCTCTTCGAGGGAGACGGTCCCGGCTGGAATGCACCACCACCTGGGGCGTGGGGACTGCCGCTGGAGACGACGCTCCTGGAAGCGGTCTCTCGTCAGGTCGACATCAGCGGTCTGGAGGCTCTTGCCGGTCAACGAGGGTTCCTGTCTTTGCAGAACTCGCTGGTCGACCGAGGGGCCGAGGGGCCGCTGATCGTGGTCGCGGGCGGGAAAGGTTTCACGCCGTGGAGCCGGGACTCCATCGAGGTCTTGCGTTCGGCCGGGGCCCAGGTCCGCCGCCTCGACTTGGTGGAGGACGACTCACTGCCGATGGACACCAGCGGTCTGGTTCTGGCCGGCACCGTGTGGCCGGCGGATCTTCCGGATATCGCCATGAACCAATCCCTACTCCGGGATCTGCGCGAGCGGATCGGTGAAGGTCTTCCCACTGTGGCCTTGGGCGGGGGCGCGCTGATCCTGCTCAGCAGGATCCAGGATTCGCTTGGACGGACCGTGGAGCTGGCCGACGTGCTCCCAGCCGAGGGCGAGATCCTGTGGGATCTGGAGGACCCGGCGTATGTGGAGGTCACCGCCGAGCGGGATAGTCTGCTTCTAGAGCGGGGGGAGACTGTGACCGGATGGGTGGTGACCGATGTCGAGGTGCTCAACCCCGACGTCGGTTGGGATCCTCCTCTGGTCGTGCGGAGCGCCGGGATGCCCGCCGGGCAGGCCGAGGGCGCGGGGACCGGCTCGCTCCTGTCCTCCCGGGTGCTTGTGCACCTGGCCGCAAAGCCTGGTATGGCCTCCCGGTTCGTGCGCCACTGTGCCGCGTATGCGGCCGGGCGTTCCTAGCCAAGGGGCAGTCCGACCGGCTGCGCCGGTATCCTCCGGGGGGTCCGACGGTTCGGGGTTGGTCAGCGCCGGGGGAGTGCGGTAGCCTAGGAAGCTCACTCGGCACGGCATGACGGCAGGAACAGGGCCGGGCGGCGACGCCCCGGCCGCGAAGAGGAGGCAACGTGGCGGCTACGAGCACCGACCCGGTCGTCAAGCATTACCGGGAGCAGATCTCTGACAACGATCTCAAGATCTTGGAGGCCCTCAACAGGCGGGTCAAGCTGGTCAAGAGCCTCAAAGACTACAAGGAGGCCCACGGCCTCAGTTTCTACGACCCGGCCCAGGAAGACTGGGTCGTAACCTATCTGTGCCGCGCGAACCGGGGCCCGCTGTCCAACGAGGGCCTGCGTGAGATCTACGCGCTCATCCTGCAGGTTGCGAAGAGCGACGCGGCGTCCCTGGGAGAAGAGAGAGGCGAGTAGGCGCTCGGATCTCGCGTGTCAGCGGCAGCACCGGCCCTAGAAATCTTCGGGTGAGACAACGTCGAGGAACCGCTTGAACTCCTTGACGATATCCTCGATGTTTTCAACCTCCTGTTCGAACTCGATGCCGTTTATCTCGAGCAGTTCCAGGGAGGCGAAGATGGGGGCGTCGGTCCGTACGGCCAGAGCGATGGCGTCCGAAGGCCTGGAGTCCACCTCAATCTCTTGCCCGCCCGCCTCGAGATGCAGCACTGCGTAGAAAGTGTTGTCTCGCAACTCGGTGACCAGGACGCTCGCGACGTTGGCTGAGAGCTGCTCGATGATGGCCGCGAGTAGGTCGTGGGTCATCGGGCGGGGCAGCTCGGCGTTCTGCAGTTTCATCAGGATGGCGGCCGCTTCTGGGTGTCCGATCCAGATAGGCAGAAAGCGGTTCTTTCCCTCAACCTTCAAGAGGACGATAGGCTGCTTGCTGGCCACATCGAAGCTCACGCCGTACACTGTGACTTTCTCGAACCCTTGCATGGTCTCCTCGCTTCGGTATCTAACTCCTAGCTTACCCCGAGCGGCCCTTTTCGTCACCTGAGGCCGGCTTCGGCTGATGTCTCCGGCCGGGGCAGGCCTTCCTTGACATCGTTTGGAATGCCGGTAAACTACCCGCGCATGGGCCTATAGCTCAGTTGGTTAGAGCGCACCCCTGATAAGGGTGAGGTCAGTGGTTCGAATCCACTTAGGCCCACCATCGACTTCCCGACCCGCAGGTTCCAAATCGTCATGCGTGGGGGATTAGCTCAGTTGGGAGAGCGCCGCCTTTGCACGGCGGAGGTCGCCGGTTCGACCCCGGTATCCTCCACTTCCCTTGCACGACAGAGATAGCGGGAGAGACGTCGTTGATCTTCCATCGGATACTGGCCGCCACCGACGGCACCGAAGCCTCGCTGCGGGGGGTCGAGGCAGCCGCCCAGATAGCCGTGCGCTATCAGGCCGAGTTCATCCTGCTCACCGCGGTCTCGGTGCCGCAACACGTGGTGCTTGCCGCCAACATGGATGAACGGACAATCGAGAAGTATGTGGAGCGGATGGCCCAAGAGGCCCTCGGGTCTGCGACTGCTGCGCTGCGTCACGAGGGCGTCGGTGCCGAGGTCAAAGTCGTTTTTGGCGCGCTCCCGGAAATCATCCTGGCGGAGATAG
>JAZDLO010000224.1:0-4325 GCA_043801935.1 bacterium
AGCACGCTATCGGCGTCCTTACTGCCTAAGAACATGTGGGGACTGGGGACGATGGCAGCTTCCATACCCATCATGACCAGCTTCTGCAGCTGCACGTCCTCGATCATGTCGGTATGCAGGTGGGCGTCGATGAAGCGCATGGCTCAGACCTCCGCGCGCCTAAGCGCGTTGTTTGCAGGGGGCATCTACGTG
Organism: bacterium; assembly: GCA_043801935.1. Lineage (GTDB taxonomy): Bacteria > Actinomycetota > Thermoleophilia > RBG-16-64-13 > RBG-16-64-13 > JAZDLO01. The sequence goes on from JAZDLO010000224.1 coordinate 193, forward strand.
CCCATCGTAGCATCACCGTCAATGCCGGGCGGGCACATCGTCCGCGCCTACCCAGCTTTGACCGCGCGAAGGATGGCGAAGTTCGCACGTCGCCAGATCGTCCGCGCCTCATCGAATCCCGCCTGCAGCAGCCACTCCACCTGGCTCCGCGCCGGAGAGGGCAGATCGGCCTCGCCCACGAGCCACTGCGTCCACTCAGCCGGGTCGTCGCCCTGCGATACCATGTGCTCCCGCCATTCGGCCAGCATGGCCTCGGTCTCCGCCTCGGTCTCGCCGGCGATCAGATCGCTGCTCACGAACACGCCCCCGGGCTGGAGCGCCTCGGCCACCCGCCCGAACAGAGACCGCTTCTCCCCATCCGACAGGTGGTGGATCGCCAACCGCGAGACCACCGCGTGATACCCGGAGCCGAGGTCCGCCGTGGCGAAATCAGCCTCCATCAGGCGCGCCCGCGTCCCGAAGGGGGCGAGAACGCCCGCGCACTCTCCCAGCATGACCGGCGAGACGTCCATCGCGATCAGTTCGGCTCCGGGAAACGTCTCCAGCACGAGGCGAGACAGCGTACCGGTCCCCGCCCCCAGTTCCAGGATCCGGAACGGCCCTCCTCCCCCCCCAGGCGCGGCTTCACGGAGCACCTCGACGATCAGCGGCTCTTGCTCCCGGTAGCCGGGCACCACCCGCCGGATCATGTCCTCGTAGCGCTCCCGCGTCCAGTCGAATCCCGCCCAGGGGCAACCCTCACCCTCGCCGTGATCGCTCATGACGTCGTTCCGCCGATGGCCACGCCGTTCGTGACGGGCAGACCGGGCGTGCCCTCTCCATAGAGCCACGTTTCGAACAGCCCGGCCAGGTCGGTCCCCGGCAGGAACTGCGCCTCTTCCTCAGCCAGAGCGATGAAATCCTCCGTCCACACGTTCCCATGCCGGTGTCGCGACGCCCAGGCCCGCAGGATGCGGAAGAAGGTGTCGTCACCGACGGTCAGCCGCAAAGCGTGAAGCGTCAGCGCCCCCCGCCTGTACACGCTGGCGCCGAACAGATCTTCGGCCCCCGGATCACCAGGCGGAGGCTGCTTCTCGCTCGAGAGCACACCCAGGCTCTGTCTCACCTGCTCATCGAGCATCTCTCGCCCCTGATCGTACTCCAACCACAACCAGCTTGCATACGTGGCGAATCCTTCGTTGAGCCATATGTCCTTCCACCGAGTGATGGTCACGCTGTTCCCGAACCATTGGTGAGCCAACTCGTGCGAGAGATAGACCGCGCCGAGGATGGGGTCGGACATCCTCTTCACAAGCACGTCCCGCCCAAAAAGAGCCAGCGTCTGATTCTCCATGGCCGCTCCCGTGTCTACATCGGGCACCACCACGCCGTAGGCCTCGAAGGGATAAGCACCGAAGAGGTCCGCGTAGAAAGTCATCACCTCTCCGGTTCGCGCGAACGCCGCCTCGGCCGCCTCAGCTACCTCGGGGGCGAAGTAGTTGCGGATGGGCACTCCATTCGGCGCAGTCATCTCCTGCACCTCGTACTTCCCGATGGTGACGGCAGCCAGATAGCTGGCGAGCGGCTGCCGCATCTCCCATACGAAAGTCTGGTCTGCTCCCTTGGCCTCGGTCTTGACCAACACCCCGTTGGCTGCCGCCACGTAGGGCTTGGGGACCGTGATGCGGAACACGTAGGTGGCTTTGTCCGACGGATGATCGTTCACCGGGAACCAGGTGGCCGCCCCTTGGGGCTCGTCCAGCGTGTAGATGGCGTCGCCCACCTGCTGCCAGCCTACAGAGAGCGTGTCGGAGTCCTCCTGGGGAACAGGCTTGCCTGAATAGGCCACCTCGGTGGCGAAGGTCTCACCCGTCGCCAGCCGGTCGGGGCACTCGACGATCAGTTCCTGCCCCTTTCGGCGGTATTCCGCCGGGAGTCCCCCCACTCGGACGCTCTCGATCTCGAGCCCGGAGAAATCAAGAGCGAAGGAATCGAGGCCCTGGACCGCGCGCGACTCGATGGTCACGCTCCCTACCACCGTCCCCGCTACCGGGTCTACGGCCAGCGCGATCTCATAGTGCAGGGCGTCGTAGCCCCCATTGCCTGCAGAGGGGAAGTACGGGTCGCCGATGCCCTCCGACCCGGCCAGCCGGTCATCACAGGCCAGGCTGCCACCCGGCGCGAGCACCAGCAGCAAGAATATGAACACGACCACCAGTAGCAGTGAAGATGGGCGCGCACGGGGCATGGCCCCTCCAGAGCCTCATCAGAACGATCGAGCCCTAGCTTACGCCGGTCCCCCGCTATCCTCCAGACCTTTGTCCTGCCGGCGCGCGTAGAGGGTGCCCGCGATGACCCCGACGGCGCAAAGGCCGGCCATGGTCAAGACCGTCGTCCGGACACCGAGGTGCTCTGCCAGTTGTCCGATCAGAATGCTCCCGATGGGGGTCGTACCTATGAAAAGGAGCACGTATATCCCCATGACCCGTCCCCGCATGTGCCCCGGCACGAGGAGCTGCAGCCGGGTGTTCGCAGTGATCATGAAGAGGACTCCGGACACCCCCACCAGGAACATCAATCCCATGGTCACGGAACGCCAGCCCGACAGTCCCACGAGGAACAGGAGGACCGCAAAGCCGGCCGCCGCGCCCAGTAGCAATCGCTGCGTGGACCGGCCGCGGTAGGCCACGATCAGCCCGGCCGCCACCGCTCCCGCCCCCATGGAGCTGGTCAAGAGAGCCAGGCTGGAGGCTCCGGAATCGAGGAGGTACTTGGTCACCAGGGGCAGCAAGGTCTGGAAGTTGTAGCCGAAAGTACCGATGGCGCCCATGACGATAAGGATCACCACCACATCGGGAGTCGAGCGCGCGTAGCGCAAGCCGTCCCGGATCTGCCTCAAGGATCTGTCCAGAGGGGCCCGGGCGACCGGGTGCAACTCGCTCGGCCGCATGGCCAGCAGGGCGAAGATCACCGCCAGGAAGCTGGCGGCGTTGAGAAAGAAACAGGCCGCGAGACCTAGAGTGCTGATCACCAGCGCGCCCACTGCCGGCCCGGCGATGCGGGCGGCGTTGAACTGGGTCGAGTTCAGAGCCACCGCATTGGAGAGGTCGGCGGTGCCGACCATCTCTGGGACGAAAGCCTGCCGGGTAGGGCCCTCGACCGCGTCGATCAGCCCGCGCACTCCGGCCAGGGCGTAAATGAGCGCCACGGTGATGAGCTCGGTCGAAGTGAGGATGGCCAGCGTGAGAGCCACCAGCAATTGCACGCACTGAGCGACGATGAGGGTCTGTCGCTTGGGCAGACGGTCGGCCAGCACCCCGCCGTAAAGCGAAAACAGCAGCGCGGGCAGGAAGCGGATGGTCATAGTCCAGCCCAGCGCGACCGGTGACTGGGTGAGGCTGAGCACCAGCCAACTGAGTGCCACGTCCTGCATCCAGGTGCCGGCCAGAGACACCAGTTGCCCGAACCAGAAAAGCCGGTAGTTGCGTCCGCCGAGCGAGCGGAAACCGTGAGCTACCGAACCGAGATGACGGGATGAGGTAGTGGTACGAGAAGCCATCGGCCGCGATTATACGGCCCCCGCGACGTCCGCGGCGTAAGGGCCGCACTCAGCGGCTCAGACGCGACACCTCGTCGTGATCGAACTGGGGCCACTCCGTGGGCGAGCCGTCGTGCAGCGCCTCGACTCCTTCGCCCCGGCCGTGCACTTCGCCGATGTCGGCGATCTCGATACCCGCGGTGGAAACGGCGTCAAGAAGCGCGGTGGCGTCCGTCGGGGAGCAGGTGATGAGCAGGGTGCCCGAACCGATCAACCCCAAGGGATCGAGACCCAGGGCGGCGCAGATGCGCCGAGTCTGCGGATAGACCGGGATCTTCTCCATGTGGAGGCGCAGCCGGCAGCCGCCGGCTGCGCCCAGCTCCCTGACCGCCGTGGCCAAGCCGCCTTCCGTCACGTCGTGCAGGGCGGTCACTCCCGCGAACGACCGGGCGATGCGGGCCTCGTCGAGGATCCCCACTCTCTCCAAGAAAGCGGCACACTCGGCTATCTCGGCCTCCGTCATGCCTGCTCGAGCCAGCTGAGGCCCGAACTCCCGGGCGATGAGGCCTGTGCCCTCGATCGCCACCCCTTTCGTCAGCAGGATCCGGTCTCCCTC
>JAZDLO010000229.1:0-32612 GCA_043801935.1 bacterium
CGCCCTCCCTCACGAACCCTCCAGTCGCCCCAATCCGTATTCGAAGCATTCTCGCAACCGGTCCTCAAGGTCTTCATACGCAGGCAGAGCGCGGCTGCCCTTCACCCGGTGCCGCAGGTCTTGTTCCACCTGGCCGGCCAAGTGCGTGGTCTCATCGTCGAGCCGGCGCATGAACTCCTCCGGACCCAGCTGCGACAACAGAGCAGAGAGGTATTCGTGGCTGGCGGCGAAAGCCTCGGTAGGATCCGCGATGGCAGGCGACTCCAGCTCCAAGAAATAGGCGGTGAAGGTCCGCTTGAAGACCAACCGCAGTGCTTGCAGAGTCGGAGCCACAGGCGAACCCCTTGCGATGAGGCTGAGCGTGACCGGTCGGTCAAAGCAGTGGGGTCGAGAGCCCGACCGCCTCAGCGGGTGTATGCCACCTCACGCCACGAAGGATGGGGCGGTGGTCCTATCTGCCGAGAGCGGTGGCCGGTGGGGAAGTACACGAACTCACCCGACTCCTCGTCGAAGGCCACCTCGAGCTGCCCGTCGATGAGCCGAAGATCGAGCCACGCGCTTCGGAACACGAGCTCTCGCAGCCAGTACACCAAGCATTCACCATGCAGGGTGAGCACCTCGTCACCGCGCTGGAGAAGATACTCGCCCAGGAGGCTCACCGGGAATTCGATACCGCCCCCGGCTACCAGCTGGACCAGATCGGCGCATTCGTCATGAAGCAGCATGCCCGGATCGACGAGACCCAACTCCACGGCGGCCATCTCGACACGTTGAGAGAAATCCACGCTGTTGAACCCATACCGGAAGCTCCGGAACTCAAGGATGTAATCCTCGCCGGAAGAGTAGTTAGGGTGGGTATGTCGATTCTCGGGCGTCATTGACATCCCCTGAAACGCTCGACAGACGGCTACCGTTATTATTGTAGCAAGGAGCGGGGCAACTCGTTCGCCATCCCCGCCTCTTGCTTGTGCGAGTCTTGACAAGGACTCATAATGAAACGTATGAAAGGTCTTCTTCGCCCTGTCGTGGCGGCTGTCGCCGCCCTGGTCCTCATCCCGGTCCTCGCCGGCCTGGTCGCCTGCGGCGGCGCAAGCGGCAACGTCGACCCCCGCACGGTCCTGGCCCAGGCCTCGACAAGCATGAAGAAGATCCAGGGCTTCCACTTCGTCTACGAGGTGCACAAGCCGGCTTCCGCCAAGCCCGGCACCGGTCTGGAGATCGGGCGCATCAGCGGCGACGTGAACTCCCAGGGCAGCATGCAAGCCACCATCGACGTGACCCAGGGCGGCATCCCCCTGCAACTCAAGTTCGTGGCCGTGGGCGACACCCACTACATCCAGGACCCGCTGTCGCAGAAATGGCAGTCCATCGCTGCCAAAGACAGTCCGGTGGGCAGCCTCAGCCTGAGCGCCGGGACCATCCAGATCCTCGACCGCATCACCGACACCGCATACGAAGGCGAGGAGAGCAAGGGGGGCGCGAAGACCTACCATATCTCCGGCAGGGTGGCGGCAGAAGAAGTGGCTGCGATCGCCGGGGCTGTGGACACCACCGACACTTTCCCCACCGATATCTGGGTGGGCGTGGGCGATAGCTTGGTTTACGAGGTCGACATCGCCGGAGCCGCGACCCCCAACGAGGTTCCCGAGATCTGGCGAAGCATCATCCTCTCCAACCTTGACACCTACGTAGACATCGAGGCGCCCCAATAGCCGTGGCGCGGCAGACGGCCATGAGTGAGGCCGTGGTCCCAAGAGTCCCCCGCCGGGCTATTCTCGTCATGGTGGCGCTGTGCGCTGCTGTCTTCGTAGCCGCTCTCGATCAGACCATGGTCCTCACGGTCATGCCCTCGATCATGCGCTCGCTTTACATCAGCGTGCGCGATATCAACGACGCCGGATGGATCATCACGGGCTACCTGCTGGGCTATACCGTGGCCATGCCCCTGTTCGGGCGTCTGGCTGACGTGTGGGGGCGGCGCCCCATGACCGTCGTGGCTCTGCTGCTCTTCCTGGTGGGAAGCGCCTTCTGCGCGTTCCTTGCCCGCCTCGACCTGTTCGTGGCGGCTCGCGTGGTCCAGGCGGCAGGCGGTGGGGCGTTGGTACCCATCGCCATGGCCGCCGGCGCCCATATGTTTCCGCCGGGCCGGCGAGCATTGGTGCTCGGCATCATCGGAGGCGCCGCGGAGGCCGGAGGAGTGCTCGGCCCCATCTACGGCGCTGGGCTCGCCACGCTATGGAGCTGGCGCCTTATCTTCCTGGTGAATGTGCCCCTGTGTCTGTTCTTGATCGCCGTCTGCTGGCGCCTCATGCGGCCGACAGCGATCCGCGTGTCGCCAGAAGTCGCGGACGAAGCGGCGGACCTTGAACCCGCAAGCAATGGTGGGAAAACGCGCTGGTGGCAGCGAGGGCGAGTCGACTACGCCGGGGCGGCCCTGATGGCTCTTGCCTTGGCCGGTGTCACCATCGGTCTGGGCACGGGCACTCAAACCGTGCAGAGCACGACTCAGGCCGCCTCGACCGCGGTCAGATGGCCTTGGCTCGCGCTCAGCGCCGTGGCTTTCGTCGCCTTCGTCCTCTTCGAGCGCCGCCACCAGCGGCCCCTCATCCGCCTGGACTTCTTCAAGCGGCCCGCCTTTGCTGCCGCCAATTTCGCCCATCTCCTCGTGGGCGCTGCCCTGATCATAGGCATGGTGGAGATCCCGCTCTACGCCTACACGCTTTTCGACATGACCGAGATCCAAGGCGGTCTACTCCTCATCCGCCTGACTCTCATGATACCGGTGGGGGCTGTCGTGGGAGGGTGGCTGGCCGACCTCGTCGGGTACCGGATAACTGCCGTGCTGGGATTCCTCATCGCCTGCGGTGGTTATGTTCTGGTCAGCCGCTGGCCGCTCGACCCGGCGGGGTTCACCATGACGAGGGATCTGATGATCAGCGGCCTGGGATTCGGTCTCGTTATCGGTCCCATCGGCGCCAGTGTGATCTCCTCGGCTGGATCCAAGTGGATGGCGACCGGATCGGCGCTGGTGACAGTCTCCCGGATGGTGGGCATGGTCGTAGGTCTCTCCGCCCTGAGCTCCTGGGGCGTGCGCCGCTTCAACGCGCTCGCCGCCAACATCACTACTCCGATCTTGAGGCCGTCCGGCCTGACCGATGCGGAATGGAAGGCTATTCAAGACGCGGCCGCCGCCGCTACGAAAGACGCGGCCCATACCGTTTTCAGTGAGTTCTTCCTCATCGCCGCGATCGTGATCGGGGTCGCGGTGATACCGGCGCTCTTTTTCTACAAACACAAGGCCCGGGGGACGAGCCGTCTTCCCTTCATGCCCCACTGACGAGCGAAATGACCGGCAGCCACCTGTACGTGCCGTCCGGCCGGTCCGTGTCCGCAACCTCCGCTAGAATGTCGGCAGCATAGAGACAGCAAGCGAGGGCGCCGTGAACGACGATCAACTTGACCTCGGGACCCCACTCGACCCCGATCCTCCGGCACCGGGTCCGTCCCCGCGGGTCGCCGTGTGTGATCTGGTGCCCGGCACGCTGGTCGAGGGCGTTTATCTGCTTTCGGGCAAGGAAACCCGGCATACCAAAGCCGGCAAACCGTTTTTCAAACTCAAGCTCAGCGACCGCACCGGCGTCGTGGAATGCACCGTATGGGAGACCGGGGCGTTGGAGACCGGCGTCAAAGGCGGCGACCTGGTGCTGGTAACGGCCCGGGTCTCCGAGTATCTGGGCAAACCCCAGCTGGAGGCCTCAGCCGTCGCTCCAGCGCCGCCTGGAGCAGCCACGCCCCGAGATTTTCTGCCCTCAACGTACAGGGATATCGAGGAGTTGAAGGGTTTCCTGCAGTTCCACATCGGATCGGTGTACGACCGCGACTACAGCGCTCTCTTGCAGATCATCTTCGAAGACGCCGATTTCTTCGCGATCTTCACCACGGCTCCGGCGGCCAAGCTCTACCACCACGCTTATCTTGGTGGGCTCGCGGAGCACACCGTGGCGGTGGCGGAGATGTGCGACTTCGTGTCCCAGCAGTACAGCAGGGTCGACCGCGATCTGTTGCTCACCGCCGCTCTCCTGCATGACGTCGGTAAGACGAGGGAGCTCTCGTTCGAGACCGCCATCGATTTCACCGACGGGGGACGTTTCCTGGGTCATGTGATCCAGGGAGTCATGCTGGTGTCTGAGAAGGCTAAGGGACTGCCCTCGTTCCCCGAGAGCAAACTCCAACAGCTACTGCACTGCGTCGTCAGCCACCACGGAGAGCTGGAGTGGGGTTCGCCGAAACGGCCGAAAACGATCGAGGCCCTCATCCTCCACCACGTCGACAATCTCGACGCCAAGGTCAAGGGTTTTCTCGAGATCGTCGAGGGGTCACGCGACGCCCCCTGGACCGATCTCCGCAACCTCTTCCGCAGACCGCTGCATGTGCCCCGGGCCACCCACCAAGAAGAGGACTTCCTGCCCCCGCGCGAGGGCGAGCCAGGCGGCTCCGGCTTCTAGTCCTCTTCTTCGCGCAGGGTGGTCTCGATGGTCTCGACGATCTCGCTGTCGACGTCGGCCGCGGCCGGACGTTCGGCGGTGGAGTCCGCCGGATCGCGGCCCAGTAGAGACGCTTCGCCCGTCATCATGGCGTCAAAGGCCTTCGCCTTGAGGCGGCTGCGCGTCATCTCGATGCGATTCCGCATGGCATCATAGTCCACGCCAAGTTCCAGGGCCGGCTCTTGGCGGACTTCTCCAGCCTCCGCCACATCGAAAGTCGGGAGTGAGTCCACCAAAGGTGCCTCCGACTCCTCCGCGAGGGACGTCAGCTCCCCGTCCACCAACGGCTCCTCCATCAAAGCCTCCCCGATCGTAGGTTCAGGTATCGGCTCCATAACTACTTCCTCGGCGGCCGCGACGCCTTCTGCGGCCATGAAGGGTTGCTCGAGTTCCTGCCGGATGCGACGGCGTGTCTCCTCGATGCGAGCCCTCAGATCGTTTGCCGCGACGAGAACGGCAGGGGATTCCACTTCCGCTGTCGTCGCGAGATCGGAACCGAGATCGGAGCCGAGATCGGGTGCTCCGGCTTCCGTCCCTATCAGCTCGACCTCTGGCTCCGTCGCTCGGAGCCCGGACGACGTGAGTTCGCGGTCACCCTCGGCGATCGCTTCCGGGGCAACGTAGGGAGCACTGTCCTCGGGAACGAGGGGTAGGATCTCGTCAAACCCTTCCTCCTCGCCGGCAAGCGTCGCCGACGGTTGCCAGCCGGCCCCGGGCAATGGCTCTTCGAGCAACTCGGGGGTCATGATGACTTCGGACTCAGTTGCCACTTGAGCCAAGGCGGCCTCGAACTCGGGGGCTTCGGTGGACGGCGGCTCGGGCTCGGAAACGACCGGAGCCTCCTCGATGACCGGCTCGTCAAGAGCCGGCTCCTCGACGGTCCCAAACGGCGCTTCCCAAGCAGCTTCGGCTTCGACCGACGGCGCCAAAGGCGCAACCTCGACCTCAGCGACGGGCTCCGCCTCAGCGACGGGCTCTGCCTCAGCGACAGGCTCGACCGCCGGAGCGACCACGGCCTCGTCGAGCATAGGCTCCGCCTCCGGAGCGGCCTCCACCTCGGGGGAGACCTCGAGCGCAGGCTCGGGCGCGGCTTGAACCTCGGGCTCGACCGCCACCTCTGGGACGACCGCCGCCACGGGGGTCACGCTCTCGGCCCAAGGAGCGGCCGCCGGCGCCTCGCCCGGCGACCAGAGTGGCTGAGCAGCTTCTTGTGTCTTCTGAGGTTTCTTCCGGGAGATGAGGAATCCCAGGGCGGCGCCCAGCGCGCCCCCCAGGAGGAATCTCGCCACGCCACCCATCGTGATTTCCCTCCTTACGAGCTGTCGATCTACGCTGGTTCCGCTCGACCAGGTTAATTCTACCCTTATCACCGCTTATCGCCTGCCCTCTCGCACCGCGACTATCGCAATCCAGGCCATGGTCTTCTATCGGCCGGAATCGCGGAAGCTTGACCCACGGTCAGGCGTCCTGGCCTTGCGCCCCTCCCCGGCGCAACGCCCTCATCTTCTTCAAGAACTCCTGGATACGAGCCTCATGACCACTGTCAGCGGGGTGGTAGAACTCACGGTCTTGGAGATCCCTGGGCAAGTGCCGCTGGGCGATGTAGCCCCCGCTGTCATGTGGATACTCATATCCTACTCCATGTCCCAGGCTCTTGGCTCCAGAGTACCCGGTACTGCGCAAGAATACAGGGGGATGTTGAGCACCGTGCTGCTCAACCTCGTTCAAGGCTGCCTCGATGCCCGCGTAGGAGGCGTTGGACTTGGGGGCACAGCTGAGATAGGTCACCCCCTGGGCGAGGTTGATGCGGCATTCTGGTAGGCCGACGAACTCGACGGCCCGCGATACGGCCACAGCCACTTCTAGGGCCCTAGGATCAGCATTGCCCACGTCCTCAGAGGCGAACACGATCAGCCGGCGGGCTATGAACTTGGGGTCCTCGCCACCGGTGAGCATGACGGCAAGGTAGTAGAGGGCGGCGTCCGGGTCGGAGCCGCGCAGGCTCTTGATGAAGGCGGAGATCACGTCGTAGTGAGCGTCCGCGCCCTTGTCGTAGAGCACCAACTTGCGCTGAGCGGCTTCCTGGACCGTGGCCTCGTCCAATCGGGCAAGACCCTTCGATCCGGCGAGCACCAAAGAGCGCTCGAGAATGCTGAACGCGCGCCGGGCATCGCCCAAACCGGCTTCCGCAATCAGATCGAGCACGGGGGCGCTCACAGCCGTGCGGCTGTCCGCGAGGCCTGGCGCACCGTCCTGGCCTCTCAGGGCCCGGTCCAGGAGGGCGCGGATGTCAGTGTTCGCAAGCGGCTGAAACTGGTACAGCTCGCAGCGGGAGATGAGAGCCGGGATGACCTCGAAATAAGGGTTCTCGGTAGACGCGCCAATCAGCGTGATGATCCCATCCTCGACCGCGTGCAACAGCGCATCCTGCTGAGCCTTGGAGAAGCGGTGGATCTCATCGATGAAGAGCACAGTCCGCCGGCCGGCCTGAGCCCGCCGGTGTCTGGCTCCTTCGATGACCTTGCGAACCTCGGCCACCCCCGAACTGACGGCCGACAACTCCTCGTACGCGGAGCCGGTCTCGGCGGCTACCAAACGGGCGACCGAGGTCTTGCCGGTACCGGGAGGGCCGAAGAAGATCATGGAACTCACCGTGCCGGTCTCCAAAGCCACGCGCAGGGACGCGCCCTTGCCCAGCAGGTGCTCTTGTCCCACGATGTCGTCCAGACGCCGCGGCCGCATGCGAGCAGCCAGTGGCGCATTCTCGGAGAGATCGGCCTGCAGACCGGCGCTGAAGAGATCGCCTTCCGTCATGCCCAGGATTCTAGCAGGGTGCGACCTTGGCCGCGGGTGCCACTTACGAACAGGCGCTCTGATTGGCTAGAATACACGCGAGCGCCGTGCGAAGGAGGTTCGATTGCCCCGTCAAGTCCTGGTCCTGAACTCCACGTTCGAGCCGGTGAACGTCTGCTCGACGCGGCGGGCGATCGTGCTCTTGCTCAAAGGCAAGGCCGAGATGGTACAAGCCGGCATGGGCATGATCCGTTCCGAGAGAACGGCCCTCGCCGCCCCGGTGGTGATCCGGCTTCACTATTACGTGCGCGTGCCCCGAGCCGACAAACGGCGCCTCTCGAGACGGGCGATCCTGGCCCGTGACCGCTTCTCCTGTCAATATTGCGGCAGCACCCGGCACTTGACCATCGATCATGTCGTGCCCCGCAGCCGAGGTGGGCTGACCTCGTGGGACAACGTGGTCACCTCGTGCGCCCCCTGCAACGTGCGTAAGGGAGCCTGCCTGCCTTCCGAGGTGGGGATGTCGCCCTCCCGAAAGCCGCGCCCACCGTTACCGGGGGATTTCGTGCTGGCGTCACAGCGTACGGTGCCGGATGCCTGGCTTCCTTACCTCGAATTCGCCGTAGCCTAGGTCGACAGTGGGCCTCGGCGCTTGACGCAGCCCGCGCCGACAGTAAGACCGGGGGCGGCATCTCTCCGCTACTCCAGGACCCGATAGCTCCCCATGTTAAGGTACTTGCTCCGTCGCAGGCGAAGCCGCTCACGAGGGTCGAGGCGCTCCAGTTGGCTCAGGGCCAACTGGACCTCGCGCATCACCCGCTTCACCGTCACCCGATGATCGGTGTGGGCGCCCCCCGTCGGTTCAGGAATGACCGCGTCGACAAGGTTCAGAGCCAGTAGGTCGCGCGCACCCAGCCGTAGGGCCTCCGCCGCTCGGGGCCCCTCGGCCGCGTCGCGCCACAGAAGAGCCGCACATCCCTCGGGCGAGATGACCGAGTACACCGAGTTCTCCAGCATCAACACCCGATCAGTGACCGCCAAACCCAAAGCCCCGCCCGATCCGCCTTCTCCGATCACCACGGCCACCGTCGGGACGGCGAGACCGGCAAACACGTCGATGCTCCGGGCGATGGCTCCCGCTTGCCCGCCTTCTTCGGCATCCTTGCCGGGATAGGCGCCCGGGGTATCCACGAGTGTCACCACGGGCAGCCCGAACTTCTCCGCCAATCGGGCAAGCCGCACTGCCTTGCGATAGCCTTCCGGCCGGGCCATGCCGAAGCTGCGCTCCTGCCGTTCCTTGAGAGTGTGCCCCTTTTGGTGGCCGATCAGTACGATACGCCGCTCCCCCAAAGTGCCCAACCCGCCCACGACGGCTTTGTCGTCGCCACGTAGGCGGTCACCCTGCAATTCCACGAAGTCCGGCAGACTTTGCGCTATGTAGTCGAGAGTCTGAGGCCGTTCCTGATGCCGGGCGATCTGCACCGTGTTCCAGGCGGCCTCTGAGGCATCCCGATTCTTGAAGGCCTCAAGACGGTCCTGGATCTTCTTGATCTCTTCGGAGTAGCTGACCCCCGGCAGGGCCGGGAGGTTGCGCAACTCCTGCAGGCGCTGCAGTAACCGCAGCGCCTCGGCCTGGTACGACCTACTCATGGTAGAAGGATTACCCGGCTCCGCCACCAGCCTCACCCCCTTCCAAGAGCGACAAGCAGCGAGCCAACCGCTCCTTCAAGTGCCGCCGGTCGACCACCAGATCGATCTGACCGTGCGCCAGCTGCGACTCCGACGAGCCGAAATCCGCGGGCAGCTTCTCCCGGGTCGTCTGTTCGATGACCCGAGCCCCGGCGAAACGCATCACCGCTCCCGGCTCGGCCATGATGACGTCGGCTACCGTGGCGAAGCTGGCCAGTACCCCACCGGTGGTGGGATGGGTGAGGATAGAGACGAAAGGCAACCGCGCTTCGCCCAGCATCTGTACGGCCACCACGGTCTTGGCCATCTGCATCAGGGAAAGCACCCCTTCCTGCATGCGGGCCCCGCCCGAAGCAGCCACGACCACTAACGGCATCCGCTCCTGCACGGCCGTCTTTGCCAGGCGGTGGAAACGCTCTCCCACGACCGCCCCCATCGAGCCTCCCATGAACCCGAAGTCCATCACGCCCAAAGCCGCCGATCTTCCGGCTATCTGGCAGGTCACGGCCACCAGGGCCTCGGTCAGCCCGGTCTCGAGTTGCGCTTCGGACAGCCGTTCCGGGTACGGACGGAGGTCGAAGAAGCCCAGCGGATCGGTGGGGCGCAACTCTTCGGCCATGAACATGACGCTGCCCATGTCGGCGATCTGGGCCACGCGGATGTGTGCGGGCAAAGGATAGTGATAACCGCAATGCGGGCAAACCCGAAGAGATCCCTCCAGTTCGCCCTCGCCCAAGAGAGCAGCGCACTTCTTGCAGTGCTCTCCCTCGACCGCCGGTCCAGCCGGAGGCTCTTTTCTCGTCACCTGAACGGTTACGTACTTAGCCATGCACCCACCTGATGCTCATACTGTGGGGCGCGGGCGCGAAAGCGCCCGGCGCGCCGATCAAGTCTCGAACTTGCCAAACACGAGGGCGGCGTTATGCCCGCCAAAACCGAAGCTGTTCGACATGGCCACCCTCACCTCGGCATCCCGAGCCACGTTCGCCACATAGTCGAGGTCGCACAAGGGATCGGGGGTTTCGAGGTTGATCGTCGGAGCGACCTTACCCGCTTCCATACCAAGGACGGTCGCGGCCGCCTCGAGCGCACCGGCCGCACCCAGGCAGTGGCCGAAGATGCTTTTGTTGGAGCTTACCATGACCGTGGCTGCCCGTGCGCCCAGAGACAGCTTGATGGCCTTGGTCTCCATGACGTCGCCAAGGGGGGTGGACGTGCCGTGGGCGTTGACGTAGTCCACTTCAGAGGGATCGATGTCCGCGTCGCGCAAGGCTCTGCTCATCGCCAGACCGGCCGGTTCACCGCTCTCGTCGGGTTCGGTGAGATGGAAGGCGTCTCCACTCATTCCGTAGCCCAAGATCTCCGCGTAGATGTGGGCCCCACGTTCAAGAGCGTGGCCCAATTCCTCCAGCACCAGCACGCCGCCCCCTTCGCCCATGACGAACCCATCCCGCTGGGCGTCGAACGGCCGGCTCGCCTTCTCGGGCTCATCGTTCCGGGTAGAGAGCGCCCGCAAGGCGGCAAAGGCAGACATACCCACCTGATTCACCGCCGCTTCGGCCCCACCGGCGAACATCGCAGTGGCGTCGCCGCGCCTTATGAGGGAGAAGGCATCTCCCAGGGCGTTGGTGCCGGCAGCGCACGCCGTACAGGTGGCGTTGACGGGCCCTTTGAGCCCCAGCAGGATGGAACTGGTCGCCGCAGCCATGTTGGGGATCATCATGGGGATGAAGAAGGGGCTGACCCGCGTGGGGCCTTTGTCCAGCAGGATAACGGTCTGCTCGAAGAAGGTGTCCAAACCACCCACTCCAGAGCCGATCAGCGCCCCGACGGCGTAAGGGTCTTCATCCACCGGATAACCCGAGTCTTCCAAGGCCAGGGTAGCCGCTGCAGCCCCATACTGGGCGTAGCGGTCCATGCGTTTCGCCATCTTCCGGTCCATGAACGCCACAGGATCGAAATCCGGCACTTCGGCCGCTATCTTGACCGGGTACTCCGTGACGTCGAAGCGCTCGATGCGCCTGACCCCCGACCGTCCAGCCAGGAGAGCTTCCAAGAACGGCTCCTTGCCGATGCCGATGGGCGAGACCACGCCCACACCGGTAACGACCACCCGTTGCAACTGGATCGTCCTCGCCGTGCCGGTCATATCTGCATCCTCCCGCCTCTGCTAGATACCAAGGCCGCCGTCCACCGGCAGCACTGCCCCTGTGATGAAGGAAGCCGAGTCGCCGGCCAAGAAGGCTACGGCCTCGGCCACCCCTTCCGGTGTGCCGATGCGACCCAGCGGGATCTGGCCGATGATAGCGTTCCGCGCCGTCTCGTCCAGGGCAGCGGTCATGTCTGTCTCGATATACCCAGGGGCGACAGCGTTGACCCGGATGTTACGCGAGGCCACCTCTCGGGCCAGCGACTTGGTGAGGCCGATCAGCCCGGCCTTGGCCGCCGAATAATTGGCTTGGCCGGCGTTGCCCCGTCTGCCCACTACGCTGGAGATGCTGACGATGGAGCCGCGGCGCCGCTTGATCATTCCCCGGAGGACCGCCTTGCTCATGAGGAAGGCCCCTTTGAGGTTCACGGCAAGCACAGCATCCCAGTCTTTCTCATCCATGACCAACAAGAGCCCGTCGCGGGTGATGCCTGCGTTGTTGACCAGGATATCCACGGGGCCCAGCGTCGCCTCCACAGCCGCCACCGCTCCACGGGCATCCGCCTCCTTTGAGATATCGGCCATGAAGAAGGTGGTAGCCCGGCCGGTGACCTGCTCGATCTCCCGGGCGACATCGCCGCCGGACTCGGCCAGATCGACGATGGCGACCTGGGCTCCATCTTCCGCCAGTCGTTGAGCGATCGCCCGGCCGATGCCCCTGGCCCCGCCGGTCACCAGCGCCACTCGGTCCTCCAAGGGTCCGCTTCTGTCGGTCACCTCAAACCCCCAGTCCTTCACACACAGTCAGACTTCCCTCAGCTCGCCCCGAGCATATCGATCGCCCGCTGCAGGCCGCCGCCGTCTCCGGTGGCCGCCATCGGGAAATCGCGGTCGATCCTTTTCATCAGTCCGGACAGCACATTACCCGGTCCTACTTCCAGACCCTGGTCGGGTGCGTCGGCGCCCCGTAGGAGCGCATCCATGCTCTGTGCGAATCTCACCGGCGACGTCAGTTGCCGGGCCAGCACGGCGGGTAACTCGCCGGACTCCGGGTAGCGCACTTCGGTGGTGGAGAAGAACCTGCCTCCGCCCACGCCGGCACCGAACACCACTCCGGCCAACGCCTCAGAAAGGGTCTCTGCCGCACCGGCCATGAACGGGGTGTGGAAAGCCCCTGATACCGGGAGCGCTAAGACCCGTTTGGCTCCCCGGGCCTCGGCCATCTCTCCGGCCGCGCGGACCGACTCCGCCGAGCCGGAGATAACCAGCTGGCCGGGCGAGTTGTAGTTGGCAAGCCACACCTCAGGCAATGAGGCGCACAGCTCCTCGACCACCTCGCTCTCCAGACCGATGATGGCGGCCATGGTCCCGCCGCGCTCCGCAGAGCAGGCCTGCATAGCCCGGCCCCGCTGCTCGACCACCCGCAGGGCGGCGGCGAAACTCAAGTGCCCGGTGGCCACCAGGGCCGAGTACTCGCCGAGGGAGTGTCCGGCCGCTACCATGAAAGACGCGCCTTTTTCCTCCAGGACCCTCCACACCGCCGCGCTGCAAGTGAGTACGGCCAACTGTGTGCGATCGGTGCGGGTGAGCTCCTCCATCGACCCATGACGGCACAGCTCGCCGATGTCCCAGCCCAGCGTCTCGCCCGCCTCGGCGAACGCCGCCCGGGCGGCGGGGTAGTCCCAGAGGTGCTCGGCCATGCCGGCCGATTGACTGCCCTGGCCGGGGAACAGGATCAGCACGCCTCCCACGTCAACTCCTTCCACCGATGCGGTCGCGGTTGTGGGCGTCGAGGCCGGTTTCTCGACCCCATTCCATGAGACACGACCCCCAGGTGACTCCAGCCCCGAAGCCCATGAGCAACACCAGATCGCCTTGCTTGAGCCGCCCCTCCTCCCGGGCCTCTTTGAGGCATAGAGGGATCGACGCGCCGGAGGTGTTGCCATAGCGTTGAAGATTCGTGTAGATCTTATGTTCGGGGATGCCCAGATTCTTCGCACCCGCCTCGATAATGCGCAGATTGGCCTGATGGGGGATGAAGAGGTCGATGTCGTCCACGGTCTTACCGCAGCGTTCCAGCACCCGGCCGGCGGAGGGAGCCACGACCCGAGTGGCGAACCTGTACACTTCATTGCCGTTCATCTGGACGTAGTGCTGGCGAGCTTCGATAGTCTCCTGCGACGCCGGCATCCTGGACCCCCCGGCGGGTATCGAGACGTGGTCCACCCCGGATCCGTCGCAGCCCAGATCGAAGCCCAAGACCCGCCCGGAATCCCGCGAGGACACCGGTGAGACGACCGCTGCCCCGGCGCCGTCGCCAAACAGTATCGCCGTCGACCGGTCCTCCCAGTCGAGGAAGCAAGAGAAGGTCTCGGCACCGACCAGGAGCACCCGTTCATGCAGACCGGCCGCAATAGCGCCGGTGGCCATGGCCAGCCCGTAAACAAAGCCGGTGCAACCCGCCGAGAGATCGTAGGCCGCCGCGTTCACACAACCGGTCCCGTACGCTATCCGGGATGCGGTCGCCGGCGTGAGCTGGTCGGGAGTGAGGGTGGCGGTGATGAGCAAGTCGATGTCTTCGGGGGGCATATCGGCATCGGCGAGAGCCTCCCGGGCAGCGAGGATACCGAGATCGGATGAACACAGGCCGGGCTCGGCGATCCGGCGCGCCTCTATGCCGGTCCTTTGCCGGATCCATGCATCGGACGTTTGCAGGCTATGAGCTAGGTCGTCGTTGGTGACGATCTTGGCCGGCACGTGCATGCCGAGGCCCGTTATGGTGACAGGTCTCCCCAGCAAGGGAGAGGATCTGTTAGGAGGCACGGCTACGGCTCGACGATGGCGAACGTGAGGGTGCCGCTGCAAGCGAGATCGGAGCCTACGAAGGCTTTCCCTTCGCCCCTACCGACGGGACCACGGCGCCTGGTGAGTCGCGTCTCCAGCCGCAGGATATCGCCCGGGACCACCGTGCGACGGAACCGTACGTGGTCCATGCCCCCGAAAAGGACGAGCTTGCCCCGGGTTTCGGGCTGGGACAAGATCGCTACAGCCCCGGTCTGCGCCAGAGACTCCAGCTGCAGGACACCTGGAAAGACCGGATATCCGGGAAAGTGGCCCCTGAAAACGTCGTCGGTGGCCAGGATATCCTTCTCGGCGATAGCGTACTCACCGGGGACCACTTCTACTACCCGGTCGAGCAGAAGAAAGGGGTCCCTGTGAGGGAGTATCGTCTCGATCTCTGTTCTGTCCAGCACTTCTCCACCCGTCAAGCGGCACCAGGTTGTCCCCCGGCTCCGAGGTGCTAGTATTGTCCAGGATGAGCCTGCCCTTTTCAAGGAAACCCTCCCTCTACAGGAAATAGCCGGCCGCTGATGCAGCTGCAACTTTCGTTGGCGGTCGCCGACAGACTCTACGAGACCTTGCTGGTGCGCGGAGAACCGCTCGATGCGGTGGAAGCGGCCCGTTTGCTCATCGCCTCGCCGAACGCTCCCGTAGCCCTGTGCAACGCGATCCTGGCCGCGCTTGTGCACCATGATCAGCGGTTTTGTTGGGGTTCTGCCCCCTCCGGCATCCCCCTTTCCGGCGACCCGACCCTTGCGGCGCTCGAAGGCGTCCGCCGGGTCTCACTTCGCCATTGGGAGGCGCCCGACCCCGATCTGGCCGACGTGCCCTTCGTGGCACTCGATCTGGAGACGACCGGCGCCCGGGCAGGGGCCAGCAAGATCACCGAGATAGGAGCGGTGAGGCTCGAGGGCTTCCGGGAAGCAAAGCACTTCAGCACGCTCGTCAACCCCATGCGACCCATCCCACGCATGATCACGCAGATCACCGGCATCACCCAGGAGATGGTGGCCGACGCCCCCCGCATCGAAGACGTCATCCCTGCGCTCCTGGAGTTTCTCGAGGGGGCGGTCGTCGTGGCACACAACGCCCCGTTCGACGTCGGCTTTCTCAACTACGAGTTACGGCGTCTCAAAGGCCGTCAGTTGGGCGATGGGGCCATCGACACTTTGCCGATGGCCCGGGCCTTGGCGCCGGGATTACCCAACTACCGTTTGCACACTGTCGCCGAGGCGTTGGGCGCGCCGGTGGCTGCCTGCCACCGCGCCTTGGCCGATGCCCAAGCCGCGGGTCACGTCTTTGTCACCCTGGTCGGTCGGCTGCAGGAGCAGGGCATCACCCGCCTGGGCGAAGCCCGCTCCTATGTGAGCCCCTCCTCCCGCTCCGCCGTCGAGAAGCTGCGTCTCACCCGCGATGTTCCTCGGGCCCCGGGCACGTATCGCTTCGTCGACAAAGACGGCCGCATCCTCTACGTGGGCAAGGCTGATCGACTCCACGAGCGGGTGCGCTCATACTTCGTGGCCAATGCCGGCCACTCCCGCAAGGTGCGGCAGGCAGTGCGCCTGGTGGAGCGTGTCGACTGGGATGAGACCTGCACGCCCCTGGAGGCCGTGGTACGCGAGCAGCAGCTCATCCTAGAACACCGGCCCCCCTGCAACCTTCATGGCGGTCGCCCCGAGAGGTACGCCTACGTCAAGGCCGGGGGCTCCGGTCTGGGCCTCAACCTCTATCTGAGCTGTCAGGCACCCAAGTGGCTGGCCCGACTGGAGTTCGAAGCAGAGCCGACGCAGAGCGGGCGGACCCGGGCACGCGTCCCGAAGTCTTCGCAGTCCCGGCGCCAAGCCCTGACGTTGGGGCCCTTCAGGGGCCGGGCCAGGCTGAGCGCCGCTCTGGACCTCCTGCACCGCTGCTACCCCGTGCGTCGCTGTCCCCGGCGCCCCGACGGTCGGCCCTGCGTCCGGGGCGAGGGCGGACGCTGTCTCGCTCCGTGCACCGGCGACCCCCAGGCCCTGGCGGCCCACGATAGTCTGGTGATGGAGCTCATCGGTTGGCTGACCGGCGGCTCCCTGGCCAATCTTCCCGATCCCCTGGATCGCGCCCAGGAAGCGATGCGCGGTCTGTCCCGTCAGCGGCGCTACGAAGAGGCTCAAGCTCTGCGTGACGCATGCGGCCACTTGCTCAGCATCCGCCGCTCATACCGGTCGCTGGCCGAGGCGCACCAGCTTTGCTTTGCTGCCCTGTGGCCGCACGCCGGCAATGGTGACGGAGCTCTGGTGCGGATGAACCTGGTCTGGAACGGCCGACTGCGCCAGCCGGTGTCGCTCCATCCCCCCCTTTTGGAACAGGAGATAGGGGCGGCGCTCGCACCCCTGTGGGACCGTAGCGCCTCTCCCTCCGAGCCGAGCGCCGCCCCACCGTTCGTGGCAGTGCCGCAGAAGGAACTCGACTCGCTCATGGCCGTACGGCGCTGGTTCCGCGAAGCCGACCAGACCGTCAGGGTGCTTCTCCCCGGGCCGTCAGCCGACCACGAGCGCCTACAGGCGCTGAAGGCTCAACTCTTATCTGAGGCGCGCAGCGTGCTCCTTCTGGAGCCCGCCGCGCGCGGCGAAGCCGGCTCAGCTATCTAGACCGCCGCTATCTGGGTCTTGGAAAGCTGGATACCCTTGGCCTTCATCACCGCCGCAAGAAGACTGCGATCGATCTTCCCCTTGTAGATGGGGATGCCTTCCCTGACGCACAGCTGGATCACATCGCGCCTCGCGGTGCCCAGCTCCTCCGCCAGTTCTTCGGGGGTGAAGTGGTTGGCCATGAGATCTCCTTTCCGGGCTTTGAAATCACCTAGACTACGAACAAAAAGGCCCAGCAGCGCTCGCCGCCAGGCCCACTACAGGACTTCCACCACAGGCTCGGGTACTCGTTCGCCGTCACCCCCGAGCCGTTGTCGTAGAAGCTCCCTCATCATTTGTATTGTATCCCTACCTGGCGCCTGGAGCAACCACCGGAGCCACTCGCGGCCCCCGAAACAGTGATCGTCGTGCACGGAGACCTACCCTCAAGGTTCCTGTAGATCCTCACGCAGCAGCAGGAATTCCACCTCTTCACCGGCACGCACTCCCCGAGGTCCCCCAGGTACAAAAGCCAGGCCGTTCGCTCCCACCAGCGAACGGAGGATCCCCGATCCCTGAGCGCCTGTGGAGCTGACGTGCCAGGATCCATCCTCGCGCCAGGCTCGCACCCTCACAACGTACACCCGCCCATCAGCGTTGGCGACGTCCTCGGCGATGATGGCCCGGTACGGAGGCCGGGTGGTCTTGCGAAAACCTAGGAGGCGGAGCAGCGCCGGTCGCACGAAAAGCTCGAAGGAGACCATGGCCGACACCGGGTTGCCGGGAAGCCCGAAGACCAGAGTCCCGTCCCGCACTCCGAACGCCAGCGGTTTGCCAGGTTTCATGGCTACGCCCCACAACTTCCGCTGGACCCCCAGATCATCCTGGACGTCCTTCACGAAGTCGAACTGCCCCACCGACACCCCACCTGAGGTGAGGAGCACGTCGTACTCCAGCCCCTGCTCGACGAGCCGGCACGTTGCTTCGTAGTCGTCGGGCACGATACCCAAAGCGGTCGCCTCGATCCCCAGCTGCTGGCACTGGGCCCGGAGCGAGTAGGTGTTGGAGTTGCGGATCTGGCCGGGGCCCAGCGGTTGATCCACCTCGACCAATTCGCTGCCCGTGGAGATGATGGCCACCTTCGGACGGCGGTGAACCAGCACGGTGGGAAGACCCAGGCTGGCGATGAGTCCGATCTCGGCGGGACCGAGAACACTACCGGCAGCAAGCACCTTGTCGCCTTGCACCACGTCTTCGCCGGCACGGCGGATGTTCTTGCCGGGCCTGACCGCCTCCAATATCAGGACGCGGCCGCCCTTTTCGCCTGCCAACTCGGACTGCACCACCGCATCCGCCCCTTTGGGCAGAGGGGCGCCGGTCATGATCTTGGCCGCCTCACCGGCCCCCACGGAGTGCGCGGCCACGTGGCCCGCAGGAATCGTCTCGCAGAGAAGCAGGTCCGCCGGGAACTCCGCGCTCGCGTCGACCGTGTCGGCCGCCCTCACCGCGAAGCCGTCCATGGCCGAGTTGTCGAACGGGGGAACACTGTGCGGAGCTATGATCTCCTCGCCTAGCACCGCCCCGAGGGCGTCCACCAGCGAGCGGGATTCGACCGACAGTGGAGCGGCCTCGGCAAGAACCCGAGTCCTAGCATCTTCAATGCTTATCATCTTGGCGGCCACTGGCGATTCCTTTGCTTCTGCCCTTGATGACGGAATTCTTGCACTCTGCGTATAAACCATTGGGGCGCTACAGCCGATAGCAAGCATAGCATGAGCAGAAAATGTCAAAAGCCCTCACCTGAGTCCGACATCGACTCGACCGCCTCGGAGAGCCGCTCCCTTCTCCGACCCCTCTCCAGGGAACGGCGGCTCGGTGGGTCGAAGGCGGCGCGCCTGCGGGCGATCCAAGAGCTCGTCGAGTCCGACAGCTACGATATCCCCGCCATGCTCGTCGCAGAGCGGATGGTCGAAGGAGCGGTCCCGGAGGATCCAGACCAGAAGGGTTGAGTCTGGGCGGATCGGATCCGGAAACCTCTCAGCGGCTGCCATTTGCCTCCTCGTTCCCGTCGGCATAGAATTCACTCGCCGCAAGCGAACGGGGGTCTCACATGCCGCTCACAATTCGCCGGCGCCTGGTGGACCGTATCCGACAATGGAGGAAGATAGCGTACGCTGTCTGCGCCGGACTTGTGATCCTAGCCGGCGCTGTCGTCTTTCTCTCCATTTCTTCACCGGCTTCAAGCATGGAGTTGGCCTCCGGCCCCACCTTTTTCGAGGGAAACCGCACCTTCCGTCTCGCGGAGGACATGTGGCGGTTCTATCCCCAGCGCACCCTAGGTTCGGACGATGCAGTCGGAGCCACCACGTGGCTGGCCGAGAAATTCTCGCGCTTGGGCATACCCCCCGAGACCGACACGTTCAAGGCGCCGCTCGGCGATCAAGAAATCACGTTGCGAAACGTAGCGGTCGTTCTCCCGGGCGCGAGCAAAGAGACCATCCTTGTCACCGCGCCTCGGGACACGCCTACCATCGTCAAAGTGGATCCCCTGGCCTTCACCAGCGGGACCGCTATTCTGGCCGACCTGGTGCAGGTCTTCGCGGCCCGTCCTCACCAGAAGACTCTGGTCTTTCTGTCCACGGAGGACGGTAGCAACGGGGGCTTGGGCATCGACCGCTTCCTAGAAACGAGCCCCCTGGCTGCGGATGTCACAACGGTGCTGTCCTTCCAAGGGCTCGGAAAAGAGCGGGCGCGCTCCTTGCGCGCAGGAGTGACGGCGTCGCAGAACACCACCCCGGGCTGGTACGTCCAACTGACCGGCCGCGTGCTCGCCAAAGCCGGGCTGAACCTCCAGGTGCCTGGGATGCTGAGTCAAGCCGCCGACCACGCTCTGTCTCTGTCCCGCGGCGAACAGGTCGCCGGGCTGAGCCGGGGTATCGCCTCGCTCATGCTTTACGACGAGGGACCCGGCAACCCCACGGCTGCCGGTCTCTCCACACAGGGGGCGGCGATCGAGCGCCTGA
Organism: bacterium; assembly: GCA_043801935.1. Classification (GTDB taxonomy): domain Bacteria; phylum Actinomycetota; class Thermoleophilia; order RBG-16-64-13; family RBG-16-64-13; genus JAZDLO01. Next base: position 19,646 of record JAZDLO010000229.1, read on the forward strand.
TCCTCTCCTTGGACACCGGCACCGAAGCCCCGCCTGACCCAGGCACCGCTTTGCTCCTCAAATCGGGTCGCTACCTGACCGAGCGGGCAGTGACCTTACTCGCCATCCTCATGCTCTTCCCCACCATCGCAGCCCTGCTCATCTGGCTGTTCTCTTCCCGCGTGACCGGCCGTGCGGCCCTTATGCACCTGCGTAATCTGCTGTCGTTCGCCCTGCCGTTGGCCGTCACCTTCGTGATCGCCTTCCTTCTCGCCCGTCTCGGCCTCATCCCTCGCTACCGCTTCCAGGTGCCCACCATCGCCGGACCTGCTACCCAAGCGCGACTTGCTCCTACCCTGATCCTGATCTTGATCGGGCTGGCGACCTTCTTTGTCTCCCGTCACTTCCTGGGCTACCTCCGCCCCCGGGAGCAGAGGGCGGCTACCGAGATGGCCCGGTTGAGTACGGGGTTCTTCAGTCTCCTCATCGGGTTGGCGCTCATGCTGTCCCGGTCGCCGTTCCTGTTGCTCCCCTGCCTGGCGGCCGCCTGGGCTTGGCCGCTCGCCACCTGTTTCGCCGAACCGGTCTACACCGGGGCCTTTTGGCGGCACCGCTTCATCTCCAACGCACCCGTGCTCCTGCTTGGGCTGTTGGCCCCCATTGTCCTGTACGCGTACGTAGCTGTGGCCGACGGGGTGGGATGGCTGAGCGCGTGGTGGTTCCTGCTGGTGCAGACGTTGTCCGGAGCCTACGGCGTTCGCGGGCCGGCAGCGACGGTGTTCATCACTGCCGGGTTCCTGGTCTTGCTCGGAGTCAAGAGGATGCGGGTGGTGCCGATCGAGACCCTGGAGGTCACCGACGAACTGAGCCTACTGGAGCTGCCGGTTCCGCGCGCGCGGCGCAAGCCGCGCGCCCCCTCACGCCCGCCGCTGTCACCCTGGGGTTGAGGCGCCCGGCGGCCCGCCTCGACGGGGGTGCCCGGACCGATGGCCGCCCCTACGGCCTCTACCGCCCCTAAAGGTAGTTCCTCCTCCAGAACACGATCGCAAAGGTCGCGGAGATGACGAATGCGATCACGATGGTCAGGGTGAACGCGTGCCGGTACTCCTGGAAGGGCAGACCCACGTTCATGCCATAGAACGCTGCCACGATGGTAGGGATGGAGAGGATGATGGTGATCGACGTGAGCAGCTTCATGACCCGGTTGAGATTGTTGGAGATCACCGACGTGAACGCGTCCATCATGCCGGTGAGGATGTCGGTGTAGATCCGGGCCATCTCCGAAGCCTGCTTGTTCTCCACTATGACGTCCTCGAGTAGCTCCTCGTCCTCCTCGTACATCTTGACCGCTTTGGTGCGGAGGAGCTTCTGCAACACCGCCTCGTTCGAGCGCAGGGAGGTCGTGAAGTACACGAGGGCTTTCTGCAGGACCAGCAAATCGAAGATCTCGGCGTTCTTCATCGATGCCCGCAACTCGCGCTCGAGTTTGTCGGTCTCGCGGTCGATGCGCCCCAGGTAACGGAGATAGAAGACCGATACTTGCTGCAGGATCTGAAAGAGGAACCGGGTCTTCTTGAAAGTGGCGAAACTGCGAACGGCGCCCCGCTCGAACTCCCCTAGGATGGGATTAGGCCTCAGGCAGGTGGTGATGAAATAGTCGGGGTGTACCAGCATGCCCAGCGGGATGGTGTCGTAACCCTGATCCTCCTCGGTCCGCACCAGGATGGGTATGTCCACGATGACGTGAGTCAGCCCATCTTCTACATCTATCCGCGATTTCTCTTCTTCGTCCAACGGGCCCTTGAGCAGCTCGAGCGGGATCGAGAGCTCCTCGCTGACTCGCTGAAGCTCTTCCTCCGTGGGGCTGACCAGGTCGATCCAGGAGCCCGGTTCGAGCTCCTCCAATCGTTCCAGACCCGTAAGGGTCGTCTTGAGAATGGCAAGCATGACTCACCCCCTCTACCGGACAGGCGGACGCACCGCGTTTCATGCTGCTTGGTTCCTCGCTTGTGTGGGGCTCTGAACAGACGGGCGCCAAAGGGCCCGAACTCCGTGCATTCTCTCACGAAGCGCCTGCTCGCGCTATCATTCCGAGTCATGAGACCCCGATCCGACTCCGTCGAGCGCGACCTTCGCTCGTTCATCAAGGGTGACGTCGAGTTCGACAACGTCACCCGCCAGCTCTACGCCACAGACGCAGGCCTCAACCAGATCGAGCCTCTCGGGGTGGTCTCGCCCCGCGACGCGGACGATCTGATCCTACTGGTGACCTACGCGGCCGAGCAGGGCCTGTCTCTGGTTCCGCGCGGGATGGGCTCGGGACTAGCCGGCGGTGCGGTAGGAGCCGGCATCCAGGTGGACTTCACCCGCTACATGAACCGCATCCTCGAAGTGGCGCCCGACGGTTCCTGGGCCCGGGTGCAGCCCGGGGTGGTGATGGCCGAGCTGAACCAGTACGCGAGGAGGTTCGGGACCTTCTTCGCCCCCGATCCGTCCAGCGAGAACTACTGCAGTCTGGGTGGGATGATCGGCACCAACTCGTCCGGAGCCCGGACGGTGGCCTACGGAGGCACGAAGGACCACGTGCTGGCGCTGCACGTCGTGCTTGCCGACGGATCGCTGTTTGACGCCCGGCCACTGCCGCTGGGCGGTTCCGAGCTCGATCGATTGCTCACCGGCCCGACCGCCGCGGGAAGAGCCTTGGCAACCATCCTCCCCGAGCTGCGCAGCCGGCAGAAAACCATCTTGGCCGCTATGCCCCGGGTGGTCAAGAACTGTTCCGGGTACCGGGTCGAGGCCCTCCTGGCCGGCGAAGATGGGGGTGAGGACCCCGCCGGCCTAGTACACCTGCAGAAGCTGTTCGTGGGAGCCGAGGGCTCCCTGGGTCTGGTCGCCGAGGCCACGCTTAACCTGGTGCCCTTGCCGGCCGAGCGCGGTATCGCCATGGCCTACTTCCCATCGGTGTTCGCGTGTGGAGAGGCCGTGCCCGGCATCCTTGCCCTGAGCCCCACGGCGGTGGAGATCATGGACTCCCGCTTCCTCGCCCTGGTACGCAGGCACGATTCCCATGTTGACGCCGTGCTGCCGGCTCGAACCGACACCGCGCTCCTGATCGAGTTCGAGGGCCGCGACGACGCAGAACTGGGGGAGAAGTTCTCCGCGCTCCGCTGCCACCTCGATGACACCGGCGCCCTGAAGCTGGTGCGCGCTGCAAACCGCGAAGAGACCGACCGTCTCTGGACGGTGCGCAAGTCCGCCGTAGCCCTGACCCTGCGCATGCCGGGTCCGCGCCGGGCGTTGCCCTTCATCGAGGACGTCGCCGTCCACCCCACCGAGGTACCCGGCTATGTCGATTTCCTGCAGCGCCTCCTCGACAAAGAGGGCGCCGAAGCCGTCATGTACGGCCACGTGGGAGACGGCAACATCCACGCGCGCCCACTCCTCGACCCCAAGGATCCTGCCGACCTGCGCACCATGCAGCGCCTCTATGACGCGGTCTCCGAGTACGTCCTCGGGATAAGAGGCACGATGTCAGGCGAGCACGGTGACGGCCTGCTTCGCACCCCTTACGTCAGGCGCATGTACGGGAACGATATCTACGCGCTCTTCACCCGTATCAAGAATGCGTTCGATCCTTCCGGTGTCATGAATCCAGGCAAGAAGATCGGACCCCAAGACGGGAGCGATAGCTTGGAGCGACACCTACGCTATGGCTCCGAATACCATACGGTAGCGCAAAGCCCCATCCTCCGCTTTCCACCGGGCGAGTATGAGCTCGAGATCGAAAAATGTCACGGTTGCGGGCAATGCAAGAGCGTGGTGCTGACCACGATGTGCCCCACCTACAAGGCTACGCGGCGCGAGCATGCCTCGCCCCGAGCCAAGGCCAATCTGTTGCGCGGCATCATCACGGGCAAGCTCGACCCCGCCGGCGCCTACGGTCTCGCCGCGGCCAAAGTGGTCACCGACTACTGCATCGTCTGCGGGATGTGCGCCGTGGAGTGCCCGTCGAGGGTCAACATCCCCAAGCTGATGCTGGAGGCCAAGAGCAAATATCGAACGCTGCACGGGGCCAAGCCGGTGGAGCGGATACTCGGCCGCGCGGAGACCGTCTCGCGTCTCGGCCACTTCGCCTCACCCCTGGCTAATCGGTTGATGAACCGGCCCGCCCTCCGCGGGCTGGTCGGGCCCCTGGTGGGCATCGACCGGCGGCGGCCGATGGCCCGTTTCGCCCGGCAGACTTACCGCGAATCGGTGGCAGCGCGGGGCGCGGCAGTGCCCGCCGCAGCCCCGCCCCCAATGGACGGCGCTGGTCAGCCCGCCCAACCTGCCGTGGCCTATTTCTACGACATGTTCGCCAACTACAACGAACCGGAACTGGCTCTGGCCGTGGAGCGGGTCCTTGCCGCGCACGGGGTCCGGCTGATCGTGCCCGACCAGCGGGCCAGCGGCATCCCGGAGATGCTCTATGGCTTCGCCCGCCAAGCCGGGCAGGTGGCCGAGTTCAACGTCCGCGCACTCCTCCCTCACGTCCGGGCGGGTGCTGTGCCTGTCAGCTCCGAGCCCACGGCTACGTTCGCCTTCAAGGTCCACTACCCGGACTATCTCGGCAGCTCGGATTGCTCGCTGGTCGCAAACGCCGCCCACGACCTGGGTGAGTTCCTGGTTAGATTCCGCGCGGACCATCGCGCGACCGTCCCCGTCGCCCGCCCTCTGTGGGCGATGGGACAAGCCGCCCTCCGCCCGGATGCGACATGGTCAGTACCGGCGAAGACCGATCTTGTGGGCGACCCCGTGCGCATCGCCTATCATCAGCCGTGCCACCTCAAGGCCCAGCAAATCGGCAACCCAGGCCTGGAACTCTTGCGCGAGATCCCCGGTGTGGAGGTCATCGATATGGCGGCCGGCTGTTGCGGTATGGCCGGGACCTTCGGGATGAAGGCCGACACCTACGATCTCTCGATGCTCACGGGCAAGCCCCTCTTCGACCGCATCGCCGAGGTAGCGCCCGCCTTGGTGGCCAGCGAATGCAGTACGTGCCGCATGCAGATAGCCCAGGGCACCGGTCTGGGGACCGTCCACCCGATCACGCTGCTGGCCGAAGCCTACGGGACTTGAACATATGAGCGCCGGCGGGCAGAGACCGGCCGGCCGTAGGTACGCCCAGGCCCAGATCACTCAAGCTAAGCGGCCGCCAAAGGACCAGGCGCGCGCGCCCTGGCCCGCCGGATGAATACGTAGGCCAGCGGGGGGGCAAGCACGATCACCGCCAACGCGATGACCTGCGCTTCCCGCAGCCCCCAGAACACCGGGTCGTTGACCCGGTAGAACGACATGAAGAAACGCCCCACCGAATACAGCCAGGCGTAGGTGAGGATGGCGAGCCCGTCCACCTTCAGCCGGGGTATGGCGTACAGCAGTGTCCCCACGATCATCAGCAGCCATATCTGCTCGTACACCGGGGTCGGATGAGTCGCCACCCCCAGCAGTTCGTCGGGAATGAAAGCATTCGGGTTCGTGTAGGTGAAGCCCCAGGGCAAGTCCGTGGGATATCCCCAGGTGTCGCCGTTGATGATGTTGGCGAACTTGCCGATGATCTGCCCCACCGGAAAGGCAAGGGCCGTGCAGTCGACCACCCGCAGTATGGGCAGTTTCTTCCACCGGGCATAGACGATGAGGCCTACCAGCCCGCCGCCCACCACCCCGTAGATGGCCAGGCCCACCAGCTGGACTCCGACGATCTCCCCGGGGTTCTGCCAGTAGTAGCCAAGGTGATCGAAAATATGAACGACCCGGGCCCCGATCACTCCGCAGGGGACTGCGATGAGGGCGATGCCCAGAGCGTGATTGCGGGAGATGCCCCGCCGCCCTAACTCCCGAGAGAAGACCCAAGTACCGAAGATGACCGCCAGGGCCATGATGATGCCGTACCAGCGGTATTCGAGAGGACCCAGCCGACCGATCACCGGGTCGATATTGATGATCATGGCGCCGCAACCGGGGGTGTCGCCGGTGGCTCTCGACCGGCTCCGATGGCCCCGCTGATGTCGCGACAGCTACTTATCACAGAAGAGCGTGCCGGCCTTGGCCCAGTTCTCGCGCGGGTAATCCTCGATGATCACGTCTACCTGATCCTCCGGAGCCCCCGTGAGCTTCGTGACCACGTCGGTGATCTCCCGCACCAGCCGGCGCTTCTGCTCGGTGCTGCGGCCTTCGAGCATCTTGACGATTATCAGGGGCACGTGATCCTCCTGCTCTTCTTATGATCGTGGCGCCGCCGCTACTTCAGCCTCCCGAAGAGCCTCCGTCGGACCGCCGCCTTCTTGAGCCACTGGATCCCCTCCGTGGGGTTCAGTTCCTTGGGACAGGCTTCCACGCAGTTCATGATCGTGTGGCACCGGTAGACGCCGCGCTCGTTGTCGAAACGCGGAAGCCGCTCCTTGCGAGCCTCGTCGCGAGAGTCTACCTCGAAGCGGAACGCCTTGAGCAAAGCGGCCGGCCCCAGGTAGTTCTCCTCGCCCCACACCGACGGACAACTGGAGTAGCAGGCGCCGCACAGGATGCAGTCGATGGGCATGTCCAGCTTCTTGCGCTCCTTGGGCGACTGCAGGATCTCCTTGTCCGGGTCGGGAGAGTCCCTGATGAGCCAGGGCTTGATGTACTCGTACTTGGCGAAGAAATCGTCCATCTCGCAGACGAGGTCTTTCACCAGCGGCACGCGAGGCATTGGGGAGACGGTGACCACGTCTCCGGTCAGGTGCCTCACATTGGTCTGGCAGGCCAGCCGGTAGGCGCCGTTGATATACATGGCGCAGCTGCCGCAGACCGAGGCCCGGCAGCAGTAGCGGAAGGAAAGACTTCCGTCGAACTTCTCCTGGATGTAGAAAAGGCCTTCGAGCACGGTGAGGTTGCCCTCGTGAGGAACGATGAACTCGTCCCAGCGCGGCTCCGGGTCCTTCTTGCTGCGGGGGTCTTGGCGTTTTATGCGAAATGTGACGTCGGGCATCAGTACTTCCGCTCCTGTGGCTCGAAGGTGCCGAGGGTCACGGGCTTTGAATCCAGTCGCGGACCGGCCGCTCCCGGTCGGTAGTAGGCCAGAGTGTGCTTGAGCCAGTTCACGTCGTCGCGGGTGTCGTGGTCGGTGCGGAAATGACCCCCCCGAGACTCGGTCCGGGCCAAAGCGCCGGTACCGATGGCCAGGGCCACGTCCACCATGCCCTCCAGCTCCACGGTGCGGATCATGTCCAGGTTGAAGACGCTCCCGGTCCAGCGTAAGCCCGTCTTTCCGACCCGCTCCTTGATCGAGATCAGTTTCTCGACCCCTTCCTTCATTGTGGCTCCGTCCCGGAACACGCCGAAGTCCTCTTTCATGACCACGGTCATCTCCGCCCGCACGGTGTAGGCATCCTCGGTGCCGGTCTTGGCACCAAGAGCATCGACCGTCTCCTCCATGGCTTGGACCGCGGCGAACGCCGAGCGGGCGTTGGGCCGCTTCTCGGCCAACCCGTTTAGATAGCGCACCACTTCGGCACCCGACCGGCGCCCGAACACGATGGTCTCAAGCAGAGAGTTGCCGCCCAGCCGGTTGGCCCCGTGCACCGATACGCACGCGCATTCCCCGGCGGCATAGAGTCCTGGCATGACGCTCGTCCCATTCACGTCGGTGTCGATGCCGCCCATGGTGTAGTGCTGGCTGGGCACGATCGGTACGGGCGCTTCGATCGGGTCCACGCCCTCGAAGTGGATGGCCAGATCGCGGATACCGGGAAGGCGCTCCAAGATCCTCTCCGCTCCCAGATGGCGAAGATCCAGGTACACGTAGGGTTGCCCGCCGATCCCCCGGCCTTCGTTGATCTCGGTCTGGATGGACCGGGCGGTGATGTCGCGCGGGGCTAACTCCATGGATTTGGGCGCATACTTCTCCATGAAACGCTCGCCCAAGTCGTTTATCAGATAGCCGCCCTCCCCCCGAGCCCCCTCGGTCATGAGGATGTTGGTGGAGAACAACCCGGTGGGGTGGAACTGGATGAACTCCATGTCCTTGAGCGGTACGCCGGCGTGGTACGCCATGGCCATGCCGCCCCCGGTGTTGATGAGAGCGTTGGTGGAGTTGCTGTAGGTACGCCCGGCGCCGCCGGTAGCGATCACCACGGCATTGGCCGTGAAGGCCTCGAAACCTCCGCGAGTCATGTCGTACGCGACCACGCCCTGACAGACGCCCTCGTGCGCGATCAGCCGAGCTACGTACTGCTCGACGTAGAACTTGATCTCCAGCTTGTAGGCCTGCTCGACCAAGGTGTGCAGCAGGTAGTGGCCGGTCTTGTCGGCCCCGTAGCAGCAGCGGGGATACCCGGCGCCGCCGAAGGGCCGCTGGGCGATACGCCCGTCGTCGTAGCGGCTGAAAGGACAGCCCCAGTGGTCCATCTCATAGATCACCTGGATGGCGTCCTGGGTCATCTGCATGACAGCATCCTGATCGCCCAGATAGTCGCCGCCCTTGACCGTGTCGAACGCGTGCTTCTCCCAGGTGTCGTCCACGCTGCCCGGATCGTTGGCCAGCGCAGCGTTGATGCCCCCTTGCGCGGCCCCCGAGTGGCTGCGGGCCGGATGGACTTGGGACAAGATGGCTACGTCGACACCGGCCCTCTTGGCTTCGACGGCCGCGCGGAGACCGGCCAGACCTCCGCCCACGATTATCACGTCATGATGGATCATATCTCGCTCACCTTACCTAGCTGATCCAGGGCCAAAGCGCCCAGGTTCCATAGACCATGGCCGCGACCCCCACCACCCACAGGGCGATGGAGAGCACCATGGCCCGCTTGCGGGAGGTGAACCAGTAGTCCATCAGCACCATGCGCAGGCCGTTCAAGGCGTGAAATATGCCGGCGGCCAGCAGGATGATGTCGACCGCGATGAAGCCGCCGTGCGCGAGGCGGGCGGCGATGGTGTCATAGTTCAGTTCGCCGATGTCGAGGATGTGGGTGTAGATGAGGTGGATGGCCAGGCAGACTATGAGCAGGACGGCCGTGATGCGCTGAAAGAGCCAGGACCACATGCCCCCTCTGTGCGTGGAGATGGCTTCGGCTCTCAACTCGTCACCCCTTCGCCCGTAACGATGAAGGTGAAGGCCACCCAGGCGAAGATGGCAAAACAGACGACCACCACCGCCATGGCGCTCCAGAAAACGATCTTGTGGCTCTTGACCCCGATACCGAAGTCCATGAGGATGATCCGCACCCCGTTGAGCGCGTGATAGAGCACCGCCACCACCAGGGCCAGGTCCATGAGCACCAGGACGGGGTTGTCGAACATCTTCATCAGGTCGTTCAGCTTGTCGAACTGGCCGGTGGAGATGACGATGATGTGGGCGCCAAGGTAGAAGACGAGAACTAGGCCGCTGATCCGGAAGAGCAGCCAGGCCCACATGCCGGTCGCCTTCCAGAGACCGGCGCCTACGTTGGCCGTCTCCCGAGGTTTCCCGCTCAAGGATCCACCTTCCTTTCGAACTTCTTGCGGCCTTCGGCGTAGAGGTCGCCACCGTGCATGTCGTTGATCACGACCACGGGGAAGTCTTCTACCTGTAGCTCGCGGATGGCTTCAGGGCCCAGATCTTCATACGCCACCACTCTTGCGGAGGTGATCCGCTGGGCGAGCAGGGCGCCCGCGCCGCCGGTGGCTCCCAGATAGACGGCCTTGTTGCGCTTGAGGGCGTCTTTCACTGCCTCATTACGCAGCCCCTTGCCGATCATGCCTTTCAGGCCCAGGTCGAGGAGCTTGGGCGAATAGGCGTCCATGCGGCCCGAGGTGGTAGGACCGGCTGAGCCGATAACCTCGCCCGGCTTGGGCGGGGTGGGGCCGACGAAATAGATGATCTGCCCTTTCAGGTCGAGGGGCAGCGGCTGGCCCCCGTCGATGAGTTCTATCAACCGCTTGTGGGCGGCGTCGCGGCCCGTGTAGATGGTGCCGGTGATGAGCAGACGGTCTCCAACATGCAGGCTCTCGACCACCTCATCGGTGAGCGGTGGGGTGATCCTGCGGTCCATCACAGCACCACCTCCTTGTGACGCGCCGAGTGACACTGGATGTTGACTGCCACCGGCATGCTGGCGATGTGAGCGGGCAGTTCCTCTACAAAGACGTCGATAACGGTGGTGGTGCCGCCCAGCCCGGCCGGTCCGATGCCCAGCGCGTTGCAGCGGCGCTCTAGCTCATCCTCCAGTTCGGCCAGCCGGGAGTCGGAGTTGGTGGACCCGACCTCGCGCAGCAGCGAGTGCTTGGCCAGATAAGCCGCCTTCTCGAAGGTCCCCCCGATCCCCACGCCCACGATGACAGGCGGACAGGGATTGGGGCCGGCCTTGCTCACCGTGTCTACGATGAAGTCCACCGCCCCCTGCAGGCCCTGCGAAGGCTTCATCATGGCCAGCGCGCTCATGTTCTCGGCGCCGCCGCCCTTGGGGGCCACGATCACGCGCACCTTGTCGCCGGGGACGATGCGGGTGTGAAGCATGGCCGGTGTGTTGTCGCCGGTATTCTTGCGGGCGCCGGTCGGGTCGGCCACCGCCGACTTTCGCAGGTACCCGTCGGCGTAGCCCTTGCGCACGCCCTCGTCGACGGCCTGTTCGAGGCTGCCGCCCACGAGGTGCACATCTTGGCCGATCTCGAGAAAGACGACTGCGAGACCTGTGTCCTGACAGAGCGGCCTGGCCGTCTCCTTAGCCAGCTTCGCGTTCTCGAGGATCTGAATCAGGATATCCTTGCCGGTCTCAGATTCCTCGCGCTCCGCGGCCTTCTCGAAAAAGGCAACCACATCAGCGCCCAGGTAGGTGCAGGCGCCGATCGCCAACTCGGCCACCGCATCGGTGACCCGGGCGACGTCCAACTCCCTCACAACAGCCCTCCTTCGCTCGACCCGTGCCTCCCGGCACGTGCAGCCAGCAACTCTACACTCTCGGGACCTCCATCGGAAGACCGAGACGGTCGGACCGGGCTGATACGTGAATAGCGGTATCGATCCTTCGCCGATGGAGGTCCGGGCGAGAAGACGGAGAAGCTGCAGACCGGCCTAAGCGCGACACAGGCAGTGGCGACCCTTCCCCGCCTCCGCTACACTAGTGGCCGCCATGCTGCATGCGCCGGCACCCGGGTGCCGGCCTCGCGGCCCGACCACATCGCGTAATAGGGACATCATGCGCATACTCTCCGGCATACAGCCTTCAGGAAGGCCTCACCTGGGCAACTACTTCGGGGCCATCCGCCAGTACCTCTCCCTCCAGGCAGACAACGAACCCTTCTACTTCATCGCCAGCTATCACGCGCTCACCGCAGTGCAGGATCCCCCGCTGCTACGCGAATACACGCTCGGAGTGGCTCTCGACTTCCTAGCCCTTGGGCTCGATCCGAAGCAGGCCACCCTTTTCGCCCAGCAGGACGTCCCCGAGGTGACCGAGTTGACCTGGATCCTGTCTTGCGTCACCCCCGTAGGGATGCTCGAGCGAGCCGTAAGCTACAAGGATAAGATCGCCCAGGGTCTGACACCCAACCACGGCCTTTTCGCCTACCCGGTGCTCCAGGCGGCCGACATCCTCATCTACCTCTCAGATCTCGTGCCCGTGGGGCAGGACCAGAAGCAGCACATCGAGATGACCCGCGATATCGCCGGCAAGTTCAACCAGCAGTTCGGCGAGGTCTTCTCCATCCCCGAGCCCTACATCCTCGACTCCACCGCAGTAGTGCCCGGTACCGACGGGCGCAAGATGTCGAAGAGCTACGCCAACGAGGTCGGCATCTTCGATGAGGGGAAGATCCTTAGAAAGAAGGTCATGTCCATCGTCACCGACTCCATGCCGGTCGAGGCCCCCAAGGATCCGGCCGGGTCTACCCCCTTCTTGCTTCTTCGCTTGCTCGCTTCGCCGGAGGAGACGGCCGAGTGGGAGGCTCGCTATGAGGCTGGAGGGATGGGTTACGGCGAGGTCAAGAAACGCCTGCTGGAACTGATCGAAGAGTACTTCGCCCCGTTCCGCGAGCGGCGCCGCGAACTTGAAGCCGACCCCGGCTACGTGATGGACGTGCTCACCGATGGAGGCCGCCGTGCCCGGGCCGTGGCCCAGCAGGTGATGCACAAGGTGAGGGAGGCCACGGGCTTGCCCACCACCTACTGACGGGTGATCGGCGCCCATGTCGCCGCGTAGCGGCGTCCGCGCCCGGGGGCTACAGACCCAAAGACGCAAGGAGGCCGTGATGGAAGAGGCAAAGACGACGAAGCCCGAAGGCGATCAGCCCTGGGTGGGCGACCTGAACGAACTGGTGCAGTTCGCCGATCGCGGCATCGTCAGCAAGACCCTGGTCGACTCTCCCAAGGCCAAACTGGTTCTCTTCGGCATGAAGACCGGGCAATCGATCTCCGGCCATTCGGCAGGCACTCCCGCCACCATCCACGTGGTAGGCGGCGCCGGGACCATCCAGTTGGGCGAAGAAGAGTACGAGGGCAGGCCGGGCTCCATCTACTACATGCCCGCCGGCCTCTACCACGCGCTGACCGCCACCGACGACCTGGTGTTCTTGCTCAACTTGTTCCGGTAGGCCACAGCCCGAGCACGTCTACCGCGAACAGGGCGGGGACCCGCCCAGCTCAACTGGTGGTAGTGGTCTCCTCCGCTTGCGGGCCGATCCGGACCACGCCGTCATACCACGGTGGGCTGTAAAGCAGGACCGGCTCGAAACCCGCCTTGGCCTTGAACGTGAGCAGAAGGTCGAGCGAGGTGTTCTCGAGCAGGCTTCGGGGAAGCGGCCCGGATCGTGTAGGCTCGATGCGGGCCACGGTGTCACCGACCGCGCAGGCGAAGTCGCTGGGATCGACCCGGATGGGAGTCGCGCCCCCGTTCTCCACCCGCACGTAGGCCTGATAGAACGATTCACCCGAAGCCGGAGCCGAGGGAGTCTGCTCGCTGAGCCGCTGCAGCGGCATGGCGGGCTGGAAAGTGGCCTG
>JAZDLO010000243.1:0-12886 GCA_043801935.1 bacterium
AGCCCGTTGCATGCTGCTGGGGATCTCCACGTCCTTGACCTCCACGATGCTGACCTTCACGCCCCATGGGTCGGTCTGCTCATCGATGATCTCCTGCAGGCGGGTGTTGAGCTTGTCGCGCTCGGTGAGCAGATGATCGAGATCGGATTGGCCGAGGACGCTCCGCAGGGTGGTCTGCGCGATCTGCGAGGTGGCGGCGACGTAGTTCTGTATCTCCACCACCGACCGCGAGGGGTCGATGACCCGAAAGTAGACCACGGCGTTGACCTTGGCCGGCACGTTGTCCTTGGTGATCACCTCTTGAGCCGGCACGTCCATGGTGATGGTCCGCAAGTCGACCCGTACCACCCGGTCCACGATCGGGATGATGAGGAAGATGCCCGGTCCCTTTGGCCCGGTGAGCCGCCCGAGCCGAAAGATGACTCCCCGTTGGTACTCGGGAAACACCTTGATGGCCGATGACAAGATGATGATCAGCAAGACCACAACGACGACGATGACCGCTACTACGCTTGAATCCATAACCTCTCCTTACATCTTCTGGGCTTGTTCCTCCTGGGAATCAGCATCAGACCCGCTGAGCCGGACGACCAATGTGAGTCCCTCGGTTCTTAGTACCTCTATGGGCTGGTCTTTAAGCAGGTCGCCTCCTTCGGCCCTTGCTCTCCAGGTCTCGCCGTGCAGCCGCACCTGCCCCTGAGGGCTGAGGGGCGAGAGGGCCACGCCGGTGGCCCCCACCAGGCCCTCGATGCCTGTAGTCGGCCGGCGACGTCTGGCCTTGGTCACCGCCCGGATCACGAACAGGGAGAGAACGAGCGCCACCACCCCGACGATCACTAAGGCCGGCCAACTCACGCGGAGAAACGGAGCAGGCGAGTCGAAAAGCAGCAACCCTCCCGCGATGAGCGCAGCAGTCCCACCGATCCCTAGGACGCCCCCGCTCGCGACGAGGAGCTCGGCGACGTACAGGATCATGGCCAGCACCACCAGGGCGATCCCCACCAGACTCACTGGGAGTACCTGGAGGGAATAGAAGGCGAAGAGCAAGGCGATGACTCCGGCGATCCCCGAGGCGCCGATGCCAGGGCTGGAGAACTCCAGGATGATCCCGAGGACGCCCAGACTGAGGAGGATATACGCGATATCCGGGCTGGAGATGACATGGAGCAGGCGTTCGATCCAGCCCATCTTGACCTCGACCACGGGAGCTCCTGCCGTTTGGATGGTAAGGCCTTTCGGGGTGGTCACATAGCCGTCGAGGGCTTGGAGGAGCGCTGGCAGGTCGGCGGCCACGAATTCGATGACGTTCTGCTGCAGGGCCTCCTCGGCCGGCAGCGAGACCGACTCGCGCACCGCCCGCTCGGCCCACATAGCGTTTCGCCCATGCGTTGTCGCCAAGCCGGAGATGTAGGCAGCGGCATCGTTGGTCACCTTGGCCTTCATGACCTCATCCATCTCGCCGCCGAGCGCCACGGGGGTGGCCGCCCCCAGATTGGTCTGGGGCGCCATCGCCGCCACGTCGGAGCCCATGAGGATGTAGAGACCGGCCGAGGCAGCTCGAGCGCCCTGTGGGTAGACATATAAGACGATGGGGATGGGAGAATCGATCTCCGCCTGGATGATGTCGCGCATGGAACTATCGAGACCGCCGGGAGTGTCGATCTGGACGATAAGCGCCGCCGCCTGGGCGTCGGCCGCGCGCTTCATAGTCTCTATCAGGTAGCCCGACAGAGCCGGATCGATGATGCCCTTGACCCGGGTGACCCAGACGGGGGCGGACCCCGTGGTCGACTGCGGCTGCACCGCCGCCCCCGCCGCGGCCGCGCGGTCGGGCGCTGGCGCTGCCAGCACCACCAGCGCCACAAGCGTGGCTACTAGGAGGGACACGAGCATCGGTAAGATCGTCGCCGGCCGGGGCAAGGCGGCGGCTACAGAGCGCGCGCGTAAACGGCGCGCCGCCCGAGTCGGCATACTAGGAGCCGGCGTCGCCCGGCCCCGCGCTCCATGCTGGCGCCGCCGGCTCACGGCGCGCCGCCGTCCATCCTGGGGCGGCCCGGCTCGGGACCGATCAGGGTCACGATGATCCTCGGCGCGTCCAAGCCGCCGGGCTTGGGGTGGGGTCCTGACGCAGGATGCGCCGCACCGCTGCCTCCACCTGGGAGATCAGCGACAAGAGGCCGCGCAGGTCGGCGCGCATGAGGAACAGATTCCCGTCGTCGTACACCCGCTGGAAGCCATTGGCCTCGAGGAACTCGAGAGAGAAGAACTCGCACCGGTCACCGTTCTGGTGGCCACCGGTAAGACTGGCGACGGCATATACCTCTTGCGTGTCTCGCTCTTTGAGTTGGGCCAAGGCCTTGTGAAGCAAGCGCTTCGCCTGCGAGCGGCCACGGTTTGCCTCCGACCTGAGGCAGAAGAGCAGCACCGCGCCGAGAGGGAGCGGGGGGAAAGGCAGATCCCGCAACCGGGGCACGGCCGTAGCCGGGGCATAGTTGATAGACGCGACGATGACAGGGGGCGGCGATTGACCGTCCGAAACGGCTGGAGCGCCTGCTGTGGCGCTCCCTTCCGGGGTGCTC
Organism: bacterium; assembly: GCA_043801935.1. GTDB lineage: Bacteria > Actinomycetota > Thermoleophilia > RBG-16-64-13 > RBG-16-64-13 > JAZDLO01. The sequence goes on from JAZDLO010000243.1 coordinate 2,580, forward strand.
ACGGCTGGGATGTCGCTCGTCGAGCCGGCGCGCGGCGCCGGGCCATTACCCGCGAGAAGAAGCCCGGTACTTCCCCAGGTGGGTTCCAAGCCCACCATCCATTGGCGGCGCTGCTCGCCGGCAACCTCCGCGTCTCTCGGGCCGCCGCCCGTCGTCTGCCACCACGCGCACGCGCCACAGGCGACCGGCAGTAGTCCCAGTCGGAAAGCGCAGAGGGTAAGGTAGTCGGGCACGCCCTAGCCCTCCTTTGGAGTACCGACCTCCGCCGGTCCGGCGATCTCGTCTACGAACAGGGTGACGGTCCTCAGGTCGAGATCAAGAAGGGCCGACACTCTTTGGCGCACAGCCTCTTCTACGTCGCGGGCCAACTCCGGTATGACTACTCCCCAGGCGACCCGCGCGTGGATCTCCACGTCGACCGATCCTGGTTGGGCGTCCCTGATCACCACACCTCCGGTGTGCATCTCGCGCACCCGGGAGGACAACCCTTTCCACGCAGAGGAATGCAACTCCACGATGCCATGGACAGACCGAGCAGCATCGGCCACATACCTGGCTACCACCTCGTGGGAGAGCGAGGGTCTGGCTTCATCACCGAACGGAGTCGGGCTGACCGGCAGGTCTCCGGTTAGCGGCTCATCCTGCATCTGAGTCATGGGCGCCCCCTGTTCAAGTTTGTTGCTCGGTGCCGCTCACTACTCTGTGCAAGTTTATACCAATCGCCACAGAGTCGCCTCCGGCCTGGTCAGCAAGCGGAACGGCACGAAGCTAGTGCCGATACCGCGCGAGACGACAATGAGGCCTTCACCCCAGGCATACACCCCGCCCAGGTACTCGCTCTCCTCGCGGTTGAGGGGAGTCAAACCGCTTCGACCGGGCAGGCGCAGCTGCCCGCCGTGGGTGTGCCCGGCGAACGCCAGCGGGAAGAGCCGGGCGAGAGGGGATCCTGGGGCGGGGGGCTCGTGGATGAGCAGGACGGCGAAGCTGCGTTCCCCGCCCGCCCCCGAGGAAGCGGTAACGGTCGGTGCGGCCATCTGGCCCGGCCCCGGGTCCGCCGGCGCGCATAGAGCGGCTTGCGCCCGGGCATCGCCGAGCAGCCCGAATCCTCCACTCGGGTAGTCGGCGCCACAGAGAACGAGATGGGAGCCCTCACGGGGGGGCAAAGCGATACATCGGTCGCGCAGGAGCGTGACGCCCGCCCGTTCCCAGAGGGCGTTCGTGTCCCGGGGATGCGCCAACGGGCCCTTGCCTATCCCATACTCGTGATTGCCGGTGACCGCGAAGATCCCCAATGTCGGCTGCAACTGTGTGAGCATCTTCAGGCAGGCGGCGCTACGGTCTGGATCGCCGAGCACATCTCCGGTGAGGAATACGAGATCGGGCGCGAGAGGAACGGCCCAGCGCACGACCTTCTCCAGGCTGCGTTCATTCGTCGGGAAGACGCCGGCATGCACATCGGAGAGGTGGAGGATGCTCAGGCCCGACCACTCGGACGGGAGGCCGGGAACCGCAAGGACGGCTTGACGGCACCTGACCCATTGAGCCTCAAAGGCCATGTAGGCGGCCGCGGCGCCGACAGCGGCTGCCCCCAAGCCCAGCAGACGCAAAGCGGCCCGCGGTGCGGGTGCCGCGCCGCCGGGCCGTCGGCCCGGCGCCTTATGGTCATTGGAGTGGCTGCGGTGGCTGGTCACGCAGGGTATGGTAACGCGACTTGGAGACATGAGTGGTATGTTATGCGCCGACATGGCCCGCATTCCTATCCCACCCGAAGCTCATGCCCGCGTGCACCGGCCTCTGCCCATGGATGAGGAGCGTTGGCTATCGTGTGCGACCGACATGGCGGCCGCAGGCAAGGAGGCCGCGCAGCCGCTCTACGGAAGGGCCTCGGGCCGCGTCGTTATCGGGCAAGGGGCTGGGGGCGATAGCACCATGGAGATCGATCGCGCCTGCGAGGAAGCGATACACGAGGTGCTGAGAGCCAAGGCGCCTTTCCCCCATCGACTGATATCGGAGGAGTCCGGCATCAGCGGTCCCGTGGATGCTCCCTGGCGGGTGGTGGTCGATCCATTGGACGGGAGTCTCAACGCGAAGCGTGGCCTCGAGCCATTCGGAACCTCCATTGCCGTGGCCGACGGCGCGACCTTGGGAGACGTGCGGGTGGGCTACATCGAGGACTTCCTTAGACCCCACACTTTTAGCGCCATCAAAGGGTCTGGGTTGATCGCGGCAGGTGCGCCGGGAGAGAAGACCGATCCCCACCGTTTCGAGCTCGATCTCGTGGAGATCGTCCTACTGGAGGCCGGCCGGCCGGACAGGCATCGTTTCCAATATCATGACCTGAGCGCCATGGGCGCGGTGGGGCGGAGCAGGGACATGCGTATTCGTCAGATCGGCTCGTTGGCCCTTTCGTTATGTTACGTAGCCGTGGGCGTCGCCGACATTCTGGTGGCGGCCGTCCGCTCGCGGTCGGTGGATCTCGCTGCCGGCCTCCTCATCCTTTCTGAGGCTGGCGGCGCCGCCGCCACTCTTGCCGGCGAAGACGTCCTGGCTCAGCCTCTCGACCTCGAGAAGCGATGCGCGTTCGTCGCCTGGCGAGCCGGCCTCGACGGCACCGAGATCGTTGCGCGCGCCCGGGGGCTGCGGGAGGCCTTAACCCACGCCTAAGAGCCTGTCGGCGGCCTCCAAAGCATATAACTGGACCTCCGGACTCGGGTCGTCGAGACAGCGGCGGAGGACATCCAGCGCCGAAGGGTTGCCCACGTGCTCGAGCGTGTCGATGACCGCCTTCTTCAGGTCGGGATCATCGGTGGCTACGAACACCTGTGAAAGCTGAGCCGGTTCCAAGAAGACCAGCATGTCCGCGCGCTGAACGGCGGGAAGGGCCATGAGGTCGTCAGCGGTCTTGATCCTCAGGTGCAGGCTGGAGAGCGAATCCTCGGGCGTCTGAGCGGGGGCGATCAGACCCTCAGACTCCGAGGGCTTCTCGGGCTGCACTTCCCCTGCGGAAGCCTCTTCGTCAGGCCAGGCTGGGATCTCTTCGTGAGGCTGCGGCTCGCTCGCCTCCCACCCCTCCACTTCTTCCGTCCAGAACGAAGGTTCGCCGGGGTCGGCAGCGGGCGGTACGGCGATCTCCTCGTCCGCGAGTCCGTCTCCCGACGCTTCCGCCGCAGCCTTCGAGGGCTCTGTGGCCTCGAGAACCGGGCTGACGTCAGCTGCATCGATGGGCGCCGGCGCGGCAGCGGCGTCAGCGGCTGCGGCGACGGCTCCTGGAGCGATCGTGTCACCGGCCCCGACCTCCACAAGTCCGGCAGTCTCGAGCGGCACCGAGGCCGCCGCATCGGCGGGCGCCTCCGTCGTCGGGCCGGTGTGGGCGTCCCCGGCCGTGGCCTTGAGCTGGAGGTCCGCAGCGTGCTCCTTGATCCGGGCGAGGCGCATGCGGGCGTGCTCGCCGCTCTTGTGGTCCTTGGGGAGCACCGTCTTATCGGCCTCTTCAAGGATCTTCTCCGGCCGGAAGACCTCTAACCGCTTGGTGTCCTCGCTCGTGAGGTCTCCCCATCCTAGGAGGATATCCGCGATCACGGAGTGCAGCGGGTCGTCGAACGAGGCCATGCCTCCTCGAAGCCCCGTCAGGCTGGTGACGGCCAGAGCCTCTGCAGCGACAGCAGGGGCTGACAAAGCCGCGGACGCGGCCGCTGGCATCTCGGCCGGGGGCATCGCGGACACGATCGGCGCTTCAGCCGCCGGCGTAAGCGGCACGGTCGCCGGCTCCGTCGCCGGCTTCGGCTCAGGTCTTAGCGTCGGTGCTCGAGCCGGTTCCGGCATCGTCGGCCGCTCGGTAGACCGAGCCACAGAAGGAGACGCACCTCGACGCTTGCGCATCATGATGACGAGGAGCAGTAGCAGAAGCAGCACGACCACGATGATGGCCGGTAGAATGTAGGGGTTCCCAAATAGCTCTGGCATCGCCATCCACCCTTCTTGAAGCTCCGCACAGCACATCCATATATACTATCTTCCCACGAGGAACCCTGGCACAGGTGTGTCGGCCGGCGCTTCCGCCCCGAGTCGGGTGCGGGCAGGGATGATCGCGGGTCCCATGTATTTTTCGGCTGTAAGGGGCAACTAGTTGAGGCCGGACCACTGAAAAGATCGCCAGATCTATGATCGACAATCGATGATCGACACCCATTCTCACATTCTACCCGGCCTGGATGACGGCTCTCCCGACGTAACAACCAGTCTCAGGATGGCGGCCGAGGCCGTGGCCGCCGGTGTGAGCACCATCGTATGCACACCGCATCTGACGGACTTGGACGTGCCATTCACCGATCGAGCCCGCACCGTGATAGAAGAACTCAGGTCGGCCCTTGCGGCTGCCGGCATCGACGTGGAACTGCTTCTCGGCTTCGAGGTCGACCTGAACGTCGCCGCCACGGCTCGGAGCGAAGAGTTGTGGCCCCTCGCCATCGAGGGCAGTAACGGCGCCGTCATCATCGAAACCCCCCAGCGGGGTTGGCCGGTGTTCGCCCGGGAGGCGGTCTTCCGTCTCCGCATGGCGGGTTTCTTGCCGATCCTTGCGCACCCAGAACGGAACGATCGCATCCAACGTTCTCCCGAGTTGCTGACCGAGTGCCTGGACGCCGGGGCTGTGGCCCAGGCCACGGCCGCCAGCCTGAACAATGAGTTCGGCCGCTCAAGCAGACAGGCCTTCCATCGTCACCTTTTCCGAGGGGACATAGCCCTGCTCGCCTCCGATGCCCACTCTCACCGGCACTCGAGTTGGGCCTTGATGGCGGATCTGCGCGGCCAGATATCGGAGGACGACCTGAACATGCTCGTGACGGTCAATCCGGGCATCGTACTCTCGGGGGGCAGGCCGGTGACAGTGATGCCGGCTGTCGCAGGGCCATCATGGCGCAAGACGGTGCGCCGGCTGCGCTCCGGCCGGATCTAGCCGCGATCGAGGCGCCCGTAGTGGTCCTCGAGCCGGATGATGTCATCCTCGCCCAAGTAGTGCCCCGATTGCACCTCGATGATCTCGAGCGGCTCGGTTCCCGGGTTTGACAGCCGGTGGGGCGTGCCCCGGGGTACGTAGGTAGACTCGTCCTCACCGAGCCGGAAGACTTTGTCCCCGCACGTCACCTCCGCGATGCCTCGGACCACCACCCAATGCTCGGCTCGATGTTCGTGGAACTGCAGGCTGAGGCTGGCTCCGGGATCCACCACGATGTGCTTCACCTGAAAGCGCTGTCCGGTGTCGATCGAGTCGAACCGCCCCCAGGGGCGATGTACCCGGCGATGATAAAGCGTCAGGCCCTCGTCCTTGTCGTGTACGCGAGCCACCAGCTTCTTGAGGTCTTGAGTCCTTTCCTTGCGGGCGACGAGCACGGCATCGGCGGTCTCCACGACCACCAGGTCGTTGCCGCCGAGGACGGTGACCAAGCGCGAATCTGCGTGCACGAGGCTGTCCCGGGTATCTTCAAGAATAACTTCTCCTCGGGTGACGTTGCCCGCGTCATCCTTGGGAGAAACGGCCCACAAAGCGTCCCACGCCCCGATGTCCGACCACCCGCAATCAAGGGGCACCACCACTGCTTGGGCGGACGTGGAGGAGAGATCGAGCTCCTCCATGACGGCGTAGTCGATGGATTCCGAAGGGCAGGCGGCGAAAGCCGCCTTGTCCACGCGCACGAAACGGCCGTCGACCTCCGCACCTACGATGGCGGCTCGGGAAGCGGCGCCGATCGCCGGCCGGTGCCGGTCGATGGCCGCGAGCCAGACCGATCGCTTCATCATGAACAAGCCACTGTTCCAGAGATGGTCACCGCCGGCCAGATACCGCTCGGCCGTGGCTGCATCAGGTTTCTCCGTGAAACCGGCCAGAAGACGGGCCGTAGACGCCCCAGGCGCAGGCCCACCGACCCGGATATAGCCGTAGCCGGTCTCGGCACGGTCTGGGACGATGCCGAAGGTGACCAGCAGGCCGGCCTCCGCCTGACGCGCACCCTCGGCGACCGCCGCGTGAAAGGCCGGGATATCCTTGATGAGATGGTCGGAGGCCATGATCAATAGGGTCGGGTCGCTGTCGACATCGGCAAGAACCAGAGCGGCTAGAGTCAAAGCCGGTGCGGTGTTGCGCCCCACCGGTTCCAGCACGATGCGAGGGGCAGAGACGCCGATCGCCCGGAGCTGGTCCGCCACCACGAACCGGTACTCTTCATTCGTGACTACCATCATCTGGGCAGCCGTGGGCGCGTCCGCGAACCCGCGCAACCGCATGGCGGTCTCTTGCAGGAGGGAGTAGGGACCCGTCAGAGCGAGAAGTTGCTTAGGATGGCTCTGGCGGGACGCCGGCCACAGCCTGGTGCCGGAGCCTCCGGCGAGGATGATCGGTTGGATGGTCAACGTACCCTCCCATCGACCTACTGTCTGACCCGTTGGCGCAGGGCGAGCAGGGCTCCATGATAGGGCGCTGGCCTGAGGGAAAGCAAACCGCTCACCGGTCTTGACCCCGTTGGGCCGGCATGCTCGGCAGACGGGAATGACAGGGCAAGGATATACTCTCCCCTATCATGCCGGACGATTTGGTAGAAATCTCAGCGAAACCGAAGAAACGGCGCTGGACGTGGAAGCGCTGGTTGGCCAACCTGATGATACTGGCCGGCGTACTGCTGCTCATGTATCCGCTGGGTACGTGGGGCTACACGTGGTTCCAGCAACGCGCTCTCCGGCAGCAACTGGAACAGGCCAGCCCCCAGATTACCGCTCAGGGCCTCGACCTCAGCGGCGCCGACTTCATCCCTACGGAGGTCAGGGCCGAGAATGCCCAGCAGGCCTCAGTGAGTACCGCGGAGGCAGCGGCAATAGCGGCCGCTGTGATTTCGGCGGAGGCCGAGCGAAAAGCCCAGCTGGCGGCGCTCCGGGTGGCGGCTGATGACTTTGAGCGCTCGGTGAGCGGCAAGACCGGCGATCCGATCGGCAAGATCCTGATCCCCAGCATCGGCATGGACGTGATCATGGTGGAGGGCACCGGCAAGGGTGATTTGCGCGAGGGCCCGGGCCACTGGCCGGAAACACCACTTCCGGGGCAGGGGGGCAATTTTGTGGTGTCGGGACATCGCACCACCTATGGCGCGCCTTTCCTGAAGCTCAACAAAGTCGAGGTCGGTGACGAGATCGACCTCGTGTTACCGTATGGCGTCGCCCGCTACAATGTGACGCGGGTGATCATCGTCCTTCCCACGCAGGTGGAGGAAGTGGCTCAGCTCGGGAAGGAACAGGTCTCGTTGGCCGCCTGCCATCCCCTGTACAGCGCGAAGGAGCGCATCGTGGTGCAGGGCGATCTGACCAGCTTCAAGCTTATCGGACCTCAGAGCTAGCCGCGGTTCGACCCACGAACTGTCCGAGGGGCGGCGAAGCCGCCCCGGTCCTGGTCCCGGCCCGGCTCCGACGGGCTTGTGCTATCGTCACCGCGACGGGCATGATGACGGCGGCTACGTGACGGTCGGGCACGACAGCGAGACGGGACGGCGATCCATGAGCGTTGACCTCTTCGTGGACTATCTGATCGAGGTCAGTCCGGAGATCGACGAGGAATTGCACGAGTACCTAGCCGGAGTCCCGGAAGGTAGTCCGCTCCATCGTTACCTTTACAGCATCTTGGACGAGTTCATCACCCGGGGGGGTAAGCGCGTGCGCCCGGCCATGGCCCTGCTGGCCTGTGCGGCGGTGGGCGGGGATCCCCGAAGAGCCATGGCCAGCGGATGCGCGATCGAGTTCTTTCATGCGGCCGCTCTCATCCACGACGACATCATGGATGCGAGCGTCATGCGGCGCGACCAGAAATGCGCTCATATCCTGCACGGTGAGCCTCTGGCCATCAATGCCGGCGATTATGCTCTGGGGCTCGTCTGCACCATCGTGGTGCGCGATCCGCTGCTCGACGACCGCACCAAGCTGGCAGTGCTCGACGTCATCGGGGAGATGAGCGCACGCACGGTCGAAGGGCAAGCTCTGGATGTCGGCTGGGTGCGTGACGACGTCTTTGACCTCACTCCTGATGACTACCTCAACATGGCGCTTGGCAAGACCGGGTATTACTCCGGTATTGCTCCGCTCAAGGTGGGAGCGATCGTAGGCGGGGCTACGGATGCGGAGAGAAGGGCGCTTGAAGGCTTTGGAAAGAACTCCTCCATCGCTTTTCAGATCCAGGACGATCTGCTCAATATCCTGGGTGACGAACGGACCATGGGAAAGGATCACCTCACCGACGTGCTGGAGAGCAAGCGCACCCTCATGGTGATCCATTGCCTGGGGGCGGCGGGGCCGGCGGATAGGGACCGGCTGGTCTTCTTGCTGAGACAGGGGCATGGGAAGACGCGAGAGCAGGCGCTCGAAGTGGTGGAGCTCCTGCGGCGCTACGATTCGGTGGGGTATGCTCGCTCCCTCGCTCGGAATCTCATCGTGGAGGCACGGGCGTACCTGGGCGTGATCCGCCGATCGCCGGCCCGCGACGTGCTGGCGTCGATGGCGGATTTCTTCCTGGAGCGGGAGAAGTAGCTGCGCCGGCCGGGGGCCGCGAGGGAGGTGATGGTGGACGAGGCGAGGCACAAGGCGTTGCAGGGCCTGCCGGCGGTGGAGGAACTAGCCGGCAGCGTCGGGGCAAGCGCGCTTCGCGAGAAGTATCCCCGGGCTCAGGTGGTGGAGGCCATCCGCACCGTCATCGAAGCGGCACGGACGGCGATCCTGGAGGGGAGCACCCCATCGCCGGTCGAGGCGGAGGACTTCCTGGCCGAGGCCGGGACGCTGCTTGCTTCTTGGGCCCGACCAGGGCTGAGAAGGGTGCTCAACTTGACCGGCGTGGTGATCCACACCAACTTGGGCCGCTCCTGCCTGGCCGAGAGTGCAGTGGAGCGGGTCGCGGAGGTCGCCCGTTCCTACAACAATCTGGAGTACGACCTGAAGGCGGGCGCCCGGGGCGCCCGGGAGACGCACGTTGAGACGCTTCTCACCCGCTTGACCGGGGCGGAGGCGGCCTTCGCGGTCAACAACAATGCCGGGGCCGTGCTATTGCTGCTCATGGGCTTGGCTGCCGGGCGCGAGGTACTTGTCTCGCGCGGTCAATTGGTGGAGATCGGAGGCTCGTTCCGCCTGCCCGACATAATGCGGGCCGGAGGTGTGCGCTTGGTCGAGGTAGGGACGACCAACCGAACCCGCATCGAAGACTACGAGACGGCCATCACCGCCGACACCGCGCTGCTGCTGCGGGTCCACACCTCCAACTACCGTATCATGGGCTTCGCTGAGGAGACCGGCCTCGATGAGCTCGTGGCTCTGGGTCGGCACCGGGGGGTGGCAGTCGCCGACGATCTGGGGAGCGGGGCCCTGCTGGAGCTGGAGGCGTTCGCCGAAGAGCCGACAGTAGCGGCATCGCTGCGGGCCGGCGTGGACGTGGTCTGTTTCAGTGGGGACAAGCTGCTCGGTGGTCCGCAGGCCGGGATCCTTTTGGGTCGGTCCGAGGCGATCGACCGGCTGCGGAAGCACCCGGTGGCTCGGGCCGTGCGTCTGGACAAGATGACGTTGGCCGCCCTGGAGGCGACCCTTCTCCTCTACGCCGACCCGCAGCGGGCGCGAAGGGAGATCCCGACCCTGCGCTCCCTCAGCCGTACTCCGGCCGAGACGGCGGCGTTGGCCGTCTCCCTGCAGGCCGCCATCGAGCGGCGCTGCGCCGACGGTTTCATCCTGGAGGTGGAGGAGTCGACCGCTCGGGCGGGCGGCGGCTCGATGCCGCTGGCCGAGTTGCCCTCCCACACCGTGCGGATACGGATCCCGGAGCCGCCCGTGGAAAGCGTGGGCCCGGGGGGTACGGCCCGGCCGGCGGGAGCGGCGGGGGGTCCGGGAGGGTCGACGGGCACCGACGTGGGGGTCCCTCGGGCTCCGCGGCTCAGCGCGTCGGCACTGGAGGCGGAATTGCGCCGGGCCCCGACCCCCTTGGTGGCGCGAGTGTCGCAGGATAGCCTGCACCTGGACGTACTAGCGCTCGACGAGGAAGACATCGAAGTGGTCGCCGAGACCGTCTCCTGGGCTGCTGAACGGGTGGTGGCGGCGGCCGCCGCCCCGCGGCCGGTGCCCCGCGTGGGCCGCTAGCGGGCAGCGGGGTGACAGGCATGGCAGCGCGGAACACGATCCCTACGGGTGGGGCGAGACCGGAGCCTGCAGCCGCGGCGGCCGCCTCGCCCGGAACCGACGCGGCACCCGCAGCGGGGGCGGCGCCGGCCGAGGGCGCGCCGCCCTCCCATGCCGCGCCG
>JAZDLO010000249.1:0-12504 GCA_043801935.1 bacterium
TTGCGCCGTCGATCTGGCTTCGAGTACGACAGGTAGTCCTTGTACTTGGCGACCTTCGCCGGGATCTCACCCTTGTTGGCTGGTGGTTTGAGCGAGATGTTCGCCAGTTCTTCCAGATGCTCGAACTTCCCGGACAGGAGGAAATGGGAGTGGACCCGATCCTCGTCGGTGACCGTGAACCGTACTTCGCCGCCGGCGACGCTCAGCGTCCCCCTCACTCCGCACGCGGCGCAGAGCACGGGGTAGTCGGCCCCGCTTCTGGCTTCGACGACCTTGGAGTGGCAAATCGGGCACAACCCGGGCTCGCCGATGTACTCCGCTTCCTCGATCGGCCTCATCAACGTTTCGGCCACGTGGCGCCCAGATCTGTGCGCGCACTCCAGAAGGTCGTCCCGAAGAGCTATGACCCGGGGCAGGCCGATCCAGTTGACTAGGATCCTATCCACCACTTCGATCTGCATGGACATGGTGAAGAGGCTCATCATGGGCAGGGCGAGGGTGTCCCACTCGCTACCTCCCACGGCGATGAGCGACGCGGCCCGGGGTTTGAAGGCCCTCTCGTCCGGACCCTCGCCGGTGGTGATGCCTCGCTCTTCGCGCATCTTCTTGGCGGCCATGCGGAAGGCCTGATCGTGCGAGGGGCCCATGCGGTCATTCAAGCTCTTGAGCTGGCCGCTGGGGGACTTCTCGTAGATGGGCGAGCCGAGGATGAGGCCATCGCATTCCATGATCTTCTCGTCGATGAACGGCATGTCGTCGTTCTTGATGACGCACCGACCCGGGCCGCAGCGCTCGAACAGGTCGATGACGCAGGAGTTGCATCCGGTGCAGGGCTTGATGGTGAGGTCGTGCAGGTGCACCAACTCGACCTCGGCGCCCATCTCTTCGGCGCCCATCAAAGCCTCTTTGACCATGATCTCGGTGTTGCTCAGGCGGCGTCCGCAAGATATGCCCAATACCTTCATAGGTCGACTACTCCTTCACTGTTCGTGGACTGTACTACTAGTAGATCCCGTATTCCTTGGCCGCCTGCATCATGGCCCTGAAGTTCTCTTCCCTGCCGGTATCCGCCCCGGCTCCTATGTCCAGGATGAAGCCTCCTTCGCCCTTTACGTCATCGATGAGACGGCGGCAATAGACGGTGACCTCCTCGGGCGCGCCCAACTGAAGCAGGGAAAGGGGCACGTTCCCCTGTATGCAGGCAATGCCATCGAGCACTTCCTTGGCCCGGCGCATGTCGGTCTGATCGAAGTGCCAGACGACTCGACCGGCCGGTAGGTCGCGGATGATCTCGAGCCGCGAGTCATAGGATCCTTCGGCGAACAGATAAGGCACAAGGCCTTGCTCGATGAGACCAAGACACATCCTGCGGAGGCTTGGCCAGTAGAAGGTGCGGAACTGCTCGTCGCTCATGAAGCCATCCGCGCCTTTGTGAAGAGGAATGAAGACCAGAGGTGGCACGAACGGGGCTGCTCTCCGCAGAACGGCTTTGAGCAAGACGGGGGTCAGCCGGTCGCAGGCTGCAAGCACCTTCTCCGGGCGCCTGAAGAGATCGGTGACCACACCGCGTGTCCCCCTCAGGGTGTCGCCGAGGTAGTCGAAGGGTGCCCAGGTCACCAGGCCGAACTGTGCCGGAAACCCCTCAGACACCAGCCGAAGATCCAGCCCAAGGCTCCACTCTGCCCACGCCGCCGCCTCGCGCCCTACCTCCAGGAGTCGCAGGACCGCATCCTGGACCTCGGGTTTGCCCCAGCCCATCAGCCAATACCCCGCGCCACAGATCTGGACCATACCGACGGGAGGCTCGAGCGAGGCCAATCCGGACAGCGCTCCGTTGGTCCTCGGAACGTATGTGTGCAGCAGGTAATCGGTAGGGTCATCAATGAGGGCATCGTATTCGTCGGGCAACATCCACTCTCGTTCGACGTACTGGAAGGTGGTTTCTTTGGGCACTCCGTGACCCGGCCACCTGAAAAGCCTGAAGTCAAGAAGATCGAAGACCGGCCCGGCAACGGCTGCAGTAGCAGACGGAACGATAGCGTCCGGCTGAAGCGTCCCCGCGTATGTCAGCCAGGCCTCGGTGGCCTTCTTCTGGCTGTAGAGCACGTCATAGGGAGTGAAGCCGGCTCGGTCGGCGGGGTAGAACTGGGCAAACGCGCAGACAGGGACCCGGTCCGGCGTCTCGCGAAGCAGGATGGCGTTTCTTAGCCTGCCGGCTCGTGCCCTGTATTCGGCTTCCGCCTCCGGGCTCACAAACTGCAAGGGGGGGTCGGCGAAGATCCGGAACCGCTCTTCGAGCTTCTCCTCGACGTTCAGATCCGCCCACGGGCGCTCAGGCTGCATGGTCGACCCTTCGTTGTCTTTTCAGCTGCGATTCCTGTGCTGGGGCTGGCGGCCTGCGCCGCCAGCCCCAGCGACTGCTCTGCGTCGATCCCGGCCCAGGACGGAGGGTTCGAGCGCAAGAAGTGAGCCTAGTTCACGATATTCATGAGCTCGAAGACGGCGTTCTTCACCTGGAACTCCACCATACCGCCCGTGATACCCTGCGAGGTATTTTCGGGGGTGAAGGTCACCATGCCCTCGAGCGCGGGGACATTCGTCAAGTTGATAAGGGCTTGCTGCACCTTCGCCTTGTCGTCCGCGCCGCCGGCCTGTTTGAAAGCCTCAGTCAGGACGATGATGAAATCGGCTCCAACGGCCGAGAAGAAGTCCGGTGGGTTGCCGTTCTCCTTGGCGTAGCGATCGACGAAGTCGACCTGCAGTTGCTTGAGCGGCCAGTCGTCGGGCAAAGCGGCCGGATTGACTATGCCACCGGAATCGAGGACCAAGAACCCTTCGACCGTCGGCGGGCCCATTGAGAAGATCGCCGGATGAGCGCCGGCGGGACTGCCCTGGATCGGCACCGTCACGCCGAGGGTCCGCAGCCCTTTGTAGAGGGCAGGTACCGCGACCGGATTGACGTAGAGGACGATAGCATCCGGCTTCAGCGTGTTGACCTGGTCCATGATCTTGTTGATGATCGGCTGGAAATCGGTGATATCGAAGCCGAACGTGTCGGGCATCTTGGTCAGCGTGAACCCTTCAGTGGGACCGGCTTTGACAAGTAGGTCGAGCGTCTCCTGATGGATCGAGAGAACGTCGGCGATGGCCAGAACGTTCGTCCATCCGTTTGCCTTGATGACCTTGGTCAGGGCATCGGCCTGGGTAGGCGGAGCGGCCGATATCATCACACTCCACTGATACTGCTGACCGGCCAACTGCTCGAGCGTGGCCGGGCCGGGTCCCACCATGGGGGTCTGGGTTTGTTCCGCGATACCGCGGGCCGGCTCCGACATGAACTGAGCGAACGGCCCGATGGTAGCGAAGACCTTGTCCTCCTGGATCAGCTTGTTCAGGTTCGCGATGGCGTTGGGCACCTCCGACTTGTCATCGAGTTCGATCACCTCCAGCGGACGGCCGTTGATACCCCCGTTGGCGTTGACGTATTCCACCTGCAGTGCCACACCCTTGCTGACCGACGCACCAGGAGCGGCGCTCACTCCGGTGAGGCTGTTGGAGAATCCGATCTTGATCGGCTCCCCCGTGGCCGGTCCGGTAGCCGCCGTGGTATCGGTGCTCGGAGCCGCCGTGGTATCGGTGCTCGGAGCCGCTGTGGTATCGGTGCTCGGAGCCGCTGTGGTAGTGGTGGCTTCCTCGCCGCAGGCCATCGCCGTCGAGGCGACCACCAGCAGCAGGACGACAAGTCCTACTATCATGTACTGCTTCTTCATCCGTTCCTTCCTCTCGTTGCTGTGAACACTTTGCAGACTCTCCTCTCCCCGGTCTTCATTCCCTACCTGCCTACCTGAAAGCGTGTGTCAGCTCCGGGCCGTGCCGAGATAGCTGTCCCGCACGCGATCATCCAACCTGAGTTCCTCCGCCAGACCGGAGGCTGCGACAGCACCGGTCTGCAATACGACACCACGATGAGCCAGCGAGAGCGCCATCTCCGCGCTCTGCTCTACCATCAGCATGGTGAGACCTTGCTTGTTCAGTTTGGCGAGCGCCTCGAAGATGCGGTCCACCAGCTGTGGAGCCAGACCCATCGAGGGCTCGTCCAACAGCAGCAGCTTGGGCCGCCCGATGAGAGCCCGCCCGACAGCCAGCATCTGCTGCTCTCCTCCAGACAGCGTGCCGGCCGGCTGCTTGCGCCTGTCTCCGAGGACAGGGAAGAGCTCGTAGACAAAGGCGATGTCGTCGGCCAGAGTGCTGCGCCAATCGCGGCGCCCGGAACCGCCCACGAGCAAGTTGTCCTGCACCGAAAGGTCGCGGAACAGTCGCCGGCCCTCAGGGACCTGGCGCAGCCCGCGGGCGGCGATCTTTTCTGGAGCAAGCCGAGTGACGTCGACTCCCTCATAGGTGACGGAGCCGGCCTGCGGCCGAAGCAGGCCGGAGATCGTGTGGAGCAGCGTGCTCTTACCAGCCCCGTTCGCACCCAGCACGGCCACCACTTCGCCCTTGGGCACCGAAAACGACACGTCGTGAAGGGCCTGAATGGCTCCATAGGAGGTGCTCAGATGCTCGACCACCAGGAGTTCTTCGGGCTCCGGACAGGTGCCCGAGGTCAACTCCCGCGTCGCACAGAGGTCGTGTCCAGATTCGCGCTTCACTCCAAGGTAAGCCTCAACTACGGCAGGATCCTTTTGCACCGCCTCCGGCTGCCCCGCGGAGATGAGGCGACCGTAGTCGAGGACGTACACCTGCTCGGAGATACCCATGACCAGCTCCATGTCGTGCTCCACGAGGAGCACCGTGACCCCGGAGTCGCGGATGCGGCCGATCCGCTCCACCAGATGAGCTCTTTCCGCGGTGTTCATGCCGGCTGCGGGCTCGTCCAGGAGCAGGAGGCGCGGTTCGGACGCCAGCGCCCGGGCGATCTCGACCTGGCGCTGCGAGCCGTAGGGAAGACCGGCCGCGGGCAGAGACGCGCTGCCTTCCAGTCCCACCGTGGCCAGGGCGACCATGGCCCGCTCTCGGGAAGCGCGCTCCTCCCGGCGTTGGTGCGGCAGACCCAGGGCTCCGGCAAAAAGGCCCGACCGCTCATGCTGGTGGCACCCCACCAAGACGTTCTCGAGTACGCTCATGTTGGGATAGATGCGAAGGTTCTGGAAGGTGCGAGCCATACCCAGGCGGGCGGTATTGGCTGTCGACATCTTCGTCACGTCTTTCCCGGCGAATCGGATCTGGCCCGCGGTCAATCTCTGCAACCTGCTTACCGCGTTGAAGAGGGTGGTCTTGCCGGCTCCGTTCGGGCCGATGAGAGCTACGATCTGACCCTCGGGTACCTGCAGAGAGACTTCGTCCACCGCCTTCAGGCCTCCGAAGTGCACCGAAAGGCCCTCGATCTCGAGGAGCGGCCCGGAGACGGTGCCTTCCACCGGCGCGAGGACGCCCGCGGCGGCGCTCGGCGGCGGGACCGCGGCTTCCGCCGGTGCGGCCGTCGCGCCGGGCTCCGTTCTCGATGCATACGGAAGCCCGATCGACGTCTCACACTGTCCGGCCGGCTGATCTTCCTCGGCCGCTACCAGGCACTCAACAGGCTCACGCAACCTTTCCCTGCGGAAGAGCGCCTTCAGCCGAGCCCGCTGGTTGGGTGTCAGAACCAGGCCGGCGGGAAGGAAGATCAGTAGCAGGATCATGACGGCGGAGTAAGCCACTCCACTGTATTGCTGGATGCTCGTGAACCCGTTGATCACCCAGGTCATGAGGATCGCGCCGACGATCGCCCCCCACACGGTGCCGCCGCCGATCAGCATCATGACGATGGGGATAACGGCGGCGGTGAAGGTGAATCCCCCGGGAGTGACAGCCGTGGTCACGAAGGCGTACAGACCGCCCGCCAATCCACAAATGACGGCGCTGGTGACGAAACCCAGGAGCTTCCAGTTGGCCGTGCGCATCCCCAGCGTGGCGGAGGCGATCTCGCTCGTAGCCAGAGCCCGAAGGGCGCGGCCCACGCGGTACCTAAGAGCACGGTCGACAAAGAGAAGGATGACGACCGCGACGACCCAGACCAGATAGTACTGACGGAGGTTGGTGTTGAAGTTGAAGCCGAAGACGTTGAGAGTGGGCACCGGCGCAAGCCCGAGAGTGGACCCGGTGACCGTCCGTGCCTGGATCACCATCACCAAGAAGATCTGCCCAAGACCGATGGTAGCCAGGGCGAGGTAGAAGTAACGCAGTTTGAGCACCGGGCGGCCGATGAAGAACGCCACCGCGCCGGCCGCCAGCCCTCCGAGGACCAGAGCTGCCAGCGTGGGGAAGGAGACCTTCACACTCAGGAGCGCAGCCGTGTAGGCGCCGATGCCGTAGAAGGCCGAATGGCCGAACGAGAGCTGGCCAGCATGGCCCAGGATGATGACCACAGCGATGGTGATGATCGCGAAGAGACCGCCGGTGGTCATGATCCTCATGGCGTAGCCGCTGGAGTAGACAAGCGGCCACACTACCAGGATGACGAGCAGGAGCATCTTGAAGATGGCGCCCCTGCTCGACTTCCAGGATAAGCGACCGCCGCGCCCGGCCATCAGGCCTCCCCCTCAGTCGAAGGAAGACCGAGCAGCCCACTCGGCCGGAAGTAAAGGACCAAGATGAGGATGACGAAGGCGATGGCGTCCTGATAACCGGCCGGCACAAAGCCGGTGGCCACCGATTGGATGATGCCCAGGACAAGGCCTCCCACCACCGCCCCCGTGCTCGATCCCCAACCGCCCAGGACGGCGGCTACGAAGCCGCTCAAGGCGAAGATGCCTCCGGACAAGTACGAGGTCACGTTTATGGGGGTGATGGCGATGCCCCCGAGAGCCCCGATGGCCGCCGATATCGCAAAGGCCAGTATGATCATCCGACCGGTGGACACACCGGAGAGGCTGGCCGCGCCCGGGTCGTTGGCAGTGGCCGTCATCTGCTTGCCGGTGCGGGTGAACCTGTTCATGGCCCAGACACCGATGAGGACCAGGACCATGAGGCCGATCACCCATAAGCTCTGCCGGAACACGGCCACACCACGGACAAAGACGGCCTGGTCACCGCTGAAGGCCGGCAATCCCTTCCCGTAGCCCCCCCAGCGCAACAGGGCGAAGTTCTCGAAAAGGATGCTGAGGGCGATGGTGGCCAGGATGATGGATACCAGGGAGACCTTGACCAGAGGCTTCAGCACCAAGAGGTACATCCCCACCCCGACGATCATGACCCCGAGGATGCCGAGAATGGCGGAGAGCCAGTACGGGAGACCGAGTTCACTCAGAAGCGAATAGGTGAAGAACGCCCCGAACATGACAAAGGCCCCTTGGGCCATGTTGACGATGCGGGAGGTGCGATAGATGGTGACGTAGCCGAGAGCGATCAGGGAGTAGATGCTACCCACGGTGACACCGGTCACCAGAAGCTGGATCCACTTGACCACAGAAACCCCCCGCGAACTCCAAGGTCCGCGCCCTAGCCACCCGAGCCGTGGCCGTCATGCTAGAGGACGAGGCCCCTGTTGTCAACGATTCTTAATATCGTTTGCAGTCGTTGACTCTTGATGCCACAGCCCTGTTCCTCTACCATTGGTCCGCGATAATGATTGACTTCGGCCAAACTCCGGTCTACTGTCTCAGTCGTTGACTACGATTGTTGAGCTACACTGGGCGCGAAGTCGAAGCTCGACCAGAGGGGAGTGAGCATAGCTGAGGTCTTGACCATAGCCGCTCTCGAGCGCGAGACCCAAGTCTCCCGAAGCACCATCCATTTCTACGTGCGGGAAGGGCTGCTGCCCCAACCCCAGAAGACCGCCGCGAGCCGGTCTCTGTATTGCGAGGACCACGTCAAGTTGCTACGGAAGATAGGAGAGCTGAAGAGCGCCGGTCATTCGCTTGCCGAGATCAAGATCGTACTGGACGAAGACCTTGCCATAGCACGTGAGAACTGCATGGATCTGGCGGGCCAGGAGAGCGAACGGATCCGCCGCGCCATCCTGCGCGTCGCCACAGGGGAGTTCGCGGCCAAAGGATATGAGCGGACTCACATCGCCGCCATCATTCGGGAGTTGGGTATCACTCCCCAGATCTTCTACAGCCATTTTCCCAGCAAGCTCCAACTGCTTGTAGAGGCCTTCCACACCTTCATCAGTTGGAACCTCCAATTCATCGAGCCCAAACTGATGGCGTCGACGGACCAGGGAGAAAGGCTGCTGTGGCGTCTCGTCGCCGATTCTCGAGCGAACGAGTTCGGCTCCGACGTCTTCTCCCATATCCGCTCGGAGGGCGGACACAAGAAGAGCGACAAACTCAAGCTCGCGGAGCAGGCATGGGCGGGCATCGTCAGCCGGATCACGATGGACTTCGAAAGCGTGAGAGCGCCTGGGTCTCCCCCGCCGGCGATACCCCTCGAGTTGCTCGCATACAGCATGATCGGGGCCCACCACAATGCGAGCGCCAGGGCTTCGTGGGATGAGAAGTACAGCCGAGCGGATACCCTGCGGACGCATCTCTGGCTCTGGCTGGCCGCCTTGGCTGCCCTAAGCGGAGAGGTCGACATAGATTCCCGTATCGCTCGCTACGAGGGTCTCATTCAAGAGGTGGCCGCACGCGAGCCTGAGACTCCGCCGGCGATCGAAGACTGACCTCAGCGCCTTCTCAAGCCGGCCTCCTACCCGGACCCGCATACCAGGAGACCACCTGATCGGGCACTAAGGTGTGGCCGGGCTAACGGAGATAACCGCTTCTTGCTGCGCCGTCCAGGAAGCGCCCGCGGGGAACGATCATAGAAGGAAGAAAAGCGTTCACCGGAGCTTGTGGTCGTGTGAGATACTCATGGGGGTATTCAACGAACTGCGCAAGGAGGGAAGCGGTGAACAATCGGAGGCTACTGTTCTTCTGGCCCGTGCTCGTCATCGGTATCGCGTTGATCGTGATGCCCTTTGCGATGTCCATGCCGGGCAAAGCGGGGGCCGGACAGACCATGCTGGACAACTTTCGCCCGATCATGCAGCCGGACAACGTGAGCAAGACGGCTGACTATTACAACAACACATTCGTAAACTTGCGTCCGATCGCTGAAGCGGGACCACAGCTCGCGAGCGAGGCACCGAATCTCTTTGCGGCTCTTGCTCAGCAGCTCAACATGTCCCCGGAGCAGGTGCAGCAGTTCCTGGGGTCGCAGTTCCCGGCGATGGCCGGCCTCCTCGGCGGCCTCCCCCAGTTGGTGCCCGTCTTCGCGAATGTGCCGCCAGGTCTCGATCACTACAAGCCGCTGGTCGACGTGATGCAGGCGAATGTGACGAACTACCAGCAGGTCGACAGTCTGCCGAGCTTCCGCCTGTTCACATGGTTCTTCGTCATCCCGGGCATCCTGCTCGTGCTGCTCGCCGGCGTACCGCTCGTCATGGGACTGCGCAAGCGGGGAGCTACGCCGACTACGTAGCAGATCGGGCGCGAATCGCCCAACATCCAAGCCGCGAGTAGGACCAAGCCGACGTGGCCGGTCAAGACGTCGATGGGAGCGCCGCTAAGCCAGATGCGCGACCCAACTTGCGCCGCCGCCCGGTGCTCAGTGTACGTACGCCTCGCGTCGCTCTAGAAGGAGTGGTACCTGTGTGACACCTTCGAAGGTGTCACACAGGTACCGGAGTCTCTGTCGCATCAAGACCTGCCTCCAGCACTAACAATGATCATACAAGGCGTATCTGAAGATGAGGCCGGGATATCTGCTTCACCACGTCGCGATGGGGTTATGAGAGCCGCCGTGTTCAGGGGTGAGGTGAAGTTTGCCTTTGAGGACCGGCCGGTCAGCCTGACCTTCTACTCGGGGCTACGCCCCTTGCTCCGGGTCGGGCTCCATCAGCACATGAACGACGGACTCTCATTGCTACTGCTACATGAAATGGGGGCAAGCCACAATCACTCGCGGCACTGTCACAAGTGCTCACGGCATCTGGCGGCTCTCTAGATAATCCGCGTCGGCCCATGGAACCCCACGAGCCGACGCGGGTCATCGCTTCGCTTTCGCAACGAGCCCAGCTCAGGATCCCATATACGGCTGAACCTTGTCTTGCAGCGTGATCATCGAGCCAGCCACGTTGCTGACGATGGTCAGGTCGAACGGATACTTGGTGGCCGTGCGCCATTGGCCACCGGCCAGCGGCGATTTGTAGACGTTCTGGACGATGTGGCACGGACCGACCGTCCACGGTGGGCCGACGGGCTCGACCGGAGCCGTGAAGTCCAGGGGGCCGGCGATGGTTTCGAGTTTGGTGGCTTTCACCGCGGTCATAATGGCGTTCTTGTCGTCCACGTTCGTGGTTCGCTTGAGGACATCGACGGCCCACTCAAGCACCACAAAGTGCAGCAGCGGCTGCGTCCATTGCTCGTTCTGCTTGGCCTCGTAGTCGGCGGCGAACTCCTGGCAGGTCTGGTTCAGGAGCCCTGAAGTGAAGGGGTGGTTGGGTGACCACCAGACCTCGCAGGTCAAGCCGTTGGCGATGCTGCCCAGCGCGTCCACCGACTGCGGGAAGAGCAGACACTTCGCC
This sequence comes from bacterium, assembly GCA_043801935.1. Taxonomy (GTDB): domain Bacteria; phylum Actinomycetota; class Thermoleophilia; order RBG-16-64-13; family RBG-16-64-13; genus JAZDLO01. The sequence goes on from JAZDLO010000249.1 coordinate 10,550, forward strand.
CACGTGGCGACCTTCGGTCTCCAGCCTTGCTGCGCTGACTGCTTCCAGAAGTTGGTGAAGTCCGGCGGGATGAAAATACCCGTCCCCACCTCGCAACCGGCCTTCTTGAACTTGCCGATCTGGGTGGTGAAGTCTTCGGTACCGTCCTGGAAACCGCTGCCATCGGTAACAGTATATCCAGCGGCCTCCCAAGTCGGAATATAGATGGGCCTCAGCGCGTTGCCGTCGGCATCGTTGGGATACATGGCGCCGAGGGCTTTGTTGGTCGACACCTGGCTGAAAATGTCTAGGTAGGTGGCCGCCTGATCTTCCGCGCCCCAGAAGACATGGTAGGTCCAGTCGAACACGCGGGCGAGGTCACCCGCGGCCCGGGAGCCGACGTACGACTGCCACGGGCAGTCGGCCGTCAGGCATGGGGTCTCGTTGGCCTCGCACTGGTCGGCGACCGGGTTGCAGGTGTCCGGAGTGGAAGCGGCCAAGACGATGTCGACCTTGTCGTTGTTGATCAGGTCTCCTGTGACCTGGCCGGCCCGTTGGACATCGGACTGGCTGTCCCTGGTGATAATCGTGACCGGGTGCTTCTGACCGTCCCCGCAGATGATGCCGTCCCCGATAGCCTCCTGGGCACGGCTCACGCAGTATTTGTCAGGCACTCCGAACGAAGCTAGGCCCCCGGTAAGCGGCGCCACGAAACCGATCTTGATCTCGCGGCCGGTCTGGACCGCGCTGACCGTGGTGGTGCTGGCTGCAGCCGTGGTCGCAGTGGCGCCGGTCGTCGTGGTGGGACCGGCCGTTGTCGTGGTGGCGGTATCACCGCAGGCTGCCAGGAGCCCACCTAAGCCTGCCCCCGCGCCGACCGCAGCGCCTGCCACGCCGGCGATCTTCAGAAACTCCCGCCGACTGAAGCTTTTGCCTTCCCGCAAACTAGGTCTTTCGTCCCCTTCGTTCATTCTTTCCACCTCCAAGAGTGACTTTCACGTCAAATCAGACTCCCCAACGCATAAAAAACGAACTCTTGTCACTGTCTCGCCGCGATTTGCCCCATTGCTTGTGATAGCCCCGGGATTGGACGTACTTGCCGCGGTCCTTTTTGACAACGGTCTTGCCGTCCCGTATGACGACCTCGCCACGCGACATCGTCATGACTGGCAGGCCCCTCACCTCCTTCCCCCAGTGGATGGAGTACTTGTTGAGACCTTTGCAGAAGCCCTCGCCAATTACAGTCTTCTTCTCCGGATCGACGATCACGATGCCGGCGTCCGAACCCGATTGGAGCACATCTTTCTTGGGACACGGGCCGAGGGTCTTGGCGTTGTTCTCGCGGCAAATCTTCACGATCCGCTCGATGGTGAGCCTGCCGCCATGGTGGCCGTCGGTGAACATCACCGGTAGCCAGTGCTGAATACCACCGGAAAGGCGGGGAACTTGCCGGGCGGAGCCAGACTTGCCGAGCCTGTTCTCTTTGTCTTCCTGCTTGTATGCGACATGATCGGTCCCCATACAAGTCACCACTCCTGTCCTCAGACCCTCTTACATCCGCTTCCGCTTGATGTCTCCCTCCTCCGGGCAGGGCGGATCGACCTTGCCCCAGACTCCGACTTCATCACCCATGTGCTTGGTGTGGATGAGGAAGCAGGGAAGTGTTTCCGCGATGACCCCCCTGACGCCACGGTCTTGACACTTCTTGCAGGCCTAAAGTCAGACCAGGGCTCAAGGCATTCCCGGCCCATCTCCTTGAGCCTGGCCTCCAGCATCTGATAGGGCACTGTTTGACAACTCCCACTTCTGGCTCTCTACCCCTTCCACAGGGCGATATCGCCCAGGTTCTGGTCTTTCTTGGTGGCGTCGATGGGACCCAGCTTCTGGGTGAGATATCCCGGTTTCTCGATGAGAAGGGTGTAGGAGCCGTCTGCCAGGTCCTTGAGCCAGAAGTCGCCGTAGTTGTCGGTCTGGGT
>JAZDLO010000033.1:0-41049 GCA_043801935.1 bacterium
CCCCGGCGGGATTTGAGTTCAAGCCAGACCTGCACGCGTGGGCTCGCAGGAGGCGCCGGGGGACGCTCCGGCCGGCTGCTCGTACGGTGCGGATCGTGCTCGTCTCCATACCAGCGGATCCGGACTTTGTCTTTGCCGAACTCCCCCGCCAGGGATCTCTCGTGCTGATCGAGATGCGGCGTGTCGAAATACAGGCTGTTGATCTGTTCTGCCGGATACTGGTCGTCCCATCGGCAGGTCGTCCGTAATAGAGCAAGGGCCCAGCCTGCCTTGCTGGGGGCCACGAAGTACTTCTGCTCTACTCTTTCGCGCAAGGAGGGGCGCCCGCCGAAGGAGGCGGGAAGGTGCAGATTGGGCGGGGGAGTCAGCTCGGCTTCCTGCGGCACGGCGCTCATCCTGCTCCCGGCAAGCCGGCGGCGGGCGGCGCAGTCGGCGCCCCTTCCGGCAGCCCGGCGGGTGGCTGGCCCGGCGCCCCGTTGATCGGGCCGCCCATGCCTGGAAGGCCCATCCCGATGCCCTTTCTACCGCCGTTGCCGCTTCCGTCACCTTTGCCGGCTACCCGTTCGCCACTCAACTGGGCGCTGATGGAAGCGGTGCGCTCCGCGACAAAAGTGGTAAGACCGATAAAACTGCCACCCATAGTGCGTATGCTTCCCACATTCGAGGACACGTCCTCTGTCAGACCCTGTTCGAACGCATCAAGCGAGAAGAACAGGTTGTCGTCCGCCTGTACATAGGGTCGGATAAGCGCCGCGATCTCGTTTATCCGCGCTGTCATCCTCTCCGGCGAGAATGGTCCCTCAACGAGCTCCCTGAGGTAGCCGTGATATGTCTCCAGGTATTCCGGCTCAGAGAGCAGCTGCTCGACCAGCGGGTATTCGGCCACCGCGGCGGCCGTGGGTTCATCGATAAAGAAGTTGAGGATCTGATCACGGCTCAGCCCGGAATCGAATCCCCCAAGCGACTCATTCAGGTCCCAGGGAATGATCCAGAACTTGCCGCCATCCTCGTATAGGTAGTAGTTGTGACCCATGCCGATGTAATTGTCCAGATGCACCAAGACAACCGAGACGGCAAGGAATCGGAGGATCTCGTCTACCTCGAGGATCTGCTCGAGATCTCGCGTGGACGTCTCGCTGGGTTCGGAGTTTAGGACCTCCAGTAACTCGAACAGCCTCGAGTAGTCGGGAGAGTTCTCGTTGGTCTTCAGTCCCACCGAGGTCAGATAGTCGGAGCCGCCCATGAATCCGGGACCCCCTATAAAGCCGCCCGCGGTCGGCGTCGTCTGGCCTTCCTCTGTGGTTCCGATTCTCCCCGGTATCCACCCCACGTCCCCAAGCCGAGAAATGATCTCTTCCAGGTCGCCCCCGCCGATGTTGAACGACTCCGTGGTAGAAGTTGACGCCGTCATACCCCCGGCCGTGGCGACATCCTTCTCGGTCCAATCCAGAGTGCCGGCCATGATCTCCGGCTTGTAGAGATTCCCGTTGCTCTCCGCGAAGTTCTCGGCCAGGAAGTTCGCATCGACCTGTTCCACCTGAGTGTAGACACCCAGGTGGGTATCGTTCACCCACAGATCCACGAAGCAGGCCCTTGGAGTGGGGATGCCCATCTCCGCCATGAGTTCGTAGCTGAGGAACTCTTTCATCAGGGTGGGGTCTTTGAATCCGTTGCTGTAGTTGAGCTTCTTGATGCCGTGATAGCTGCGGGCCGAGTTGAAGAAGTTGAAGTCCACCTTGAGACCGACGCGGTTACTGCCGGCCGAAGCCACCTGTCGCAACGAGCTGTTGCCTTTGGCTCGGATGGCCACGTCTTGAAGCAACTCGTCGTCGATCCAGATGTCCGCTTGGTAGTACTCCTCGGCCAGCGCGTTCTTCTGAAGGGACTCCCAGTCTGCAGCTTCCATCAGGACGCGGACGGTCTGGACCCGATCATCGGGAAAGCGGCCATCGTAACGTCCGGCGTAGGCTTCGTCCGCCCCCCTGTCGGTCGCCCCGCCAAGGGCAGCAGGATCCGTCGACCCACACCCGGCACTGAGCGAAGCAGAGCCGACGATCGCGCACAGAGCCAGCGCCAACGCGAGCGTCCTGCCGCTGATCACCCTCATAGACGGTTCCTCCAGCCCCTCGTGACGACAACGGCTGTTTGTATCGAAGGGAACCTCATCATAAAGATTGTTTCATAAGCCGGCAGTAAAGGAGGGTGCCCGCGAGCCTCGACCGGCAATCGGCAGGGCGACAGGCACCTTCCAGGCGGCGCGTCATGCGCGACCCGCCCCTCCCTCCTGCTACGATGGCCTTGCGCCCAACAGTACTCAGCGAGACGCACCGGAGCGGTCCGAGAGGGTCGAGGGAACACTATGACGTACAGGATCGGAGTGGATGTCGGCGGCACCTTCACCGACCTCGTGGCGATGGACGGGGAGGGCAAGATCACAGTTGCCAAGGTATCCACGACTCCGGAGGACCAGTCGATAGGCGTCCGGCATGCCATCGAAAAGGCCGGCATCGACCTGAGCCAGGTCACCTTCTTCTCCCATGGCGCCACGGTGGGAGCCAACGCCGTCATCGAGAACAAAGGCGCGAAAGTCGCCGTCATCACCACCAAGGGCTTCCGGGACATCCTCGAGCTGCGACGGGGCCAGCGGGTGATCGACGACCCCGACGACATGTACAACCTGCAGATGGACCTACCCCAGGACTATGTGGGCGGCTACGACCCGCTGGTCAGGCGGCCTTTGCGGTTCGAAGTCCCGGAGAGGCTCGATTTCCGGGGAAACGTGCTGAAACCCCTCGACGAGGAGGCCGTGAAGCGGGTCGCCCGCGAGATCCGAGCGCTGGGTGCGGAAGCCGTCGTCATCTGCTACCTCTTCTCGTTCATGAATCCGGCCCACGAGTTGCGCACGGCCGAGATCATCCGGGAGATACTGCCCAACGTGCACCTGTCGATCTCCAGCGAGATCCTGCCGGTCATCCGCGAATACGAGCGGCTGAGCACGGCCACCGTGAACGCCTACGTCATGCCCATCATGCAGTCGTACCTGGCCACACTCCGCGACACCCTGACGGCCGGAGGCTTCAAGAAAGAGTTCTACCTGATGCAGTCGAGCGGGGGCATCATGTCGTCGGAGGTGGCCGCGCAAAGGCCTGTCTACACCATCGACTCCGGGCCGGCCGCCGGAGTCACCGCCGCCGCCCGGCTGGGGACGTCTCTTGGGCATCCCGACGTCATCTCGTTCGACATGGGCGGGACGACGGCCAAAGTGTGCGTGATCCGCGACGGGAGACCTGAGGTCACGAACCGGTTCTGGGTGGGCGGCAGGTATTTCATCGGAGCGCCGGTCATGGACATGGTGGAGATCGGCGCGGGGGGTGGGAGCATCGTGTCTGTAGACAAGGCCGGCGCCGTCCATGTGGGACCGCGCAGCGCGGGTGCCGTGCCCGGGCCGGTCTGCTACCAGAAAGGGGGTAGCGAGCCTACCGTGACCGACGCCGACCTCGTTTTGGGATACATCAACTCGGAGTACTTCGTGGGCGGGGAGATGATCGTCGACATCGGCGCAGCCAAGGCGGCGGTCAAGGAGCAGGTGGCCGACCCCCTTGGGATGAGTGTGGCCGAAGCGGCCCATGGGATCTACCGGCTGATCAATGCCAACATGATCGGGGCCATGAGGGTGGTCACCATCCAGAGAGGCCACGACCCTCGAGACTTCAGCCTGGTCGTCTCCGGCGGGACGGCCGCGGTGCACGCGATCCCGATGGCGCAAGAGTTACGCATCCCCCGGGTGATCTTCCCCTTGATTCCGGGAGCCTTCTCTGCGGTGGGACTGATCACCGCCGATGCCAGGTACGACGTCCATCGCTCGTATGTCGCCCGCAGTTCCCAGGCCGACCCCCGACGCCTGCAGCGCATCTTCGCAGAGCTCTGGCGGGAGGCAACCGGCAAGATCGAGGAGCTCGGCTTCGATCGGGAGCAGATCGTCGTCCGTCACGAGATCGACATGCGGTACTTCGGCCAGGCGCACGAAGTGCCGGTCGAGATCCCGAAGGAGTTGGTGCGCGACATCGGCCAGCACGCAGACCGGGGGTCGATCGACAGGCTTGTGAAGCTCTTTCACGAGAAGCACCACCGCCTCTACGGACACGCCTCTCGGGAGGCGGACATCGAGTTCATCACCCTGACGGTCGCAGCCGTCGGCCCGATGGCCAGAGGGGCCATGCCGGAGATAGCGGGGGGCACCGCCGACGCCGTGGCTGCCTTCAAAGGGACCCGGGGGGTCTACTTCGACGAGGCCGGTGGGTACGTCGAGTGCCCCACGTACGAGCGCTCCCTCCTCGCGGCGAACAATCTGATCGCCGGTCCGGCGATCGTGGAGCAGATGGATACCACCATCGTAGTGCCTCCGGGCGAGACGGCGAAGGTCGACAGGCACGGGACGCTGATCGTGAACATTGCGGGGCGAGAGGGCGACGCGGCGCGGCGCGGCGTCGGAGCCAAACGGGACGTCGCCACCCTGAAGCAGGTATGACGATGGCAGGGGACCCTGGTCGCTATGATGCATTCACCCTGGGAGTGCTGCGCAGCCTGATGGAGTCCATCCCGTCGGAGATGGCCGAAGTGCTCAAGAGGACCTCCTACCACCCCATCTTCAACGAGGTGCTCGACTTCTCCACCGCTCTCCTCGATGCCGAGGGCCGGCTCATCGCCTCGTCGATGGGCGTCACCGTCCATCTGGGCGCGCTGGAACTCAGCGCCAAGGCCATCATCGACCGGTTCGGCAGGGAGGACCTGAAGACGGGCGATGTGATGATCCACAACAACCCGTTCCCGGGCGGCACCCATCTACCCGACGTGGATGTGCTGGCTCCCGTCTACCACGACGGCGAACTGGTCGCCTACTCCGTGGCCCGGGGACACCACGGCGATATCGGCGGCATGCATCCGGGCAGCTTCGCCGGCGACACCACCAGCATATTCCAGGAAGGAGTAAGGCTGCCGCCGATCAAGCTCTACGACCGAGGCATCCTGAACGAGGGGGTCAAAGACCTCTTCCTGGCCAATGTCCGGGTGCCCCTTTTCAGTTGGGGAGATCTTCAGGCGCAAGTGGCCGGGTGTTCACTGGGCGAAAAACGGATCCAAGAGCTGTTCGAGAAGTACGGCGCCGAAGCTATGAAGGAGGCCATGGACTGGGCCATGGACCTCTCGGAACAGCTGATGCGCGCTGAGATCGAGCGGATTCCCGACGGCACCTACACTTTCGAGGACTACCTGGACAACGACGGCATCGATAAGGACCGGCCGGTGAAGATCCATGTGAGGCTGACCATAGAAGGCGGTGACATAACCGCCGACTTCAGCGGCTCGGACGCGCAGGTGAAAGGACCGGCGAACTGCGTCCTCGGCGTTGTGCATTCGGCCACCTACTGCGCCCTTTTCAACGTTACCGATCCCACCATCCCCAAGAACCACGGGTGCTACCGGCCGGTGACGATCATCGCTCCCGAGGGCCGGGTGGTGAACGCCAGGTTTCCGGCGCCGGTGGTGAGCGGCAATACCGAGACCTCTTTGCGGATAATCGACACGGTGAGCGGGGCGCTGGCTCGAGTGATCCCACAGAAGGTGATCGCCGCCGATTCGGGCACGGCCACCGCACACATCGCCGGCGGTTTCGATCCGCGGACGGGTGAGTACTACGCCTGGTACTTGGGCTCCGACCCATGCGCCTCGGGAGCGAGGGCCACCAAAGACGGCTTTCAGGCGTCCGGCGGGCCCCGGATCGGCGGTCACGTATCGCAGATCCCTATGGAGGTCTTCGAGACCAGGTATCCCTTCCTCGTCGAGGAGTACGCCTATGCCCCCGATTCGGGTGGGCCGGGGAAGTACCGAGGCGGCATGTCAAGTGTCACCATCATGCGTCCGGTCGACCATGAATGCGAGATCGGCGGGTGTAACGACCGGTGCGTCATCCCGCCCTACGGCATATTCGGCGGCATGCCGGGATTGCACGGTGAGAACAAGATCATCCACCCCGACGGCAGCGAGACCTCCATCGACCGGGCCGGCGGCGAGATCGCCCGTGACGGCGACGTCCTCTACTTCAGAGCACCCGGAGGGGGCGGCTACGGCGATCCCCTCGACCGCGATCTGGACTATCTTCAGCACGACATGGACATCGGTCTGGTCTCCAAAGAAAGCGCCCGCCGGGACTACGGCGCCGTCGTGGACGAGCGCACGGGAGCGATAGATCACGTGGCCACTGAAGCCCGCCACGCCGAGCTGAAAGGGGAGTGGAAACGAGACCAGATCTTCATCGACCAGAAGACCCGGCCGTTTGCGGGCAAGGCGTTCCGCATCGTGAGCCTCGATGAGCAAATACCGTGATAAGGAGCGAAATTGAAGAAGAAGACATATCCCCTGCACTACGCCGGCCAGAAGATGAGGTTCGCTCGTTCGGTGGTGGTGGGCGACCTGGTCTTCCTCTCCGGCTCGAGCGGCCGCACCATGGAGACCGGCGACGTCTCTTCCGACGGTGTAAGAGAGCAGATGATCGTCGCCTTGGATAAGATCAGCGCCGCCCTGGAGGAATGCGGCAGCTCCCTGGACCACATCGTCAAGACCGTGATCTACCTCAAGCATTTGGAGGACTACGAGCTCATGCGCGCGACCGAGCAGGAGTACTACCAGAAGTACGCCCCCGGCCTGATCGAGGAGCCTCCGGCCAGCACCTTCATGCAGCCGATGTCGCTCTCTCAGCCTAATATGCTGGTGGAGATCGACGTGGTGGCTTGTCTCAAGGACGACTGAGGAGCGCATGACCACCCCCTGTTCAAGGGGGGCGTAACCGCAGCATTCGCGCTATGCTGTTCGCGTCTCCCGTCTCTGCGACCGAAGGCGACAGGATGCATCGTACCTTGAGACCATTCGAGCTGCTGGAGCCCGAAAGCCTGGACGAAGCCGTCCGCGCCCTTGCTTCCGCCGGAACGGGAGCGAAGATCCTTGCTGGAGGCCTGGACCTGCTGGCCAAGATGGCCCGTTGGGAGGTCGAACCATCCTGGCTGGTCAGCCTGGGGCGCATACCGGGGTTGGACTTCCTGGAGAGCCCCGTCGGCGGCCACCTCAGTATCGGGCCGATGACCACCTTGCGGTTGGTGGAGCTTTCCTCTCTGGTTCGGAGTAGTTGGCCGCTTCTCCACGACGCCGTCAGGCAGATAGCGTCGGTACAGGTCAAGATCATGGGCACGCTGGTAGGCAACCTGTGTGTGGCCACGCCCGCTTCAGACGTCGCGCCTGTGCTTTGCGCCCTCGGCGCCGTCGTGCACCTTGTCGGCCCCGGCGAAACTCAGACGGTCGCGATCGAGGACTTCTTCATCCCAGACTGTTGCAGCATCCTGGCGCCCGATCAGATCGTCGCCGAGATAACCGTCCCGCCCCTACGACCCGGCACCGGAGCTGCCTTCAAGAAGCTCGCCCACACCAAGGCCTGTATCGCCAAGGTGAACGTAGCCGCGCTGGTGGAGCGAGACGGAGACGTCTGCCGGCAGGCGCGGATAGCCCTGGGCGCCGTCGCGCCCACCGTCGTGCGGGCGCGAGAGGCGGAGGATCTTCTCAGGGCCAGCGCGGTGACTCCCTATCTTCTCGCCGACGCGGCGGTCTTGGCTACCGGGGCAGCCAGGCCCATCAGCGACCTGCGCTCTTCTGCCGGGTATCGCCGGAGCATGGTGGAGGTACTCACCCGGCGGGCACTTACCGAGGCTTGGGATAGAGCCGGGACTTCCATGGGAGCTGACGGACCATGAAAAGAGACGTGGCCACTTTCATCGTCAATGGGAGGGCCTACGAAGAGCTGGTCCCCGCCCACATGACCTTGCTCGAGTTGCTCCGCGACCGTTTGGGGCTCACCGGCACCAAGCGGGGCTGCTCGGCCAGCGGCAACTGCGGAGCCTGCACCGTGCTGGTCGACGGCAAGCCGACTCTCTCCTGCCTCACCCTCGCCTGGATGGTGCGCGACCGCCGGATCCTCACGGTCGAAGGGTTGAGCCGGCAGGGGAGGCTGCACCCGCTTCAGCAGGCCTTCCTCGACGTGGGTGCGGTCCAATGCGGGTTCTGCACCCCGGGGATGCTCCTCTCGGCCAAGGCTCTTCTCGACACCAACCTCGACCCCACTCGGCATGAGGTGGCCCAGGCCCTGGCCGGCAACCTCTGCCGCTGCACGGGCTACGTGAAGATCGTCGATGCGGTGCTGACGGCCGCCGCGGTCATCCGCTCCGAGGATGGCGCGCAGCGCGGCGCAGCCGCGGGAGAGGGCGCCGCGGGAGTGGGCGCCGCCGCCGGGCCCGGCGGCGCCGCAGGCGGCGCGGCACCGGAAGGCGCGGGACTCACCGGGGAGTGTGTCTCATGGTAGAGCGAAACGGGCCATTCTCGACCATAGGCAAACGGCTGCCCGATATCACCGGGCTGGCCAAGGTCACGGGGAGGGCGACCTACATCTCCGACCTCTCCCTGCCCGGCATGCTGATAGGCAAGGTACTGCATAGTCCCCACGCTCACGCGCGGATCGTGAGCATCGACACCTCCGAGGCGGAGAGCCTGCCCGGAATGGAGGCGGTGGTGACTCACCGCGACGCTCCCGTGAAGCAGTACACCGGCACCTTGATGAACCTCCAGAGCTACGGCGGCATCGAGGCGTGGGGCGTCTACGACACCAGGGTGCTCGAAGACAAGGTGCGCTACGTGGGTGACGCAGTGGCTGCCGTAGCGGCGGTGGACGAGCTGACCGCGGACCGGGCGCTCGAGCTCATCCGCGTGGAGTACGAACTATTGCCCGCCGTCTTCGACGAGTCCGAGGCCTGGACGGGCGACGCTCCCGCGATCCACGACCGGGTGCAGCGGCGCCAGGAAGACGGGACTCCCGCGGAGGAACCGGTGGTGGATAACCTCGCCGTGCACGTCTGCCACCACGTGATCGGCGACGTGGATCGGGGACTGCTCGCAGCCGACCACGTGATCGAAGCTGTGGCCTACACGTCCAAGCAGAAACAAGCGCCGCTCGAGACCTTCACCTGCGTGGCCGACATCGACGCTCAGGGCCGGCTCACCCTGTGGGCGCCCACGCAGCTGCCCTTCTTGTTCCAGAGGATGATCGCCTACATCTTCGACATGCCCGTGGGGATGGTCAGGATCAAGAACGAGTTCACGGGCGGGGGGTTCGGCGCGGGACTTTCGGTGTTTCGGGAGCCCATCTGCGTGCTGTTGGCTAGGAAGTCGGGGAGACCCGTCAAACTGGTGTATTCGCGGCAAGAGGAGTTCGTCGACCGGCCCACCCGCGCGTGCCTCGGCCCCTACACGTTCCGTATGGGAGTCAGCAAGGACGGCTCCATCACCGCCGTCGACCGTCACATCGTCTCGGCCGCCGGAGCCCATATCGAGTGTGCCGCGCTGTCGTCGCTGATAGCAGGAGCGGCTGCCAATCCTCTCTACCGCCGCGCGACCTACCGGGCGGAGGTCGACGCCGTATACACCAACAAGACCCCCTGTGGAGCCATGCGCGGCTTCGGCAACCCCGAGGAGACCTTTGTACGCGAGCAGGTCATGGACATGGCCGCGGAGGCCCTGGGGATGGACCCGGTGGAGTTCCGACTGCAGAATCTCTGTCAGTTGGGGGACCCGGGGACCTTCGGGCCCGACTTCCCCATCACCAGTTCGGGGATGGGCGATTGCCTGCGCATCGGAGCCGAACGTATCGGCTGGATCGGGCGGCGCGACGCCCGGAGGGCGGGCAGGCGCCACGACGGCCCCACTGCAACGACCGCCGGAGCAGCTTCAGCTACCTCAGTCCTCTCAGCGGCCTCGGCCACCTCGGCCACCTCGGCCACGAGCCCTCGCCGCCGCGGCCTCGGGGTCTCCTGCATGGCCCACAACAGCGGGGCCTGGCCGGTCCACGTGGAGCACAGCAACGCCCTGATCAAGTTCCGCGAAGACGGCTCCGTGGTGCTGTCGGTATGGCCCGCGCCGGTAGGCACCAACGCCTTCACCTCTCTCGCCCAGATCGCCGCCGAAATCCTGGGGATACCGTTCGAGACCGTGTCGGTTGTATGGGGCGACACCGACACCAACCTCTACGAGATCGGCTCCCATGCCTCCCGCACCATGTACATCCTGGGCCAGGCGGTGGAACAGGCCGCGATCGATGCCCGGGAGAAGCTCCTCGCACGTGCGTCCAAGACCCTGGGCTTGCCTGCGGATGCCCTGGATATCCGAGATGGCATGGTGTTCGCCCGCGCTCAGCCTTCCGCCGCCACGTCCGTAGCCGACGTGGCCAAACGGTCCATCTACGACCTGTATGACGTGGACCAGATCGTGGGCAAGGCCTCGTTCTCTCCCTCTACCTCTCCGGCCCCCTATCAGGCCCTCTTCGCCGAGATCGAGGTGGATGTCGAGACCGGTGAGGTAGACGTGCTCAAGATGGTGGCAGTCAACGACAGCGGCCGAGCCATCAACCCCATGACCGTGGAGGGGCAGCTTGAGGGGGGGGCGGCTCAAGGGATCGGGTACGCGCTGTACGAAGATCCGCTGCTCGACTCCAGCACCGGCCGCATGCTCACGGACGACTTCGACACCTACAAGATCCCCGGTTCGCTGGACATGCCCGAGCTGGAGATCATCTTGCTCGAGCAACCCGATCCCACCGGCCCGTTCGGTGCTAAGGGGGTGGGCGAACCGGGCTGTGTGAACCAGGCGGCCGCCATCGCCAACGCCATCTACGACGCGGTCGGCGTCAGGATCTGGAGCCTGCCGATGACGCCCGAGAAGGTGCTGGCCGCGCTCAAAGGAGCTCCATAGCCCGGCAAGACCGGCATGAGCCTCTGTCTTCGCCCTGCGCGACCTAGATACCGGTGCGCTGCTGTTCTTGGGCCGTCTCGCCGATCCGACCGCGTAGTGGTCGGGAAGGCCGCTGAAGGCTTCTCAGTCCGTGCGGACACCTGCGGCTAGGTTTGAAGGGCGATACTCGTGAAACGGGGACCCGAAAGAAGGGATGCACATGCTGATCGTTCACGTGTTTGCCCGAGTGAGACCGGAATGTGTGGAGGCGTTCAAACGGGCGACGGTGGAGAACGCCCGCCGAAGCGTTCACGAACCGGGCGTGGCGCGGTTCGACGTGGTGCAGCAGGAGGATCAGTCTGAGCGATTCCTGTTGGTGGAAGCGTATCGCACGGCCGACGCGGCCGCGGCCCACAAGGAGACCGAGCATTACCGTACGTGGAGGGATGCGGTAGCGCCGCTGATGGCCGAGCCGCGCTCCAGTGTGAAATACACGAACGTCTTTCCCGAGGCCGAGGGCTGGTGACATGCGCTTCGAGTTCGCGACTGCCTCTCGGATCATTATCGGAGCCGGCACGGCTCGCGAAGTCGGCCCGATCGCAAAGGGTCTAGGCCGGCGCGCACTTGTTGTGACCGGCCGCACGCCGCATCGCGCCGAGCCGCTGCTTACCATCCTCCGCGAGCACAGGGTGAGCGCGATCACATTCCCCGTCGCCGGTGAGCCGGAGATCGAGACGGTCCGGACCGGCACGGCTCTGGCCAAGGCGGAGGGCTGCGATCAGGTCATCGGTTTCGGGGGCGGCGGCGCGCTTGATGCAGGGAAAGCGATCGCGGCTATGCTCACGAATACAGGTGAGCTGCTGGACTACCTGGAGATCGTCGGCCGCGGCGAGTCACTGACCGCCGCTCCGGCACCCTTTATCGCCATTCCCACCACGGCCGGCGCCGGCTCGGAGGTCACGCGTAACTCGGTGCTGGCGTCGCCGGAACACCGCGTCAAAGTGAGCCTGCGCAGCCCGTTGATGTTGCCGAAAGTCGCCCTGGTCGATCCCGAATTGACGTACGACCTACCGCCGGCCATCACCGCGACCACCGGAATGGACGCGCTGGCCCAGTTGATCGAACCGTTCGTGTGCACCCGCGCCAATCCGCTGACGGATGCGCTCTGTGTGGAAGGTATCGGCCGCGTGGCGCGATCCTTGCGGAAGGCCTACGAAGATGGGCAGAACGGCGTCGCTCGCGAAGACATGGCCGTCGCCAGCCTGTTCGGAGGAATGGCTCTGACGAACGCGGGGCTCGGGGCGGTGCACGGTATCGCCGGACCGCTGGGAGGCATGTTCCCCGCGCCGCACGGCGCGATCTGCGCGGCCCTGTTGCCGCACGTCGTGGCGACCAACCTGCGCGCCCTGCGCGAGCGTCAGCCGGGGAGTGGCGCGCTGTTTCGATACGAACGAGTCGCCGGGCTGCTTACCGGACATTCCGGCGCCTCAGCCGACGACGGCGTCGAATGGCTGCACAAGCTGGTCGCCGATCTGGACATCCCGCGGCTTGCCGGCTACGGCATCACGCCCGACCAGACGGCCGAACTCATCGAGAAGGCCGCCCGGGCCAGCAGCATGAAGGCGAATCCGCTCGCGCTCACGCCCGCCGAACTGGCCGGCATTCTCGAATCGGCGCTGTGAGCCTGTCCCGCCGGGGGACAGGTGGCTCCATGGCTACTGCACGATCACGGTGCCGATCATCCCCGGGTGAATACTGCAGAAGTATGGATACGTTCCCGCCTTCGAGAAGGTGTAGCTAAAAGTGCCGCCCTTATCGAACAGGTCGCTCTTGAACTCCCCGTTCTCCGCCACGACGTCGTGCTGAGGTGCGTCCTGGTTCGTCCAGGTGACGGTATCCCCCACATTGATGGTCACGGTGACCGGGTCAAACGTCCGGTTGGTCATGACCACCTGAATAGTCGCGCCCTGTCCGCCCGAGGCGCTCGGACTTGCCGTGGTGGTCGAGCCGGAACCCGTCGTCGTGATGGTGGTTGCGCTCGAACCACCGCAACCTACGAGTAACAGGGTGAAGACCAACACGCCGACGATACTGGCGACGATCACAATCACCCGCCGGGCGCGGCTTGGCCCGGGCGCGGCTCCGTTCAGGATTCTCATGGTCTGGGGCTCCTCTCCGCTATTACACGAGATCGTCTCTCGAGAATCTCGGTATAGCGTTCCCAAACGGGATCACATCTATTCTTGACGAGTGGCTGGTGCCCAGCGCACGGGCGAACTCACACCGCCCCAGGCAGTCCCCGCCTCCGCTCCGGTGTGTGCAGCCGCCGACGGGTGTCCACACCGAAGCTCAGTTTCAGGGCTTCGTTGGGACATGAGCTCACGCACGTTTGACAGACGGTGCATTCGGTGGATAGGACACGGCTCCCGGCCTGTATGAACGCGTGGGCATCCACACCCATGGGACAGGCTCGGGAACATGTGCCGCAGCCGGTGCACGCCTCAGCGTTCCCCCGCACTTTCAGCAGAGAGTAGCGCGAGCCCACCTTGAGAGGGACGGCCACCGGACAGAGGATCTTGCAGAACGCACGATTGTCCTTGAATCTCCACGCGAGCCCGACGCCGGTCCCGTAATACAGGGCGTTGCCGCCCAGAAGCCAAGCCAGGGAGGCCGTCCTGCTTCCCATCCGGTAGCCAAAGACGTACCACAGCACCAATATGAGCAGCAGACTCAACCCGAATACCAGGTAGCGAAGGTGTCCAAGCCGGCCCATGTCCCGCCGCCCGGGTGTCTTCCAGGGCAGCAGATCGAGAACCATAGCGGTCCAACAGGCCCATCCGCACCACGCTCGGCCGAAGAAAAGCGGACCGATGATCTTGGCTACCGCGTAGTGGATGACCGCGCCGGCGAAGACACCGGCCAAGAGATAGTAGAACAGGCCCTCGATCTGCATGTTCTCGGCTCCGAGAAGTCCGAGAAAGCCAAGCATGTAGACGCCGACGAGAAACTGGGCGATCCGTCTTCCCAAGGGTTTCTTGGCACGAGGAAGCACGGCGTAGAGACCAAGTCCCAGTGCGACCGAGGTACCGATATAGCCGAAATTTACCAGGACGAATACCTGCCCTGAGGCGAGCCAGCCCGCCAGAGCGAGCGCCCAGAAGGCGGCTCCGACGGTGAGTGGGACAACAAGCTTCTTGGACATCGTTCACTCCTCCTTCGCAGCTCTCTCAGAACCCTGTGCGCGCCCACCCTGGTCGGTGAAACTCTGGATGATCTCCATCTCCATCGCTTCAAGGCGCGGCCGTATCCCCTGCGGCGCGGCCACTTCGAGCATGGCCATGCCGTGAACCAGGCACCAGTAGCCAAAGGCCAACATACCCGCGCGGGCCTCTGAGCCCGGGGACGCGGAGGCTTCGCCCGGCTCTCGGATGTGTGCCTTCACTGCGTCTAGAAGGACCCCGAAAGTGCCCGGTTCCGCCAGAAACTCCTCCCAACTCCCATCCGTGCCCCCGCTCAGACGGTTGAAGATGAGAAGGAATTCCTCTTTGTGCTCCCGGGCGAAACGCAGGTACGCAGCACCCAGACCAACCAATCGATCCCGGGGGACGAGATCCTGGGGTACCGCAAGCAGATGCTGGGCAAAGCGAGCGTAGCCTTGCTCGGCGACCGCCCCGACGAGCGCGTCCTTGCTGGGGAAGTACTCGTAGAGGGCAGGAGCGCTGTAGTCGAGCGTACGCGCGAGCTGGCGCATCGAGAACCTCTCGGGCCCCTCTTCGACCAGCAGGTGCCGGGCTGTTTCCAGGATCTGCTCGCGCATCCGCTCCCGGCGCCTGGTCCGTGTCCCACCCTGCTCCATAGCCATCGCTCTCCTTATCGATATAATACTTACTTACACTGTTCAATTATAGAACTGCAGTAGGTCAACGTCAAGGGGCCGTTTGTCACGCCTGCGATACCTTTTGAGCCCGTAGGACGGGCGGTTACGTTCCGGGCCAGCGGGGGATAGGAAGGTTGCTAGACGCGACCCTTCGACTTAGGAGGCCATGATGATGTGGGGTTGGGGAAACGGTTGGGGAAACGGTTGGGGCGCCGGTGAGGCCGTGATGATAGTTTTTCTGCTCGCGGTGCTGGCCTTGATCGTAGTCGGCATCGTTCTTCTCGTCAGGGGCGTCTCCCGGCACGATTACTCTCAGCCGAGTCCGCCGCCCGGACACCCGACTGGGCCGGCCGGCAGGAGCTCGCTCCAGATACTTGAGGAACGCTACGCCCGCGGTGAGATCGACAGAGAGGAGTTCCTGCAGCGCAAGCAGGACCTTTCCGGAAACTAGGCGGTTTAGATGCAGGAAGACCGCCGATGGTGCCGGACCGGCCGGTATGTGCGCGGATTGAGTGCCCACCATTGTGGGAATAGTCCGATCACCGTCGCTCACTGAAAGGAGAATCTAGACCGATGACCATCAAGGGAACGGAGACCGAGCAGAATCTGCTTAAGGCTTTCGCGGGCGAGAGCCAGGCTCGAAACCGATACACCTACTTCGCCAGTCGCGCCAAGAAAGAGGGCTTCGAGCAGATCAGCGCGATATTCGCCGAGACCGCAGACAACGAGAAAGAACACGCTGAAGTATTCTTCGACCATTTGGAGGGCGGCCCGGCGGAGATCACGGCGATATACCCGGCGGGCAAGACAGGCACCACAGCCGAGAACCTGCTCGCGGCAGCTGAGGGCGAGAAGGAAGAGTGGACCATGCTCTACCCGAACTTCGGCGGCATCGCGGAAAAGGAAGGTTTTCCGGAAGTCGCTACCTCCTTCAGGGAGATAGCGGAAGTCGAAGAGGCGCACGAGGCCCGGTACCGCAAGCTGCTCGCTAACGTCCAGAACGGGAGGGTCTTCTCTCGCGACGCCCCGGTCCGCTGGCATTGCCGCAACTGCGGCTACATCCATGAGGGACTCTCGGCCCCCGATGAGTGCCCGGCCTGCAAGCACGCGCAGGCGTACTACGAGATCTGGGCTGAGACCTACTGATCGGTAACCCGGGCGGGAGCGCTAGCGTCTTCATCGGGGCGATAGCCCGGCGCCGTGCGCCGGACTATCGCCCCCCCCGCATTGCCGATCACTAGGAGCGCTAGCGTAAGAGGAGGACGACGTGAGATTCACGAACGCGAGGGATGTGGAGAGATCGGTGCTGGTGACGCTCCCCGAAGGCACTCACTATTGGTGCCGGTGCGGTCGGACCCAGACCCCGCCTTTTTGCGACGGATCGCACGAAGGGTCAGGGATCACGCCTCTCGAGTTCAAGTCTGACGGCAGGTCTCCGATGGTGCTCTGCACGTGCGGCCTCTCCAACAACCCGCCTCACTGTGACGGTTCCCACCGAGACTACTGACCGGCCGAAGCGCCGCCCCCTTTCGGAATGCTGCGGGGCTTCGTTGAGCCCGCAGGATCTCGGACGTTAGCAGCATGGGTTCAAGGCGGCATTGGAGGAGAGCGGCATGATCGTCGTGACCGGAGCCGCGGGCCAAGTGGGTAACGTGCTCCTGCGCAGCCTAGCGGCGGACGGGGTGACCGGGCTGCGCGCTTTGGTGTCCCCAGGGGGCAGGACCGCCCCTGTCGCCGGCCTCGACGTCGAAGTGATAGAGGCCGACGTGCGGAGCTACGACTCGCTGCTGCGGGCTTTCTGGGGTGCCGAGGTCGTCTTTCATCTGGCAGGGATCGTGTCGATCGCCACGGGCGGGTTGGAGCGGCTTCGCGAGACAAACGTGGGCGGCACCCGCAACGTACTGGCTGCCTGCCGTGACGTCGGGGTGGGCCGCCTGGTATACACCAGTTCGGTCCATGCCTTCGTCGAGCCGCCGCGCGGAACCTATCTAGACGAGACTGCCCCCATCGATCCCGCACGCGTCCGCGGCCCCTACGCCAGAACCAAGGCCGAGGCCACCCTGCTCGTCTTCGACTCGATCAAGGAGGGCCTGGACGCAGTCGTGGTCTTCCCCTCCGGCATCGTCGGTCCCTACGACTTCCGTCCCTCCCTCACTGGACAGCTGATCGTTGACTGCTTCCGCGGCCGGCTCAGAGCCTACGTCGACGGCGCCTACAATTTCGTCGATGTACGGGACGTCGCTCAAGGATTGATGGCCGCCGCCACCAAGGGCCGCCGGGGACAGGGCTACCTCCTGGCTGGCCACGAGATCACCGTGAGGGACCTCCTGCACACTGTCGAGGAGATCACTGGAGCACGGGCCCCCCGCCGGCGCCTCCCCTTCGGCTTCACCAAGGCCGTGAGTTTCCTCATCCCCGCATACTATTGGATCAGTCGGGAGCGTCCCCTGTTCACCACCTACTCGCTCGACGTGATCACCTCAAACTGCCTGATGAGCGACGAGAAGGCAAGACGAGAGCTCGGTTATTCCTCCCGTCCCCTGCGAGAAAGCATCGACGATACCTTGCGCTGGTTCAGACACGCAGGGATGCTTTAGGTTGCCGGCGCTTCCTGGGCGAGGCAGCCGACGAACACGTTGACGACCTCTGGGTCGAACTGGGTGCCGCTCCCTCTCGTCAGCTCTGCGATAGCTTCTTCCGCCGTGAGAGCCGCCCGATATGGGCGATCGGTGGTCATGGCCGAGTACGCGTCCGCTACCGCGAGGATACGTCCGAGCAGAGGGATGTCCAGACCGCGCAGCCGGTCGGGGTACCCCGTCCCGTTCCACTGCTCGTGATGCGAGATCACCGCTTGCCGCACCTCCTCGTGCTCAGGCAGGTAAAGAGAGATGATCTTGCCGCCAAAGAACGAGTGCTCCTTCACAGCTTCTGCTTCCTCGGGCGTCAGCACCCCCGGCTTGCGCAGGACGCGGTCCGGCACGAATATCTTTCCCACATCGTGCACCAGCGAGGCCACGCGCAGTGCCTCTTGCCTCTGCTTGCTGAAGCCTAGCGACATGGCGATCGCCGTGGTACGTGCCGCCACCTGAGCGGAGTGCCGCCGAGTGTAGTGGTCTTTGTTGTCCACCGCATTGACCAGTGCGTCAAGGGTACTGAAGGCTCCAGAGTCGATGGTCTCGCCGCCGACCGGTTCTCGCCGTACCGTGACGGTGTCGCCCCCCCAGCGCTTAGACTCATAGAGGTTTGCGTCGGCGACGGCGATCAAAGCCGCCGCCTCTTGACCATCCTCGGGGAATGAAGCGGCACCGAAGCTCATGCGCAACGGGATCGAAGCACCATCGGGTGCGATGTAGGGCAACGAACCCAGCGCGACTCTCATGTGGTCGGCGACCGTGGCTGCGCCGGCTCGATATGTCTCGGGGAGGATGAGGATGAACTCGTCTCCCCCGAAGCGACCCACGAAGTCGGCATCGCGGCTCCTATGTCGCAGAAGTCCGGCCACCCGCCTGATGATCTCGTCCCCCACGGGATGTCCGTAGGTGTCGTTGAAGAGCTTGAAGTTGTCAATGTCTGCAATCAGCAGAGAGAACGTCCCCTGGTAACGGCGGGCTCGCGCCACCTCAAGCTCAAGTTGTTCGAGAGCCCTGCGCCGGTTGTACAGCCCACTGAGTGAGTCGATCTCCCCAAGGGCCTTGATCTCCTCTATCAGGCGCGTGTTCTTTAGCGCTTGGGCCACTTGGCTGGCAAACAGAAGGATGGTAGACCTCCTGTCACCGGTGAACTCCTTGGGTCTGTCGGAAGCCGATATCGCGAGGCCGACCGGCAGATCCTCGGCGAGCAGGGGAACCAGGGCGAGCGAACAGAAACCGCCGAGATCCGGAAGCGAACCGCCGAACAGACGGCTCTGCTCATCAGGCGTCAGCTCCGCGGTCGACTTGATGAAGATCGCATTGGAGCCGCGGAATACCGCCCTTAGCAGGCCGTTAGCCTCTTGAGGCAACCCCCCATCTGGGCGGTCACAACCGAAGACCTTTGGCAGTCGCGCGGAACCGGGTTTCTGCCGGACGAACGCCCGCAGCCCTTCAAGCTGTTGCTGGTTGGTCTGCAAACGGAGCAGCCAAACCTCGTCCGCCTCGAACATGTCAAGAGCGACACTCTCCAGCTGTGCCAGCGCGTCGGTTATCTCCAAGCTGCCGCCAAGCGATGCGCTCACCTCCTGAAGTTGCTGGAGGTGGCCGTGCGCTTTCTCCAGATCCCGGTGCCTGCCTTTCAGCTCCTCAAGGGTCTCGGCCAAGCTCCGGGCCTGTATCTCCTGCTGGGTGCGCGTGCTGTCGAGTTGGGAGAAGCCCGCGTTGATAGTCTGCGCCAGCAGGGTAAGCTCGTCCTTGCCGCCGATCGCGATGGGGGTGAGCTTCCCCAGGCCGGGTCTTACATGCCGCACTTGGGCGATCAGACGAGCGAGCCTGTTGAACAGCGAGCGCTCCAGAAGCCTGTTCACGGCCACGCCGAACACGAGTACCACGCCTATGAGTGCGAGCATGAAGTAGCGCACGCTCTTGGCGCCCTGGGCGTGGACGACCCTCGGCACTTCCACCCGCAAGACCAGCGTGGGCTGCCCGAAGACGTCGTCCAGCAGCCCGTAGCCGGCCACGGTGCCGGTGCTGAGGGGGATCACAACCGTCTTGTCGCCGGAGACGGTCGAAGCTGCCGCTTCTTCGACCTCGGCGGGAAGCTCCGCCGTGGACAACGGAAGTATGGCCAGGGAAAGCCTCGTCTGGCTGGAAGATCCCTCCAATCTCGCTGCGTCCAGCCACCGCCCCATGATGAAGGCTCCGTGTACCGGGCCTTCGCTCTCACTGGTAAGGATCGGCTGGGAGCCTACAAGCATCGGGCCGTCAGGGAGCATCAAGATCCCAGAGAGCTTGCTATCGAGGCTCGAGTGGCGGACGAGAGGGCTTTCGGGCATCAGGTATTTGCTGAGTCCCGGCGGCAGGGCGGAGGCCTTCGAACTCTCCAGATCGAAGCCCCGACCCCAGACGATAGTCCCATCGTTTCGAACGAACACAGCCACGTTGGCCTTGAATCCCGCGAAAAACGAATCCGCGAGATTGGCCTTGACGTAGGCCTGGTTCTTGTCGCTGAGGAACGTGACGGTGTCATCCCACGAGGAGTAGCTGTAAACATCGGCGCTGAGTTCCGCCAGGTCCTGGGCAACCGCGGCCCGTGCGCGCTCCACCTGCTCCTGGACCTCCGTGTTCTCCACAGTAGTGAAACCACGCATGAAGACGGTCTGCGAGATCACGAAGATGACCACGACGGCGACGACCAGCGTGAGCCCCACCAGCAGATAGATCTTCCAACGCAGCGACAAGAGAACCCCACAGACGGCTACAAGCCCGGATCGCCTACTCCCCTATGTGGTGGTATCGGCCTTGAGTCGGCGGCGCTTGAGATTCGGCGGGGAACGCGGAGCATGGCGGCGCGGCGGCTTCATTGCCTGTAGCTTCGCACCTCGTTCCACCCTGAGGGTCGGCGACGTCCCGAAGCGCCTGTACCGACGCTCGCCCTCGACGCTAGTGCAAACGACCTGAGCAGGCGATAATGGCCCCCATGAGCACCTACGAAGACATCAAGCTCGAGGGGCATATCATCGACTCGCTGCTCCTGCCCCGAGTGCTCGACGACATCCTCGAGCGCGGCGGCGAGTACCGTATCCTCCGCTTCCGCATGGGACGCGAGAAAGACGACCATTCCCTGGCTCTCCTCCGGGTCACCGCTCCTAGCGAAGAACAACTGAACGCCATCCTCCGCGGCCTGCAACAACACGGAGTGGAGATCGTCGAGCAGGACGACATCCGTCTTGAGCCCGCTCCTGCCGATGGGGTGTTCCCAGAGGATTTCTACTCCACGACCAATCTCGAGACCTTCGTGCGCCTCGAGGGGCGCTGGATACCCGTGCAATGGCCGGAGATGGACTGCGGTATCGTGGTCGATCCCGTGGAGGGGGCGGCCCGAACGGTTCCCGTGATCCAGGTTCAGGCCGGCGACCCGATCGTGGTAGGCACCCGTGGCATCCGCGCTGTGCCGCTCGGGCGGGATCGCGCTTCCCGGGCGTTCGAGTTCATGGGCTCGGCGGTATCGCCGGAGAAGCCCAAACGCCTGGTGGTCACCAAGGTGGCCCGCCTCATGCGGGAGATGCGCGAAGATGGTCGGAAGATCGTGGCCGTCCTTGGGCCGGCCGTGGTACATACCGGAGCCGCCCCGGCCTTCGCCAAGCTTGTGGCGGACGGTTGGATCGACATCGTATTCGGTGGCAACGCCATTGCGGTCCACGACATCGAGTCTGCCTTCTTCAACACCTCGCTCGGCATCAACCTGACGGAGGGTGATTCCGTCGAGGGTGGTCACGAGCACCATCTGCGGGCGATCAATCGTGTCCGCCGCTGTGGGGGCATCCGGCAGGCGGTGGAGCAGGGCGTGCTCACTTCCGGCCTCTTCCATGAGATCGTGCGGCACAATATCCCCTACGTCCTGGCCGGGTCCATCCGCGATGATGGCCCTCTGCCTGACGTCATCACCGATTCCGTGAAAGCCCAGCAGTCCATGCGGGAGCACGTCCGCGGTGCCGGGCTCTGCCTCATGCTGTGCAGCATGCTCCACTCCATCGCCACCGGCAATCTCCTCCCGGCTGCGGTACACACCGTATGTGTCGATATCAACCCGGCAGTGGCCACCAAGCTGTCCGACCGGGGTAGCTTCCAGACCATCGCGATCATCACCGACGTGGGTCTCTTCTTGGATGAGCTGGTGACAGAGCTCGAGAGCGGCCGCAGCCGGTCATAGAAGGAGGTCGTGACGGATGGCCGGGAAGACGAACGGGAGGGACGCCAAAGCTGACCGCGGGACCATGCGGGCGGAGGGCGTCGCGTCCAAGGGTGGGGTCATTCTCATTCTGGTCGGACTGGTCGTGACCGGGCTAGCAGCAGGCTACAGATGGTGGCGGGCGCTACCTAATGAGGACAGAACTAACGAGAACGGAATATGAAGCTGTTTGCGTCTCTCCTCGGCGCCATCTTCTTGGGGGTTGTTCTCGCCGGCTGTCAATCAAACGATGTCACGGCCCCAGACGGCCAGGCGAGCTCCATGAAGGGCTACGAGCTCTACAGTTGGCAGGACGATGGACAGTGGCGTTTTTCGCTGCTGGAGGGCACCAATCGGGAGAAGACACACGACGAGATCCGCTCCCCCGACTCCTCCTTGAAAGGGATCGAAGCTCTGAAACCTGCGCTTGAGAACATTCGGGCCGGCCAATGGGTCACCTGGTTATCGCGGGACACCTTGGCATTCCCGCCCGCCGACGTGATGAGGCGGGTGGAACAGATCTCCAAAGACCAGGGACTGCAACTGAGCGTCGTGAGGTAGTCGTCGTCGTCCCAGCTCTGAGGTACTGCGCCGAACAAGAATGCCCGGCTACAGTCGGCTGCGGGGGCTACCCGACCTAGTCGCTCCGGACGTCTCGGGACACGACGCCATCTCGGACCTCGATGATGCGATCCGCTCGTTCGGCGATCGTCTCATCATGGGTGACGACGACGAACGTGGTACCCATTTCCCGATGAATGCGCCGGAAGAGATCATAGACGAGGGCTGAGTTCTCGGTATCCAAGTTCCCGGTAGGCTCGTCGGCCAGCAGAAGGTCGGGCGAGTTCATCAAGGCCCGTCCGACGGCCACGCGCTGCTTTTCCCCGCCGGAGAGCTGATCGGCGCTCTTATCCGCAAGATCTCCGACGCCGAGGAACGACAGGATCTCCTCAGCGCGCTTTCGCGCATTGCCTGCGCCCCGTGGGCTTCTGGCCGACGTCCGGATCCAAGTGGGGATGAGCAGATTCTCTCTGACAGAGAACTCCGGCAATAGATGGTGGAATTGGAACACGAACCCCAGATGCTCGCTTCGGAACGCGGCCCGCTCTCTTTTCCCTAGTCCGCCGACATCGGTCCCGAGCAGAACCACAGTCCCCTCGGTGGGACGGTCGAGGAGACCGAGCATGTTGAGCAGGGTCGATTTACCGCTGCCCGATTGTCCGATGATGAAGAGAAACTCCTTTCCCACAACCCTGAAGGAGACCCCACGAAGGGCCTTCGTCTTGACCGTGGTGCCGTACTCTTTCGTCACCTCGCTGACGACGATGGTTTCAGGCACCTTGGATCACCTCGATGGGGTCGAGACGCGCTGTCTTTCGGTACGGGATGATGGCCGACATGAGGGCGATCGCAACGCCGATGCCGGCGGAGAGGAGGACGAACCACAGTTGCGGTTCGATTGGGAAGAGCCCGGTGTCTCCTATCCGGGCTATCGAGGTGAAGACACCGATCAGCCCGAGGCTGATCCTGATACCCAGTATGGTGCCTATCACGCCCAGGACACCCGCCTGGTAGAGAAAGACGAGGCCCGTCCGTGCGTCGGACATGCCCAGCGCTTTGAGAATACCGATCTGCTTGGTCTTCTGCACAGCGGAAATGGCCAGAGTGGAGGCGATCCCCAGCATAACGGCGATGATCACAAAGACCTGGATCATGTAGGACGATGTCCTCTGGCTTTGCAGGCCGGTGAGCAGCTCGCTGTTAGTGGCCTGCCAATCGGTGACCTGAAGCCGCGGATACTTGCGTGCGACCTCTGCCGCCACCTGTGGGGAAGCGAAGACATCCCTTATCTGCATCTCCACGGCGCTCACTTGGTCTGACGGCCGGCCGACAGCTTGACTGACCCCGGCCAAGCCGGCGAACACCGACTGTTGGTTGGCCGCCTGGGACCCGAGATCGAAGACGCCCTCCAGTTGCACATCGATAGCCGATCCGTCGGCGAGCACCAGTTTGACCGCATCGCCCAGAGCGAGCCCGTATTTTGCCGCGAAATCCTCGCCCACGAGTATGTGATCTCCGTCCAGCGAGACCTCTCCGGCGACCAGCTTCTCCGAAAGCTTGTAGATGGAGTTGAGATCCTCGTACGTCCCCGCTTTGACCACGACAGGTGCGCTCAATCCACCCACCGGGATCAGCGCCGACAAGATCTGCACCGGAGCTACCGCAATGACCCGCGGGTCGGAACGGATGTTCTGTCGATCCTGGCCGGTGAACGCAAGCGCGGCTTCGCCGGTCCCCGGCTCGAGGGTGACATGCGAACTCGAGCCCACCGTGCTGTCCAGCAGGGATTCTTGGAGGCTCATGATCAACGAGCCCACGAAGACCTGGACCGCGATCCCCACGGCGATGCCCAGGATGATAAGGATCGACTGCACCTTGCTGCGCCACAAGAAACGCCAGGCGATCTTCAGCTCAAGCATCCGCGGACTCCCTCTCGCCCCTCGCGGGCGAGATACTGGGTCGTGTTCAAGTGCCTCACCGAGGCACTACGGTACCCCGAGCCCGGCGTCGCAACACCTGGAACTGAAAGGACCCGCGCTCAACGGCACCGGGTGCTTGGCGACGGCTATCCCTCTTTCCGCACCTTCCAGATCTGCTCCCCCGGCCAGCGCCGGTACCAGTCCCGGTCGGAATCGTCGCGATAGCTACTGATGGCATCCGGTCCGGGGCGCAGCTCGACGAGATCTTCGATCACGAAGCCGTGAGCACGAAAGAGGCGGATCCACGCGCCGTAGGGAAGCATGAAGTCCACATAGCCGTCGCAGGGCAGGGCCCACATCCCGAAGTAGTCGATGAGCAACCGGTCTCCTGGATGATCGCTGTCGACGGGATAGCACATCTGGATGATCGGAGTCGCCCCCGAAAAAGCCAGGAGCCCGCCCGGTCGCAGCAAGCGGGCGGCTTCGGAAACGGTCGCGTAGGGATCGGCGAACGTCATGCCCCCGTAATCGCAGAAGACGATATCGAAGCTCTCGTCGGACAGTGGCACGGCCTCCGCGCTCGCATGGACGAGGGGGAAGTCCACGCCCGCCTCTCTCATCAGACGGCGCGCGTGAGCCAGTTGGTTCTCAGAGATATCCAGCGCCACCGGCTTCGCGCCGGCTCCGGCCAAGGCGATCGACCACTGAGCGGCGCCGCATCCTAGCTCGAGGATGTCGCGCCCGCCGACCTCTCCGAGGATCCCCAGCGCCGCCTCGGGGATCTGCCAGACTCCCCAGGCCGGACCCCCCGAAGCCGCCAGTTGCGGGCCATGGTCGGTCTGATAGGTGTCGCTGTCGGCATTCCAGCTTTCGCGATTGCTCGCCGCATGGTCGGGGAGCCCCTCCGGATCCAATCTGGGCATGTCCGGCACGTCTTCTCGCCTCCGCAGGTCGAATGATCAACAAGCCAAGTATAGTGTTGGCGTGACCACCTTGTATGTAGACGCCGATGCTTGCCCCGTCACCCGCGACGTGGTCGCGGTCGCCCGCGGGCACCGCGTTCCTGTCGTGCTCGTCGGCAACGAGTCCCAAAACCTGGATCGTTTTGCCGGCCGATCGGGTGTGACGACTCTTCATGTGGCGTGCGGGCCGGATTCCGCCGACTTCGCCATCGTGCCTTTGCTCGCCCCCGAGGACATCGTCGTGACGGGCGACATAGGGCTCGCAGCGATGGTACTGGGGCGCGGCTCCCGCGCGTTGAGCCCCCGCGGCCGCGTGTATCTTTCGGCGACCATCGACTCCGAACTGGCCCTTCGTCACGCCGAGCAGCGGCACCGCCGGACAGGAGGGCGCACGCAGGGCCCCTCCCCCTTCCAGGACGAAGATCGTGGACGCTTCCGGGAGACGTTGCAGCGACTTCTCGTCGAGCCCGACGACCGAGTGCCCTAGCCGTCGGACCCACTGTCGGACACGGTGGGCCGACGCGACGATGCGGCCCGCCCCTGCGTCTCCTCAGCTCGAGGAACTACCGGTCTTCTTCCGCCGTGCAGCCTTACGCGCCCGGGAGCCACTCATGGTGGCCACCGCGATAACGAGGATGACCAGGATCTTCAGCCCGAGCGACCAGGAGCTGTGCCAGATCCACAGTGATCCCACCCAGGGCAAGAAGACGATCCAGACGACGATCTCCAGTGCGAGCGGAATCCCCTGGATCCAAGTGAAGATGTGCCCCAGAGTCTCAGGGGTGAAAATCCACAGACCCGCGAAAGCGAGCCAGAGGAGGGATATCGGGAAGCCGAAGAATGTCATCTTGTCCCTTTTCCCGGACAAACGCCGATCGGACCCCCTTCTGGTCTGGGGCATCCGACTTCGGCCTCGGCCACCTTGCTCCTTTTGACTTCCCGGCTTGCTGATACGATCAACTCCATTGTAATGAGGGTGTCCTCCGAGCGCCAGCGGATAGTGGCTGCGTGGTACTAACGCGCTCCGATGGGCCGACTATGGGCGATTGGCCGAGGGTGACCAGATCGTCCGAGCCGTGCGAAGATAGAGGGCGTCGGCACAAGGTTCCAAGTCTGACCTGGCGGAGAGACTCCCCGCCGGCCTCGGTCAAGAAAGGACAACCACATGGAAGAGCAGGCAAATCCCCGAGTACTCCTCAGCACGTCCGTTGGAGACATCACTTTGGAGCTCGATCCTGCGAAGTCTCCGGCCACTAGTGAGAACTTCCTCGCCTATGCCGCCGCTGGGCACTATGACGAGACGGTATTCCACCGCGTCATTCCCGGGTTCATGATCCAGGGCGGCGGTTTCACCGCAGATATGAAGCAGAAGTCCACCGATCCCCCCGTCGCGAACGAAGCGGACAACGGGCTGAAGAACGACCGCGGGACCGTAGCCATGGCCCGCACCGCCGAGCCACACAGCGCCTCCAGCCAGTTCTTCATCAACTTGAAGGACAACGACTTCCTCAACCACACTTCCAAGACCGGGCCAGGCTGGGGGTACGCGGTCTTCGGAAAAGTAGTGGAAGGTATGGACGTGGTCGATGCCATCGCCCAGGTGGCCACCGGGACGTCCGGCCCTCACTGCGATGTCCCCCAGGATCCGGTGGTGATGAATCGGGTGGTAGCCGCCGAGTAGCCACAGCTGTGCGCAGACGCCCGGGGCGGCCAGGGGAGGGGCGAATCCCTGGCGCCGCCTCTGCCCTTGCCGCTACCATAGGTGTGAGGTGAAGACGGATGAACATCGCGCCACCGTGACGCCCCTCTCGCCCAGAGGGCCTTTGCTGATCGGCCTACTCTCGGTCTTTGCGGCAGTCTTGTTCTTCACGGCCGCATTGGCAGGTCTGGCTCCCTCGGCTTCTGCATCGGCCCAGTCCGCCGGCGCCACGATCGCGCCGGCGTTCCCATTCGGCGAACCGCGTCCGCCCGCCATAACTGCGACTGCGGCCATTCTGATCGACATGGACTCCGGGCGCATCCTGTACTCACGCAACGCCAACGCTCGGGTGCCGATGGCCTCCACCACCAAGATCATGACTGCGATCATAGCTCTAGAGTCGTTGGAACTAGGCGCCACGGTGACGATATCGGCAGACGTAGCTGCGACCGGCGGGTCACGGCTCTGGCTCGAAGAGGGTGAGGTGCTCACAGTAGAGCAGCTCATGTATGCCTTGCTGGTCTCGAGCGCGAACGATGCGGCGGTCGCGTTGGCCGAAGCGGTGTCTGGAAGCGTACAGACCTTCGTCAAACAGATGAACGAGAAGGCAGAGGCTCTGGGCCTGGCGAACACCCACTTCGTCAATCCCCACGGGCTGAACGCCAAGAAGCACTTCTCCTCCGCCCGAGACTTGGCCATCCTGGCTCAATATGCCATGCAGGATCCGGTGTTCCGCCAAATGGTTCATACCCGCGAATACACTATTCCCTGGCCCGGTCACGACACCCCCCGCCAGCTCGAGAACCACAACGTGTTGCTGGGCAGGCAGGCCTGGGTGACAGGAGTGAAGACGGGATCCACCCCGTACGCCAAATATTGTCTGGTCGCGTCGGGCACGAGAGACGGCGTCTCTCTCGTCAGTGTCGTGCTGGGCGCGACGAACGAAGATGTTCGCTGGAGGGAGACCGAAGCCCTTCTGGACTACGGTTTCAGCCTCTACCCCCGGACGGTCCTCGCCGACAAGGGGGGGATCGTCGCCGAGCTTGACGTCTCGGACCGCCTGGACCGGCGAGTCAGTTTGGTGGCAGACAGGTCTCTCACTGTGAGCCTCTTCAAGACCGACGCAGTGACGAGCTCTGTACGTGTGGACCGCGATCCGGTCCTCCCGGTGCACGCGGGGGACGTCTTCGGAGCGATCGACTTCACCCTGAACGGCAAGAGCCTGGGTTCGGTGAGCCTGGTCGCAGCCCAGTCGGTGGACAAGGTCACCATCAAGATGATCCTGGAATGCTGGAGAGACTTGTGGCCGCCTAAGCTGGGATTAGGCGATTATCTCCGAGCCCTGCCGCCGCACTGACACGAGATCTGCTCGGTCGCGCGCGTGCGACCGGCCGAGCAGGCGAGACAAAGCGCCGCCCAGACGATTGCAGCTCGCCCGATATGGGTATCTGGATCGGTAGCAACCCCCCGGATCATGGAGGCCAGCACCATGGGATTCTTCGATTTCTTGAAGGGCGCAAGTAAGAAGGCCGGCACTGCCGCATCAGGCGCGGCTCCCGGCGGTGGCGCAGTGACCGCAGGCTCTGCTGAAGAGAGCGCGGTTAGCGGCCTGCTCGGTGAGGGTGGCGGTCAGCTCTCAGGCCTGTTGGACAAGTTCGGTGCGGGCGGACTGGGCGATACGGTGAAATCCTGGGTAGGCACGGGCGCCAACCAACCCGTGAGTGGCGAACAGGTGAGCGGGGTCTTGGGCTCCGACGCAGTTTCTTCTGTGGCTGGGAAGTTGGGTGTGTCGGACTCGGAAGCCGCTTCTAAGATCGCGACCGTCCTGCCCCAGATCATCGACAAGTTGACTCCGGACGGGCTCGTGCCCGATCCTGCCGCTCTCGCCAACAAGTTGACGGGCTTCATGAAGAAGTAGGCCTTCGGAGCGGGCGCCGCCTAGGGCGCCCGCTCCATGCTCGCGACCTGATAGCCTGGGGCTGTGCGAACCCCGCTTCTCATCGTCAATCCGGCCTCTGGCGCGCGCAGTGCCGCGCGTGGCCTTCCCCGCGTGCTGGAGGGAGTCGAGCAGGTCCTGGGTGACGTGGTCATCCGCTACACCGCGCGTCCCGGTCATGCCCGCGAGTTGGCTCTCGAAGGTGCTCGTGAAGGCTACCCTCTCATCGTGGCGGTGGGCGGAGATGGGACCTTCAGTGAGGTGGCGAACGGCGTGTTGGCAAATGGTGATCGTCAGCGCGCGACGGGCGACGCCGAGGCGGCGACCGGCCCGCCGGTCGGCCTCATCAATGTGGGTACCGGAGGAGACTTCCGCCGCAGTCTGGGGATCGAAGAGGGCTTCGAGCGTTGCTTGGAGGCCCTCGCCTCCGAGCGAGAGCGGGTGGTCGACGTGGGCCGGGCTTCCTTCCGCGGACCGGACGGCGACCTCATCGAGCACTACTTCGTGAACGTCTTGTCCGCCGGTCTGGGCGGCTTGGTCGACCGCTACATCGACACCATGCCCGCCTTCCTCGGGGGTCGTATCGGCTACTACCTAGCCGCGCTGCGTGCCGTGATGGTGAGCAAGGAGCAGCCGCTGCGGGCCACTGTCACCTGGCAGGAGGAGACCCGGGAACAGATCATCCCCGCGTACCTGGTAGCCATTTGCAATGGACGCTGGTTCGGCGGCGGCATGGACGTCGCCCCCATGGCGCTTCCGGACGACGGTCGCCTAGAGGTGGTGACCATCACAGCCCCAAGCAAGCCCTACCTGGCCGACCGGGTGCGCGGCGTCTATACCGGTCGCCATCTCGAGGAGCCGACCGTGCACCATTTCCCCTGTGAGCGCATCGAGTTGCGGTTGGAGGACGAGGCGGCGGAGCGGCGGTTCCTCCTGGACGTTGACGGCGAAGCGCTGGGGTCGCTCCCACTGACGGTCAAAGTAGAGCCCAAGCGGCTGCGCATCCGAGCCTAGGCCGGCGTGCGGGAGAAGGGATCAAGGGACAAGCGGTGCACGCCGAACTGGTGAGCTTCCTGCGCTGCCCCCATTGCGGCGGCGAGTTCGCAGCGGCCCCGTATTCGCTGCAGTGCGCCAACGGTCATTCGTTCGATATCGCCCGCCAAGGCTACGTCAATCTGCTCCCCGGTGGCGCCTCCACCGGCACCGCCGATACCGCGGCCATGGTCGCCGCCCGCGAGGCGTTCCTGGGAGCTGGCCATTTCGCGGGACTCCGCCAGATGGTGGCGGAGACGGCTGCGCGCGTCACGCCCGTGAGCGACGCGAGCGCACCGCCCGCGAGCCGCAGCGACACGTCCCCCAGTTGCATCATCGAGGTAGGCGCCGGAACCGGCTACTATCTCGCCGGTGTCCTCGAACGGCTACCCGATCGGCTCGGCCTCGCCCTCGACCTTTCCAAGTTCGCCCTGCGGCGCGCGGCCTGGGCGCACGGCCGCATCGGCGCGGTCGTGTGCGACACCTGGACTCGGCTCCCGGTCCGTGACGGGTGTGCCGCTCTCGTGCTCGACATCTTCGCTCCCCGGAACGCGTCCGAGTTCAGGCGTGCGCTGGAACCCGAGGGACGGCTCATCGTGGTCACCCCCACCCAGCGTCACCTCGCGGAACTGATCCCCACTCTCGGCCTGGTGAGCATCGACTCGACTAAACAGAAGCGCCTCGACCAGAAGCTCGCCTCTGACTTCGCCTTGGTGGAGTCGGCACGTCATGAGAAGTCCCTCGCTCTCGCCCCTCATGAGATCGCCGCAGCGGTGGGCATGGGTCCCAGTTCCCGGCACCTACAGGATGACGAACTCGGCCGGCGCATCGACCGGTTGGCCCTATCCGCGCCGAGAGCCGCATCAGGGGCTGCACCGGGCGCGGCGCCGGAACCCGTCCGGGAGAGGTCTCTCCCGGTAACCATTTCCGTCACCGTGTCGGTGAGCATATCTGTCTACCGCCCGCTCTGAGCGACTCCGGGAGCCGTTGACCGCGACCGTATGCACGTATGTTCATATGTTCCGACGTTGTCGGGCCCGCTTGTACCGCGGCTTCGCGGCCTTTCCGCGGGGAATAAGCGCTCGGTACCCGAGTGTCGGCGCCTTTCGGGCGCCGATGACCACTGCCGGCCGCGTCGCTCGTACACTCGCCTCCGGTCCAGTAAGATAGCCGGCATGGACGGGACGGCAGGGGAGTTCACGTGATGGCGGCATCGCCGGCCAAGGAACTGCGAGCTATCGTCGGGCGGGAGAACGTGCTCGACCGGACGGTGGATCTCCAGACATACGAGTACGATGCCTATTTGGAACGGCACCTTCCCCGGGCGGTGGTGTTCGTGCATTCCACCGCAGAAGTGTCCGCGGTGGTCAAAGTGCTTGCGCGCGAAGATATCGCGTTCGTACCGCGCGGGTGCGGCACCAATCTCAGCGGTGGGTCCCTGGCGCTCGATGGCTCGGTGATCATAGAGATGGGCCGCATGGACCAGATCCTCGAGATCGACCTCCCGGACCAGCGCGTGGTGGTCCAACCGGGGATCTTCAACCTCGATATCTCCACGGCCCTTTCTCCCCTCGGCTACTACTACGCCCCCGACCCCGCCAGCCAGAAGGCCTGTTCCTTGGGCGGCAACATCGCTGAGAACGCCGGCGGGCCCCACTGCTTCAAGTACGGGGTCACTTCGAACCACGTTCTCGGAATAGAGATGGTGCTCCCCGACGGCGAGATCGTTTGGTCCGGGGGGAAGAACGTCGATGCTCCCGGCCTCGATCTGACCGGGGTCTTCGTCGGTAGTGAGGGGACTCTGGGGATAGTCACTGCGGCGATCCTGCGCATCCTTAGGAAACCCGAAGCGGTGAAGACTATGTTGGGTGTGTGCGAATCGCTCGAAGATGCTGGTAATGTGGTCTCGGCGATCGTGGCCGCCGGCTTGATCCCCGCTACCCTGGAGATGATGGACAACCGTACTATCAACGCGGTCGAAGACAGCATGGCCTGCGGATTCCCCCGGGACGCCGCCGCGGTGCTCCTCATCGAACTCGATGGGCTCCGCGACGGCATGGACGAGATGGCCGAGCAGATCGTGGCTATTTGCCGGGCCAACGGCGTGGCAAACGTCCGGGTGGCTCAAGACGAGGCCGAACGGGTCGCGCTCTGGAAGGGCCGCAAAGGAGCCTTTGGAGCTGTTTCCCGGCTGGCTCCCAACTACCTGGTAGCCGATGGCACCGTACCGCGGACCAAGCTGCCGGAAGCGCTTCGGCGGGTAGCGGAGATCGGCCGCCGCTATGACATCCAGATGGCCAGCGTGTTCCACGCCGGAGATGGCAACCTCCACCCGCTCCTGCTCTTCGACAGCCGCAACGACGAGGACAAAAGAAGAGTGATGGCTGCCGGCATGGAGGTGCTCCAAGTCTGCGCCGATCTCGGGGGGACGGTGAGCGGCGAACACGGCATCGGCGTCGAGAAGCTCGGGGCCATGCGCATGGTTTTTGATGACAACGATCTGCGAGCGCAGGGCTACGTGAAGGATTCCTTCGACCCCAAGGGTCTCTGCAATCCCGGCAAAGTGCTGCCGGGGCCGGCCGCAGCGGCCGGAGCGGACGTGCCTCCGCAGCGGCTGGGCGTGGAGACCACGGTAAGTGCTTAACGAAGCCTCCCGGGAGACCACCACCCTGGCCGGACGCCTTGAAGCCTTGGTCGGGAGCGACCGGGTGTCCCTGGGATCGGAAGCTGCTATCCACGGCATGCGTGCGCCCGTGGGAGTGCGTCCGGCCGACGACCAGCAACTGGGCAAGGTACTCGCCCTTGCCGATTCTGAGGGTCTCGCCGCGTGCATAACGGGAGGAGCGACCAAGCTGGACTGGGGCAATCGTCCCGATCGCTTCGATCTCCTCATCAACACCGGGGACATGCGCGGCTTCTCTGACGTCGACGCAGATAACCTCAGCCTATCGGTCGCCGCCGGCACCCCGGTAGCCGAGGTGCGCGCCAAGGCTCGGGCCATGGACCGCCTGCTCCCTCTCGACCCCAGCCGACCGAGCGCGGCCACCGTGGGGGGCGTCACGGCCACCGGCGACCAGGGCGCCCGGGGAGCCGGCTACGGCGGCCTAAGAGATGTGGTGCTCGGCCTCAGAGCGGTCCTTGCCGACGGCAGTTCGGTGAGGTTCGGGGGGCGGACCATGAAGAACGTCACCGGCTACGACATGACCAAACTGTTCATCGGCTCTTTCGGTGTATTGGGAGTGATAACCGAGGTCACCTATCGCCTGCTCCCCCGCCCCGAAACGCAGGCACTGATAGCCGTCCCACTGGCTTCGCTCGATCATGGGAAGGACATCGTGGCCCAGATCCTTGACTCGTATCTGCAGCCCTTGGCGCTGGAGGTGATCTCATCGGGCTTTGCTCATCTGGCCGGGGTGGCCGCCTGGGCCGGCCTGGCCGGCGCGGCCGGTGCGGTGCCCTCGGATGATGCTGCGCCCTCGGCTGCGGCTGATCTCATCCCCGGAGACGGCTACCTTCTTCTGGCTGGATTCGCGGGCCACCGGGCCGCGGTCTCCCGTTCGGTCGCAGAGGTCCGCGAGCGATCCGGCGTTCCCAGCGCAGCGATCCTGGAAGACGTCGAAGCCGAGTCCTTTTTCGAGGCCTTATCCGAAACCGGCGTCGGGGCAGCAGAGTCCGGTCCCTCTCTGACCGCCCGGTCCACCGTGCCGATCGGTTCGGTGTGGGAACTTGCTCGAACGGCTGAGTCTAGGGCGGGGGCGATCGGAGCGCCCCTTGGTCTCCGCATCGGCGCATCTCGAGGGACCCTCGACTTACATATGGGCGAAGGGAAGAGCCACGGATCGGACCGGGGGAGCCTGACCACCTGTATGACCGACCTCCGTCGCGAAGCAGTGGCAATGGGGGGCCAGTTCACGGTGACGCGCGGGCTGGCGATGCTGTCGCCGCATTTCGACGCCTGGGGAGATCCCGATGCGGCTGTTCAGCTCATGAAACGGGTGAAGGAACGGTTCGATCCCCACCGCGTTCTCAATCCAGGCCGTTTTGTGGGAGGGATCTGATGGCAGTCGATCCCAGCAGCGGACCGCCCGAAGAATTCCGAGCCCTCTACGACCACGTGGTCACTTGTGGTAAGTGCGGGTTCTGTCAGCCCACCTGCCCGATATTCCGGGCGACAGGGCGCGAAGGGCACGTGGCCCGGGGCAAGGTAGCCCTCTACCGCAACATCATCGAAGGGCGAACGGAGATCGGGCCCGACGCAAAGGACGCCTTCGCCAACTGCCTGCTCTGCCGCGCGTGCACCGAGAACTGTTTCTCGGCTGTGAAAACCGACGAGGTCGTCATGTCTTTCCGCCACGCTTACGCGCAGCGCTTCGGGCGCGGTTTCCTCCAGCGTAGGGTCTTTCGCAGCCTACTCCCCCGGCCCCGCCTGATGCGAGGCTTGGTCAGAAGCCTGTGGGCCCTGCGCAAGACAGGCCTGGCCGACGCCGCCCGGCGGATCGGCCTTGTCGGCCTCCTCAACCCCAAGCTGGAGCGCGCCCTGGAGTTGCGTGCCGGCACACCCGGGCCTCTTCTCCATACCCGACTTGCCAAGCACGAGACAGGCGGCTCCGATGGACGACCCCGGGTGGGCTACTGGATGTCGTGCGGATACAACTACGTCCTGCCCGATGTGGGGGAAGCGACGGTCCGAGTGCTGGAGCGCTTGGGGATGGCGGTGGAGGTGCTCGACAATTGTTGTTGCGGCCTCGCCGCCCATGGCTATGGCGACCGCGAAGCGGCCGCCAAGCTCGCTCGGGACAACCTCCAAAGACTCGGCGACCTCGACCGGTTCGAGGCCATCGTGTCCGAATGTGGCAGCTGCTCCGGGCACCTCAAGGAGTACCCCGAAGTTCTGGCCGATGACCCAGTGTGGGTGGAGCGGGCGACCCGACTGAAAGAAAAGACGCGGAGCTTCAGTGAGTTCGTCGCGGAGCGGGGAGGAATGGCGCCGTTGCTCGTCGACCGGTCGACCGGCGTGGCCGCATCCGAAGCCACTGCGGCCGAGGCCGCCACAGCCGAGACTGCCACCCAGACCGTGGTCACCTATCATGACCCCTGCCATCTCGGTCGCCGTTACCAGAACGTGGTGTCTCAACCCCGGCAGCTCCTACAGTCGCTCCCGGGCCTCACCTTCCGTGAGGCGACCGAATCCGACGCCTGCTGCGGGGCCGCGGGGACCTACGGGGTGCTCCACCCCGAAACTTCGGCCACCATCATCGAACGTAAGATGGGTTTCATCAGGGACACGGGCGCCTCGGTCGTGGTGACCGAGTGCCCTTCGTGCATGATGCAGCTCAGCTTCGGCGCTCAGAGGGCCGGTCTAGACGTCTCCGTCCTGAATATCAGTCAGATGTGTGACAGTGCGGCCGGGCCGGGTTCTCCAGAATGACCGGGGGGAGTCGGTCGACCGAAGACCGCCCCTCCCCGTAAGGGGGCGGGCTTGCCGGCCCCGCGTCCCCGTCTTTTCCGTCAGCGACCGGTCTCGGCTATCAGGGGGTGCAGATCCTCGTGTCGAGGTAGTGCATCGCGTGGTAGACGGCGAAGGCTCCCCGGGCGCAGGCAGTCACCACCTGCTTTAACTCGTAGGCCGCCACATCGCCGGCTGCGTAGAGACCCGGGCGCGAGGTCAGGCTGTTTTGATCGACCGTGACGAAACCTCTCTCGTCGAGCTCACACAGGTCGGCCACCAAGGAGCTCTGGGCATCGATGCCGACGAACATGAACACTCCATCCACGGGCAGGGTCTTCTCGCCGCCGTTCTCCTTGGAGTGCAGTCGCACGCCGCTCACCTTCCCGTCCTCTCCTACAATCTCCTCGATCACGTAGGAGAGGTGCATGGTGATCTTGGGGTTGATGAAGCACAGCTCCTGGATGCAGGGAGTGGCCCGCAGCTCGTCACGACGATGGATGAGGTGCACCTCCGAGGCGAACTTGCTGAGGAAGAGCGCCTCCTGGGTGGCGGCGTCTCCCCCGCCTATCACAGCGACCACCTTATCCCTGTAGAGGGGTCCGTCGCAGGTTGCGCACCAGGACACGCCCCGCCCCGAGAATTTCGCTTCGCCGGGTACCCCGAGCTTCTTGGGGATCGCCCCCGTGGCTAGTATGACCGCGCGAGCCTCGACTTCCTCATCGTCCACGGTAAGAACGAAATCACATCCTTTGGGCTGGATGGCCTGCACCGGGGACAGAGTGCGAAACTCTGCGCCAAAGTTCTGAGCTTGGCGCAGCATGAGATCCGCCAACACGTCGCCCGAGATGCCGTCCGGAAACCCTGGGTAGTTCTCCACCCAAGACGCCGTGACCATCTGACCCCCGGTCAGCCCGGCCTCGAAGACCACCGTCCTGGCGCGAGCCCTCGAGCCGTAGAGCGCCGCCGTCAACCCCGCCGGCCCGCCGCCCACGATCGCGATATCTATTATGTCCGGCACGCCTTCCTCCTGTGAGTGGTGACCCATATGCGCCGCTATCATTCCCTGGCCCCCTTAAGTCTACCCCTGCGGAGGCACAGACACACGCGGTCCGTCGCAACACTACGGCGCTCGCCCCTAGGCACCGCCCTCACATTCTGCGAGAATCGGGGCATCCGTACAGAGCCAGACAGGGAGCGCCATATGGCCGACGAATCGTTCCGCCTGATCGTGCGTCAGAGCATCAAGCCCGGGAGGCTCGAGGAATTCAAGAAGTTGGCTACGGAGTACACCGCGGCGGCCGAGGCGAACGAGCCCACGACTCGGGGATACGA
Source organism: bacterium (assembly GCA_043801935.1). Classification (GTDB taxonomy): domain Bacteria; phylum Actinomycetota; class Thermoleophilia; order RBG-16-64-13; family RBG-16-64-13; genus JAZDLO01. Next base: position 36,447 of record JAZDLO010000033.1, read on the forward strand.
GTGGTTCGTTGCTGAGGACGGCTCGGCCTGCTACCTGAACGAGTTCTACGGTAGCTCTGAGGCGTTCTTGCTCCACTTCGGCAATCTGGGACCGAAGTTGGGGGCCATGCTCGAGATATCACCCATGGAGGAGATGATCGTCCTCGGCGAACCCAGCCAACACGTACGGGACATGCTGACCGGGCATGGAGCCAAGTTCTACGCGCCTCACGTAGGTTTCGCGCGCTGAGCGTGACGCAAGTGCAAGCTGCGGCGGTCGGGCGCGGCCCAGGCACAGACTATGCGTCCGCGCGCGCTGGCTACGGGGAGCGGATCTCCACGCCCCGCAGTTCGACGGCTTTGTCGGCCGGATAGATGGTGAGCACGAAGGGCCCGCGGGGAATAGCGTTGGCGATGATGGCGCTCGCGGAGCCGTCGGTCTCTTTGAGCCGGGCCCAGTAGCCCACCTTGCCGGTGACCACCCCGTCATAGGTCCCGGGGGAGATATCCTCGCCCACGATGTATACCCCGTCTCGATAGGTGCTGCCTGCACCGGATGAGCCGGGAACAGTGGTCGACGTCGAGGTTTGGCCGCTCGATCGTGCCTGCTCGAGTTCGGCCTTCAACACCTCGTTCTCGCGGTAGTAAGTCCAGTTTCGGTCTTCGGACTGCGACCGGGCCTTCTGCAGCTGGCCCAGCTGAGCCCGGGTCTCGGTGAGCACCGCCGCGTCACCGGCGGCCTGTGAACGGGCGATGAAGAAACCGGTCAACACCCCGACGAGCAGCATCACAAGAGCAGCGACGATCCAAATCAGGTGCGAACCCACCTTCTGTCGTACCGTCCGTGGCTCGACCGCTCGAATGGCCTGAGATGTAAGCCGTCCGTCCGTCGGGGGCTCCGGAGACGGCGACGGCTCCATGTGGCGCGCCGGCGCCGCGGGTGGCGTCGTCGCGGGCCCCTTCGCATGCCCACTCTCTGGTGGAAGCGGCTTCTTCTGGGCGGGAGTGTCGAGGTCCCAATCGTCCATTGCGGTTATCATCGTAGCAGCATCCACTGATCGACGGCGGTGCGACCGTGGCAACGCTCAACGCTGGATCGACAAAGATCGGCAGGGCATGGATCATCATCCCTGCTGTCATAGTGGCGATCGCGGTGATCGGCTTGGTGGTATCGAGCTTCCAGAAGGAGGCCGGCCTCGTGGCGCCCAGCGACAGCGGGCGCGCCGCCGTGGCCGCCGCTGCCGAGGTCGATCAGGCTTTGGCGGCCGGCACCGACTCCGATGCATATGCCGATTTCAGCGCGGCCCTCCTGGTGGCGACGGTGGCTCACAAGAACATGGTGGTTGCCAACCCGGCCGACACCAGACTGGACCATCTGCTTGTCAGCACCCTCGACTGCTTCGCAGCGGTCCGCGAAGCGTGGCAGGCACAGCTCGGCCACGCCTGGGATCCGCAGACGCAGGGCCGGCCGGAATACTGGTCCGCCCTCCATCCCTTTGTGGAGATCACCACCGGCGGTCCGTTGGCGCCCGAGGACATCCGCCGGCTTTGCGGTACCCAAGCCGCCGGATTCCTGGAAAAGGCGATCGACCTGGCCGACTGAACCGGTCGACGCGTCACGGAATCCGCGCACTCGCCGCGGAGAGCCCGCACAACCTTGGAGAGCGGGTATCGCCCGCCGTTATTCGACCGCGGCCATCGACGTGGCCACCTTGAGCAACTGTGCCCGGCTAAGCGCCGAGGCCAGAGTGTTCGAAACCCAACGCAGCACCCCGTCGCGCTCCCACCAGATACGCTCCACCGTCTTCGCCGTGCCTACCACGGTGAAGACGGTGCCGTCCACCACCACGTGCTCGCCCGGCAGGGCGGCGGGAGCATCGACGAAGGTGGTCTGCACGAGGCCGAGGTACTGTTCTCCGCTCGCAAGGCGGTAGCTCATGGAAAGTGACGCCCTCGCGCCCTCGTCGGTCTCGATCGTGTAGGCGCGGCTGCCCGCGTAGCGGCAGCCCGGTGGCAACCACCCCGGCATTTCCGCGGGAAGTCCCGCCTGCTGCTCCAGGTACCGCCACTGAGCCAGTTCCACGCCCTCCAGGTTCGCCGTCGAGGCGGGGACGGCCGCGTCTGCTGTCACGAGCACGACCACTCGGCGGAGGTCGTTGTCCTCGGCCAGTGTTCGGATCCCCAAAGCTTGCGCGATCTGAGCAGCTTCGACCACCCGGCTGCGCTCCATCTGAGCCGGGTAGAGAACCGTGGACTCGCCCGCGGACGCGCCCACAGCGTTGTCGGCCACCGCCGACGAATCGGAGGAAGCGGCAGAGGCCACGTTCGCTCCCTTTCCCCGCAGATACGCGCGGATCGCCGCGGTCTTCGCCTGGCCCGCTCCCCGGTCACGCACCTCCACCCGGATGCCTGACAGGTCGATCTCGTTCGATCGGGGGCCGAGATCACCGTCTCCGGTGGTCACGGTCCGTTTCTCCTCAGGCGGAGTGAGCAGGTCTTTCACCGAAGCGTTCACTTGAGCCCGTGTCGACACCACGAAGGCCAGACCGTCGATCGTCTGGTCGGCTCCGGGAAGCACCACCTGCTTGATCCGAGCCATATCGAGATGCCCGAGCCACCAGGCTAACCGGATGGCGTCCAGGGCCCCGATCTCGGTGGCGACATGATCCATCAGCGTGGAGAGAGCCGCCGGCACCTTCGTAGCCTTGTCCCACGAGAACAACTGCTCTTTCGCAGCCCGAAGGAAGTTCTGCTGCCTTTGGATACGCGCCCAGTCATGATCCAGATCGTGCCGGGTGCGCACGTATCGGAGGGCGGCGTCGCCGTCGAGCCGCTGATACCCTGGCTGCAGATCGATTCGCAGGAGCCTCTCGCCGTCGTCGTAGTAGCGACGATCGACGTCGACGTAGACGCCTCCCAGTTTGTCGATGGCCGCCTGGAAGCCTCTGAAATCCACGCGCACGTAGTGATCGATCTTGATACCCAACAACTGCCGTATGGTCCGGATAGCGAGCGCGTCGCCCCCCAAGGCGTAGGCCGCATTCAGCTTCTGGGTGCCGTACTTGCCCAGGTCTACCCGTAGATCGCGCGGCAGAGAGAGGATAGAAAGGTAGCCCTGATCAGGATCCACATGCACCAGCATCATGGTGTCGGAGCGGCCGTACTTCTCACCGCTGGAGTCGCGCTTGTCGGCGCCCAGCAAAAGGATGTTCATCCCTCCCGGAGCGCCGGGATCGAACAGCGTGGTCGTGGTCGTGGCTGGGGTCGTGGCTGGGGTCGTGGTCGCCGACGAGGAGCCGCTGGATCCGGTGCTCGAGCCGGCGGGGATGACCGTCGTCGACAATGGGTCCGACGCACTGACGGCCTCCCGCAGCGCCTCGCGGGCCTCGTCTATCCCAGGCTGATCGTGGGCTTTGGACAGAGTGCAGGAGATCCACGCGTAGGCCCCACCCGCGCCCAGTGAGATGAGCACTACCAGGATTCCCACGCCGAGCAGAGCCCGGTGCAACCATCGTGAACGCCGAGACCGATCGGGCATCTTGGAGCCCCCGCGCTAGACCTAACCCAGAGCCACGTCCAGAAGCATCATGATGGCGAACCCGGCCATGGCGCCCCCCGTGGCCAGGTCGGTGTTACCGCCCCTTTGCGATTCGGGGATGACCTCCTCCACCACTACAAAGATCATAGCCCCGGCCGCAAAGGCCAGCGTGTACGGGAGGATAGGTCGCGCCAGCGTGACAGCGGTCGCGCCGATCACCGCCGCGACGGGCTCGACCACCGCTGACAGCTGGCCGAAGAAGAAGCTCTTTCGCCGCGACATCCCTGTCCCCCTCAGCGGCAAGGCCACGGCCGTGCCTTCGGGTAGGTTCTGTATACCGATACCGACGGCGAGCGCCAGCGCCGCCGCCAGCGTGGTGCCCCCCTCCTGCGCTACCGCACCGAAGGCGACCCCCACAGCCAGACCCTCGGGGATGTTGTGCAGGGTGATGGCGGCCATCAGGAGAGCGCTGCGGCTCCACGAGGTCTTGATACCCTCCGCATGGTCGGAGGAGAGACCGGGGTGAAGGTGGGGCAGCACGCGGTCGAGCACGGAGAGGAATATCCCGCCAACGATGAACCCCACCAGCGCGGGCATCCAGCCCGGCAGCCCGTCGGCCTCAGCCAGGTCTATGGCCGGGATCAAGAGCGACCAGACGCTGGCCGCGATCATGACCCCAGCGGCGAACCCCAGCATGAGATCGAGCATGCGCCGGTTCATGGTCTTCATCCCGAAGACCAGGGAAGCACCGACGGCCGTCATGAACCACGTGAACACCGTGGCCAAGAAGGCCTGCAAGATCGGGTTCAACTCACCGAAGGATGGCAATCTGGACTCCTTCTCGCGCTATCGGCGGTCGTCGCGGCCCGGGTGGGTCGCTTCACGCAGTCTCCATCTTAGGCGACGGTGACAAACGACTCAACCGGGGCGGCCCTGGTAAGAGCGCCGCATCCCGGTGCCCGCCGGGCTTTGTTGGCATTCCGAAAGCAATCATGTCATGGTGGACCCCGATATGGATCCCAGCCTCCGTCAACGGTTCTCTCTCTATCCGAGCCAGTTCATCTGCGCCATGGCATTGGTCTCGCT
>JAZDLO010000056.1:0-9171 GCA_043801935.1 bacterium
GGTGCCGAGGCACCGAAATGGTCGATGCCCATGACGGCCCCGCGGTCGCCCACGTAGCGGTGCCAACCCTGGGTGACCCCGGCCTCGACGGCCAGCCGGGCGGAGACTCCCACCGGAAGAACAGACTCTCTATAGTCGCGGTCCTGCGCCTCAAAGAGTTCCCAACTGGGCATAGAGACGACCCGGGCCCGTACTCCCCGCTCCAGCAGGCGATCACGCGCCCCGAGAACCAGGGAGACCTCCGAGCCGCTGGCGATGAGTACCAGGTCCGCCATCTTGTCTTCGGCATCGGCGAGCACGTAGGCACCTCGGCCCAGTCCTTCAGCGGAGGCGAAGGTGCTCCGATCGATCGTGGGTACCTTCTGCCGGGTGAGAACCAACGCGACAGGCCGATCCTTCGTTTCGACCGCGATCCTCCAAGCGACGGCGGTCTCGTTGGCATCGGCGGGGCGGATCACGACTAGACCGGGCACCGCTCGCAGATTGGCCAGCTGTTCAACGGGCTCGTGCGTGGGGCCGTCCTCCCCCACCGCGATGCCGTCGTGCGTGAAGACGTAGATCACGTGTAGGCCCATGAGCGCGGCAAGCCTCATGGGAGGACGCATGTAGTCGGAGAAGACGAAGAACGTGGAGGCGAAGGGGATGGTCCCACCATGTGCCGCGAGACCGTTCACGATGGCGCCCATGCCGTGCTCGCGAACACCAAAGGCTAGGTTGCGGCCCGCGTAGCTCCAGGTGCCGCCCACGGCACCCTGGTCATCGGAGACCGGGAGGTCCGGATCCTGGAAGTCGCCCAGACCCCTCAGAGCGGTGAGCGTCGACGGGTTGAGATCCGCGGAACCGCCGATCAAGGTCGGAACCCGTGCGGCCAGCGCATTCAGTACTTGACCCGACGCGGCTCGCGTGGCCAGCCCTTTGGGGTCGGGAGGAAACACAGGAAGATCTGCGCCCCAGCCGCCGGGCAGCTCTCCGGCTACGGCCCGCCCGAATTCGCCGGCCAGATCCGGGTGCGCGGCCGAGTAGCGCGAGAACGTCGCGTCCCACTCTTGCTCGGCCCGCTCCCCCTGCTCGGCAGCGGCGCGAAAGACCGTCAGCGCTTCCTCCGGGATCAGGAAGGTCGCTTCGGTGGGCCAGCCCAGCCGCTGCTTGGTCAGCCGCACCTCCTCCTCCCCGAGCGGTGAGCCGTGGGCTTCAAAACTGTCCTGCTTATGCGGCGAGCCATAGCCTATGTGCGTCCGCACCAGGATGATCGAAGGGCGACCAGCCTCTTCCCGCGCTGCGCCAAGAGCGCTGTCGATGGCCTGCAGGTCGTTGCCGTCATCCACGATCTGAGTGTGCCAACCGTAGGCCTCGAACCTTCGAGCCCTGTCTTCCCGGAAGGTGAGATCGGTGCTTCCGGCCAATGTGACGCGGTTGTCATCGTATAGGCAGACAAGTTTCCCCAGACCCAAGTCTCCGGCCAAGGAGGCCGCTTCCGAAGCCACTCCCTCCATGAGGTCGCCATCGCCGGCCAGCACGTAGGTGAGATGATCGACGATGGAGAATCCCGGCTGGTTGAAGCGGGCGGCAAGATGAGCCTCTGCGATCGCCATACCCACGGCATTCCCAAAACCTTGCCCCAAGGGGCCGGTAGTGACCTCGACTCCCGGAGTGTGCCCCCGCTCGGGGTGACCCGGGGTCAGGCTGCCCCACTGGCGGAATCGCCGCAGCTGCTCAAGCGAAAGATCGTAGCCGCCGAGATGGAGCAGGGCGTAGAGAAGCGCCGAACCGTGTCCGGCGGAAAGGACGAAGCGGTCGCGATCGGGCCACAGCGGGTTGCGGGGGTTGTGCTTGAGAACCCGTGTCCAAAGGACATACGCCATGGGCGCTGCCCCAAGGGGCAGACCCGGATGGCCGCTCTCTGCCTTCTCCACTGCGTCGACCGCGAGAAAACGGAGGGTGTTCACACACAACTCGTCGATGTCTCGCCCAGGAGGCGCGGTCACGGGGTCCATTGTCATCACCTCTCGTCCATAGTCCCGCTGAAACCCTGGAAAGCTGCCCAGCAGCTCATCCCTCTCGGGGTAGACCTATCAGAGAGCAGACCCGGGCCCTTGGCGTAGCCTGTGACCTGCCCGAACAGACGCCGGGCGCGGTCTAACCTTCCGGATACTATCGGAGTGGGTTTACCTACCCGGGTGAGAAGTGAAACGTCCCGGCGCGAGCGCCGGCGGCCCCGCCTGCGTTTCCGCTTGCTCCTTCAACCATCCTTACGATCACCGCCTTGCCGGCACACCTAGTCGGCGAACAGGTTGTTCAGGGATTCGGCCAACGTCGGGTGGGCGAACACGGCTTCTCTCAGGGCCGAGGCGGTCACACCGCCCATCATCGCCACCTCGATCATGGCCATCAATTCGCCCCCCTCGATCCCGAGCACCGCGCAACCTAAGATGCGGTCCGTGGCCCGGTCTACCACGGCTTTCATGAACCCTCTCGACTCGTCTACCTCCAAGGCGCGAGCCACGTAGTTCATCGGCATGGTCACAACCCGGACGTCGAGTCCTTTTTCCCGGGCTTCCCGCTCGGTGAGCCCCACGCGGCCCAGCTGTGGATTCGTGAACACCGCATAGGGCACAAGACGGCCGGTGATGGTGGCGTGGCCTCCCTCGAGCAGGTTCGCCCGGATGACGCGATAGTCGTCGTACGAGATGTGCGTGAAAGCCGGCCCCCCCTTGACATCGCCCAACGCGTAGATGCCGCTCACCTTGGTCTCCAGCCGCTCGTTCACCGGTATGTATCCGCCCTTGTCGACCTCTACTCCGGCAGCTGCCAGGTCGAGTGTCTCGGTGTTCGGGGTCCTCCCGGTAGCCACGAGCAGATGGGAGCCGGTCAGCGTGCGCGCGCCGGACGTGGTCATGACGTCGATCGACACTCCTCCGTTCGCTCCTGTTCCAACGCTTCGAGCGGTGGCCTCCAGCACCAGCTCGATGCCATCCTCCTGAAGGATCGTCGCGATGGCCTGCGCCACATCTGCGTCTTCCCGCGGAAGAAGCGTGGTTCGCCTCTGAACCACGGTGACCTCGCTTCCAAAACGGCGGAACATCTGCCCGAACTCCATACCGACGTAACCTCCGCCCAGAATGAGAAGGTGTTCGGGAACCAGGTCGAGTTCCATGATCGTGGTCGAAGTGAGGAAGGGGATCCCTTCCAGACCGGGCAAGGACGGTATCGCCGGACGCGCCCCCGTGTTGATGAAGATACGCTCGGCCGCGAGAACGTGCCCGCTTCCGTCGTGTTGGCGGATCTCCAGCTTGTGCGGCTCAAGAAAGCTCGCCTCAGCCATCAGGAGGTCTAGATTGTCGGTGTCGTTCAGCCTCTGCTCGCTGCCGGCCCGCCAGCTCTCGACAAGATCACGCTTCCGTTGTCTGACGGCGACCATGTCCACCGAGACGCCGCCGGTCGCCACGCCGTAATCCGCGGCCCGCCGGCCGAGATAGGCGACGCGGGCGGAGGCGATCATGGTCTTGGTGGGCGTGCATCCCTCGTTGTAACAGGTCCCGCCGACGTGCTCCCTCTCCACGAGAGCCGTTCGCCAGCCGGCCTGGGCGAGGCTCCTCGCCAGCGGCACACCGGCTTGACCAGCGCCGATAACGATCCCGTCGTACGTGCGCGTCGAGCTCATCGTCTTCCCCGCCTTCCTCCCGCGTTTGGCCGACAGGCCTAGGTGCTGCGACTTTTTCTACCCCCCGCGAGCCACCCCGTAACGCGGAAGCCGTGTTTGGCCGGAGGTGTATGGCGTCCGTGAAGCCGCGGCGCGGTTCACATCAAACCTCACGCCCCGTATACTCGAGCCCGCAACTGGCGCCCATCAGACTGCGGTACACAGTCCATCTGGTCGCTCTTGAGCCATCCACAAGGGCGTCCGCGTCAGGAAGGGAACGCGTACCATGCCAAACGGCTATGCCGGAAGATTGCTGTTCGTCGACCTCACATCGGGAACCGTCGAGGAAGAGGCTCCGGACGAGGATCTCTACCGTAAGTTCATCGGGGGGACGGGGCTGGGCGCCAGGATACTGTTCGAAAGGATGAGCCCAGGCGCTGATCCCTTGGGACCGGAGAGCATGCTCGGGTTCGTCACCGGACCCCTTACCGCGACGGGAGTCTACGGCGGAGGGAGGTTCACCGTAGTGGCCAAGTCGCCTTTGACAGGGGGGTGGGGTGATTCCAACGCCGGGGGCTATTGGGGCCCGGAACTGAAATTGGCGGGCTACGATGCCGTCTTCTTCACCGGTATCTCCCCGGGACCGGTCTATTTGTCCATCGACGGGGGTCGGGTCGAGCTGAGGGACGCCACCCATCTTTGGGGCAGGGGCACGTATGAGACCGATGATCTGCTCCAGGACGAGCTTGGGACTCCCGGCAGCTGGAGGATCTCTTGCATAGGCTCTTCAGGCGAGCGCTGTTCGCCCCTCGCCGGGATCGTCAACGAGAAGGGAAGGATCGCCGCCCGCTCGGGCTTGGGGGCGGTGATGGGGTCGAAAAGATTGAAGGCGGTGGCCGTCCGCGGCAAGAAAGGGGCCAAGATAGGCATCGCCGATCGCGAAGGCCTGAGGGCGGTCCAGAAGGTCTACGGCAAGGACCTCAAGGAGAGCCCGTTTCTGCAGGATTTGGCCACCGCGGGCACGGGTGCGGGAACGAGCGTCTTGCTTTCGGTCGGAGACGCCCCGGTCAGGAACTGGAACGCCACCGGCCTCGACTCGATGCCTACGTGCACCGATCTCGACGCCGCCAACATGGACAAGTACAAACTCCGGGCCTACGGTTGTCATTCGTGCCCCGTGAGATGCGGCGCCCTCATCGAGGTCAAAGATGGCCCCTACGCGACGGTCGAAGAGATGCATAGGCCGGAGTACGAGACTCTCGCCTCTCTTGGCACGCTCTGCTTCAACGACGAGGTGGAGACGATCATCAAGGCCAACGAGATCTGTAACCGTTCCGGCATCGACACCATCGGGCTGGGTAACGCGGTCGCTTTCGCCGTGGAGTGCTACGAGAACGGGGCCATCGGGCCGGAAGAGACCGGCGGACTTGAGCTCAGGTGGGGAGACGGAGCTTCCCTCGTGGCCCTCACGGAGAAGATCGCCGGCGGCGAGGGGATCGGAGCCCTGCTGTCGCGAGGGGTAAAGGAGGCAGCCGAGCGCATCGGCAAAGGCACGGAAGAATATGCGATGCACATCGGCGGCCGAGCGATCCCGTATCACGATCCGCGCGGCATGGCGAGTTGCGCTACGCACTATATCGCCGACGCTCAGCCGGCCAATCACATGGGGCGGCAGGCGATGAGTCGTCTCGAATCGGGCGCCCCTCTCGGCCCGGACCCGCTGCTGCAGCCACAGAAGCTGCAGATCTTCGGCGACTATGACCGCAAAGGAGAGATCTTCGTCACGGGCTCCGCTTATTATCAACTCCACAGCTCGGGCGGCCTGTGCGCCCTATATCTGAGCGGGCCGGTAGCCCGCACGGGCAATTGGCCGCCGTTGGTGGACCTGCTGCGGACCGTCACCGGCTGGGACATGGACTGGGAGGAGGCGCTACGTACCGGAAGGAGGATCCTCACTCTCCGCCAGGCCTTCACCGCGCGCGAGGGAGTCAGGCCTCAAGACTTCACCCTCCCCAAGCGGTTCGATGTTCCGATACAAGCGGGACCGGCGGCCGGTCAGCATATTCCGTTCGCGGCCGTCAAGAACTCCTACTTCGAATCCATGGGCTGGGACCTGGAAACCGGCTATCCCCACGATCAGACCATGGTCGATCTCGAGCTGAATTCCATCTAGTGTTCTCGCGCTTCATGGTCAAAGCCCCGGAACAGGGGACGGGATGATCGACGTTCGGCTGTACGGCAACTATGCCGCGGCATCGAGCCAGGGCATGAGGGAGTTCCAGGTCGAGGCCCGTCCGGGCCTCACGGTCGACGACGTGGTTCGAGATGCCGGCGTTCCCGCCGCCGACTCATACGTGGTCATGATCAACGGCTACGGGGCTCGGCTTGACGCCGAGATCAACGACGGCGACCGTGTTGTCCTGTTTCCGGCTATCTTCGGCGGCTGACCTCGTCACCCTCGCTTTGCCCTGTGCCTACCACAACTCGCCGCCACCATCGACCAGGATCGTGCAGCACGTCATGTAGTCGCTGTCCTCTGAAGCCAGGAAGAGCGCCGGGCCCGCGATATCCGACGGGAGCCCGTTACGCTGGTTGAGAGCCTGGTTCATTCTCCTGGCGTCGAGGAACTCCTGGTTGCCCATGCTCAGCTCGATGCCGCCCTCGGTCATGCAGTATCCGGGCGCGATGGCGTTCACGCGGATGCCGGACTCCCCCAGTTCTTTCCCCAGTCCTCTGGTGAATCCGATGACCCCGGCCTTGCTCGAGGTGTAGTGGAGCACTCCCGGAGCTCCTTCGAAAAAGGTCGACGAGGACATGTTCACGATCTTTCCGTAGCCCTGAGCCTTCATATAGGGAACAACGGCTCTGGCACAGAACCACATGCCCCGGACGTTCACCGCCATCATGTGATCCCACTCCGCCTGCGTCCACTCGTCGAAGGGCCTCCAGCTCCCGATAAAGCCCCTGAATGCGCCGGCGTTGTTCATCAGTATGTCGATCTTCCCGCCCCAGGTCTCGGCCACCTGTTTCGCTGTGGCCTCGCACTGAGCGAGATCGGTCACGTCACAGGTGATGGCTATCGCCGTACCCCCACCAGCCTGGATCTCTTCTGCCACCAAGACCGCGCTCGGGCCGTCTATGTCCGTTACGGCGACCTTGGCGCCTTCTTCAGCGAAGCGGATGCCGATGGAGCGGCCCATGCTGTTGGTGCCCCCGCCGCCCGTGATGATCGCTACCCTATCCTTCAACCGCTGCGCTTCTGGATGTCTCATCTTCATGCCCGTTCTCCTTTCTAGATTCCCTGGAACTTCGTCCTTTGAAAAACCTCTTCTTGGAGTTGCAGGCCCGACTCGGCCAAATTGGCGCCGATAATGGCCACCCTCACGGGAAGGTCTGTAGAACTCTCGCGCTCTCCGCGCGCTTTCTGGAGCCCCGGGGGTGCCTGTTGGAACCAGTCAAGGCTGACTGAGTTCAATATTGTCATAGCGCCCAGGCGAGTGTCAACGTCGCCCTGGCGACGACACCCAGGGGCCGCACTGGTCGCAGACGCGGCTGATGAATCGTTGACATCCGGTAGGGCCGCGTGCTATAAGCCAGTCCGTACTGACTGTTTCGAGTCGAGTGGTTGATGCTTCGTTAGGCGGAGCCCAGCTGGTCCTCTGAGCTCCCGGAACAGCATCTTCGCATACCTCTTGGAAGGGAGATGAGAGAATGCAAGGTCGACTGGACGGCAAGGTCGCGATCATCAGTGGAGGGGCAAGGGGGCAGGGAGCGTCGATCGGCCAACTGTTCGCGGAACAGGGGGCAAAAGTCGTACTCGGAGACATTCGGGACGAACTAGGCAAAGCGCATGCGGCTGATCTGAGGCAAAGAGGCCTCGACGTCGTGTATTCACATCTGGACGTGACGGTCTCCGAAGACTGGGAGAAGGTCGTAGCCTTTGCTGAGAGCGAGTTTGGGTTTCTCAACGTGCTGGTCAACAACGCGGGCATTGTGAGCGAGGGTGACGCGGTCCTCGAGACGAGAGAAATGTGGGATCGTGTGATCGCCGTCAATCAGACGGGTGTCTTTCTTGGCATGAAGCACGCGGTCCCTGCCATGAGACGTGCAGGAGGGGGATCGATCATCAACACCTCATCGATCTTGGGGTTCGTTGCGGTCCCTGGATGGATCGCCTATGCGGCGACCAAGGGCGCCGTGAAACTCATGAGCAAGAGTGCCGCACTCTCGTATGCCGCGGACAGCATTCGGGTCAATAGTGTAGCTCCAGGGCAGGTGTTGACCCCCATGGTTCTGGAGGACGGGACCGAGGAGGGTAATGCGGCGTTTGCGGCAGCGACGCCCCTCGGTCGTGGAGCGGAACCAATGGAGATAGCATACGGAGTCCTGTTTCTTGCCTCCGACGAGTCATCCTACGTAACCGGCTCGGAGTTGGTTATGGATGGAGGATTCCTCGCACATTGATGGGGGCGTGACGTGGCACCGCGAGCAATCGAGTCCGGACGGACGCATTGCGTCGCCAAGGTACGCGAGCGCTGACCTCGGGTACCATAGTGACGGGTGACCGGATCGCATCACGTGTCAAGTAGAAAGGTGCCGCTACCAATGAAAATGGCCTCGCCAAACAAGACTTCCCGGAGAATGACGGGTGCCGAGCGAAAGAAGCAGATCGTCGCGGTCACGGAGGCGATCGTAGCGAAACATGGAGTCCAGGGCGCCACAACCGCCCGGATCGCACAGGCTGCCGGAGTATCGGAGAAAACGCTCTACCTGCATTTTTCCAGCCGGAGGGAGATGCTGATCGCAGCTCTGGATGACGTCTTTAACCGTGCCAGCAATGTGTTCCGCCAATCGAGCGGAAGCAATGCAGTGGAGCGTCTTCGCGAGGCGGTACAACGTCATTGGCCCTCGGAAAGCGAGTTCGTCTACCCGCTTTTCGAGTTCTTCGCCGCACCCCCGGAGGCTGGATTGCGGGGGGAGCTTAGAATCAGACACCAGGACAACATCGACGCCTTGTCTGCAATGGTCGAGGAAGGCAAGAGCCAGGGAGTGATCCGCCCCGAGGTCGACTCCGTGCAAACAGCCTGGGAACTCTTGAGCATTTACTGGGCCGAGGATGTCGCGTACTTGATCGGTTTCGAGGAGTTCGCCACCACCGGCCGCTCAGCTCTCATGCTGGAGCGCATCTTACGAGACATATCTAGCGAACCCCAACAACCAGGCGTCGCCGGCGGTTGACCTCTTTCGCTTACCGTCTCTCCCCACCTGGTCAGAGCTCACGGAGATTGACACATACACCGCAGCGTGGTAAAAGCCAGTTAGTGTTGACTGACATCTTCTCTCAGAGGGAGAAACCAAACGCGTCTACAAGTCGCCGACCATGGCCGGCGAGTGGGTGAAAGGCACGCACGGGCATCCGTTCGACTACGTCAGTGTAAGCAATGTCGCCGCGCCGAACATCCCGGTTGACGCCGAACTTCTACCCATTGAAGGGGCGACGGTCTGAAGCATAGAAAGGCGCATGTCGTCGG
>JAZDLO010000067.1:0-11847 GCA_043801935.1 bacterium
GCTGAAGAAGCGGTTCCAGTTTCCCCGCATGGTGAGGAAGATATTGGCCATGAAGGCCGTCACAGGCAGCACCATGCCGATGCTGTCGGCCACCGCCACCGTCTTGAGCCAGTAGGGAATGGGCGCCCAGAGCAAATGATGGGCCCCGACCCCGGTGTAGAAGAAGATGATGCCCCAGAACGCGATGAGGGAAAGGAAGTGGCTGTAGAGGGGCGTGCGCGTCTCTTTGGGGACCACGTAGTAGATCACGGCCAATAGGCCCGTGGTGAACCACAGGCCCAGTACGTTGTGGCCGTAAAACCAGTTGAAGATGGTGTCGTTGATCCCGGTGAGCGCCCCGGTCGGCGGCGCCCACATGACGTTGCCGATGAAATAGAGGAGCGGCATCCAGATGACCGTGCCGGTGATGTACCACAGCGACACGTACATCTTGCGTTCCACCCGGTGATGGATCGTCATCAGCACGTTCGCGGCGCCCAGCAGTAGCACCGCCATCACAGCGACGTCCACGCCCCAGACCATCTCTGCGTACTCGCGACTCTGGGTGTGAGCCGTCAGTACGCCGATGATGCCTACCAGGACGGCGCCGTTCCACAGGATCATGGTGAGATTGCCAAGTCTCTCGCTCCACAGCCGGCGGCCTGCCAGCCGGGGGACGATGTACAGGATCAGACCCATCATCCCGCCCGACAGCCAGGCGAACATGACGGTGTTCACGTGGGCCTGGCGCAGACGGCTGAACACGAGGGGACCGAAACCGTGCACCCAATCGGGGAACACGAATTCGAGGGCGAGGACGATGCCCATCAACCCACCGACCACCAGCCAGGCGGCTGCAGACAGCATGAAGTGGGTACCAGCGCTGTTCTGCTTGCTGAACAAGCCCGCCTCCACCACGAGGGGCGATGAGAGAACCCTGGATCGGCTGATCGGCATAGGCGCTCAGCCACCCGGCCTCGGAGCGCCGGCCGTGCCCATTCTCCTACCGGCCGGACCGGCCGTCAAGCGCCTGGCGGCCTCAGCTTCAGCGGGTGGCGGGAGTCCAAATGCGGACTAGCTCGGCGCCATCGCCAAAGCGTCGTGGAAACGCCGGACACGAACTGACAACGACGCGACTCCGGCATTCATGATAAAAGTGTTAATCCAGTTGCAGTTCCTGTTTGATGCACCCAGCGTGCCTATTGCCGGTAAGACTATCCACGTCAAGTGGCCGGCTTTGGCAGGCTTCCGCAAAGACCGCAACGCAATTGCCATGCAACCCCGTTCGACGTTGGAGGAAACGGTATGGAAGTGCTGGATCATGGGGTCAACCCGGTCTTCATGGATCCCGACCCAGACAAGGCGCGGGAGTTCTTCCGCACAAAAACGCGGGCAATGGTCGACAAGCGCATGACCGAGAAGGAAGCGGTGGAGAGGTTCGTTCCGGACGGCTGCTACCTCGCCATCGGCGGCTTCGGGGCGAACCGGATCCCCAACGCCATCGTCCATGAGATAGTCCGGCAGCGGCGCAAGAACCTGGGCTTCCTCGGGCACACCTCGACCCATGATTTTCAGGTACTATGCGCCGGCAAGTGCTTTAACCGGGTGGACTCCGCCTACATCGTCGGTCTCGAAGCCCGCGGGCTGTCCCCGAACGCCCGGCGCTACATGGAGTCCGGCGAGGTCACGGTCACCGAGTGGACCAACTACGCCCTCGCCGCCCGGTTGAAGGCAGCCAGTGAAGGCGTGTCCTTCGCGATTATCCGCTCGATGCTCGGTACCGACACCTTCAAGATGTCCGCAGCGAAGGTGATCGAGTGTCCCTTCACCGGCAAGAAGTTCGCGGCGGTCCCGGCCTGCTGGCCGGATGTGGCGGCCATCCACGTGCATGAGGCCGACATGTACGGCAACTCGGTCATCCGCGGCATCTCGATAGCCGACATGGAGTTGGCGCGGGCCGCCAAGCGCCTCATCATCACTACGGAGAAGCTGGTGCGCAACTCGGTCATCCGCGAAGACCCGATGGCCACCTCGATACCGTTCTATCTAGTGGACGCCGTAGTCCAAGTGCCGTTCGGCGGCTATCCGGGCAACATGCCCTACCTCTATTTCTCGGACGAGGAGCACCTCGCCCTGTGGTTGAAAGTCGAAAAGGATGCGGAGGAGTTCGCCAAGTTCCTCGATCACTACATCTACGGTGTCGCCGATTTCGAGGAGTATCTGGAGCGCTGCGGCGGCCTGAAGAGGATTGAAGAGCTCCAGAACCTCGAGAACCTGGTCGTAGACTAGCAAACACTCACAGAAACCAAGGAGCTACGGACGTGACATCCGAGTACAACATGATGGAACTGATGATCTGCGTGGCCTCGCGTTACCTCGAGGACGGCAAAACGGTGGCGGTCGGCACCGGCGCTCCCTGCGCGGCGGCCATGCTGGCGCAGAAGAGCGGTTCCCCAAAACTGGTCATCCTCTTCGAGGCCGGCGGGGTGGCCCCCCTGCTGCCTGAGATGCCCATCTCCGTGGGCGACTCGCGCACCTTCTTCCGCGCGGTCATGGCCGCCGGGATGACCGAGATGATGACCACCTGCTGCCGGGGCTACGTGGATTACGCCTTCTTGGGAGGTGCCCAGATCGACAAGTACGGCAACATCAACTCGACCGTCATCGGCGATTACTACAAACCCAAGGTCCGCCTCCCGGGAAGCGGCGGGGCCAACGATTTCGCGTCTTTATGCTGGCGCACCATGATCATGACCGTGCACAGCAAAGCCCGGTTCGTGGAGAAGTGTGACTTCGTGACCTCGCCCGGCTTCCTGACCGGCGCCGGGGCTCGGGAAGCGGCGGCGCTGCCCGAAGGGGGTCCCTACAAGATCATCACCGACCTCGCCGTTATGGGCTTCGACGAGAAGACCAAAGCTATGATGGTCGAGTCCCTGCACCCGGGGGTGGACCTGGACAAAGTGCAGGCCGAGACCGGCTTCGAGCTGATCGTGCCCGGGGAGATCGGTCGTACATCGGCTCCCACCGACGAGGAACTGCGGATCCTGCGCGAGGAAGTCGATCCGCTGAAGGTCGTGATCGGTCGCTCGTAGGGGTCGTTCCGGAAGAGTCGCACCTGCGCAGCTGGAAAGCTAAGACCAGACAAGCCGGGGGTCGTTCCGGAAGAGTCGCACCTGCGCAGCTGGAGGAACGACCCCCAGCTTGTCCCTACTCGACGAAGCCTTCCACTACGTACGTCCACCCAGCCTTCTTGTCGCGGTGCAGCTTGATGAAATTGCGCTTCTCGGCGTCCACCAGCAGGTTGCTGAAGCTGCGGTATCCGTAGGCGGATTCGTTGAACGAAGGCTTCTTGCGCTGCATGGTGTCTTTGACCATGGAGGCGAAGATCGGGTCTTTGTTCTCGCGGATAAGGGCGGCTATCGATTCCAGCAGCAGTTCGAATACCTCTTTCTTCTCCGGAGGCATGTCGACTGCCTGGGGGCCGGGAGTGGCCGGGGCGGGTTGTTTCTCCAGATCCTCGTAGAAAATGAACTCGTCGCAGTTGCCGGCCAAGAGGTCGGAGGTCGACTCCTTCATCCCTAGGCCGATGACGTGCTTGCCGTTCTCCTTGAGTTTCGACACCAGGGGTGAGAAATCGGAGTCGCCCGACACTATCACGAAAGTGTCGATGTGCTCCTTCGACCAGGCC
Organism: bacterium; assembly: GCA_043801935.1. Lineage (GTDB taxonomy): Bacteria > Actinomycetota > Thermoleophilia > RBG-16-64-13 > RBG-16-64-13 > JAZDLO01. The sequence goes on from JAZDLO010000067.1 coordinate 3,668, forward strand.
AGGTCCATGGCATCCACGGCGAGGCGTATGTCGGCCGAGTTCTTGCCCGTCATCTGCCGCCGCGGTATCTCGATCAGCTCGATGGCGTTCTCGTGCAGGGGTTTGGTGTACTGCTTGTATTCCCCCCAATCGGCGTAGGCCTTCTTGACGATGACCTTGCCTTTCTCCACCAGGCGCTCGAGGATCTTATGGATGTCGAACTCCCCGCGCCGGTGCTTGAAGCCGATGGCCAGGTTCTCAAAGTCGATGAAGACGGCCAGCGTGCGTTCGTTGTCGGTCATATGGTTTCGGTGCTCCTTCCCACAAAATGCACCAAGGGTGTGTTATCTGGGATGAATTCTTGCACGTTTCCCGTTCTCCTGGTACTGCGGACCTTCACAGGCGAGCATGATACGGCGCTGACGGCGCCCGCGAGGCAGGAATGACCAATATCCGTTTCCATGGAAGGCCGGCCGTTGTCGACACCGTTTCCGCCAGTCTTTCACTCCTTGGGTGACGAGGCCAGATCGGCTGCGGACCAAAGGGTCAGGAGCGCGGATAAGGCGCGCTCGGCCTGGGTGGTCTCGCTGCGGTGCGCTACCGGCCTTAGCAAGGCCGGGTCAAGAGCCGGTACCTTCACAGAATCCCTTTTTCAGCCGACAGCCGCGCTCGATACGAACAGAAGCCGAGGCATGAGCGGCGAGGTGGCCAACCTGAGGGAGGTCACGCTATCAAGGTCCGGAGGAATCTCCGCGTGGCTTCCCATACTCGTCCCTTAAGAGGCGGCGCATGACCTTGTTGGAGGCTGTTCTTGGGAGGGCGTCCACGAGCACCACATCGTAGATCTTGTACAACGGGTTGAGCTTCGACGCGATGGCGCGCTGCATTTCCTTCTTGAGGGACTCCAACTGGACGGATGCCGGGGAACTAAGCACCGCATAGATGACCAGTAGGCTCGGTCCTCCTTCGGGCGGGTTGTGCGCCAGGGCCGCCGTTTCGACCACACCTTCGACGGATGCCAGCGAACGTTCGATCTCCGCGGAACTCACTTTGATGCCGCCCAGGTTCATCGTATCGTCCGCGCGACCGTGCCCCCTGTAGTAGCCGCCCGGCAGCTCCTCGATCTCGTCACCGTGTCTTCGTAGGACCTCCCCTTTGGGTCCGCGGGGAGTCCCGGCGTAGTACACGTCGTGGTGGTCTTTGTTGAGAAGCGTGTTCGAAAGACCGATCGACGGCGGCACGATGAACAACTCCCCGCTCGAGGTCGGTTTGTCTTCCTCGTCCAGGATGCAAAGATCCAGACCGAACGATGGGGTGGAGAACGTCGCGGGGGAGGCCGGCTGGACGATCGTGCCCGATATGTAGCCGCCGCTGATCTCCGTTCCTCCGCAATACTCGACGATCGGTCGGTACCTCGCGAGTGACATTAGGTAGAGGTAATCGTCCGCGTTGGAGCACTCTCCAGTCGAGCTGAAAAGTTTGATCGACGACCAGTCAAGACCCTCGACTGCGTCGGCGTTTTGCCACGCCCGGACCAGGCTCGGAACGACACCGAGCATCGCGACGCCCGCGTTCTGCACGAACTCGCAAAACTCCCGAGTGACCGGAGTCCCGTAGAAGAGGGCCATTGCCGCGCGGTTCAGCAGGCTCGCGTAGATGAGCCAAGGCCCCATCATCCAGCCGATGCTTGTCGGCCATGCGACGACCTCTCCGGGTTGGATGTCATGGTGGAGGTAGCCATCCATGGCGCACTTGATCGGCGATGTGTGAGTCCAAGGGATCGCCTTCGGGTCACCCGTCGTGCCCGATGAAAACAGGATGTTCGTCACGTCGTCCGGGTCGCAAGACGCGGGATCGAACGTGTCGTCGTTCCCGATGAAATCGTCCCACGTCACATCTTGCTTTCGAAGTGTGACGCTCTCGGCTGCTCCGGAAGGGGCGACGATCGCCCACTTGGCTCCGGCATCCACGACTTTCTGGTACATGGGCAAGGTCTTTCCCGCCCGCAGCACGACGTCTTGTGTCACGGCGGCGCCCGCCGACGATATCCTGAGACGCGTGGCGATCTCCTCGGCAGCAAAGCTGTCCGCGATGGAGGCAACAGCGTATCCAGCCTTGACGACCCCAAGATAGGCGGCTACGGCCTCCAGCGTCATGGGCATCACGATGGCGACGCTGGCGCTTCGCGGCAGGCCGGACGCTACGAGACTCCGGGCAAAACGATTCGAGAGCCTGTCGAGCTCGCTGTAGGTCGTAACCTCGATCTTGCCGCCCTCGGGTTGGTGCAGGACAGCGGGGGCGTCACCGGGCGCCTGGAAGCAACTCTCAGCGATGTTCAGTCGGGCCCCGGGGAGCCAACGGGGCGACTCGACGCCCAAACGAAGATCGACGACGGAGGACGGGCTTTTCTTGAACTTGATGTCCAAGGACTCGATGATCTGCTCCCAGAACGCCTCCCGATTGTCCGCAGACCACCGATGGAGCCGGTGGACCGAAGGAAGCCCTACCTTCTTGGAAAACGCGGCGATGTTCGACGCCGAAATCTCGCGGTCGGTGGGCGTCCACGCGGGGGGCGGGCCTTGCGAGGCATCCCAGTCTCTGAAGATCAGCCTGTATAGGTGCCTGTGCACCGCGAAGGGCACGTCGGGCGAAAGAATGTCGCGGGACACGCGACCCCACAGGTCGCCTGCCGGGGCGTCTCGAGTGATCGGGCCGAGCTTCTCGGCCATTTCGCGCGCGGCCTCAGGTGCGAGTCCCAGGTCGCGAAGAGTCTCCGGAGAAATCTCGAGCTGCATGAAGCTCCCCCTCTACCAAGCAAGTCGTCGAGTCAAGACCAGCGGACGCAGCGTAGCCCAGGTTTCGGAAGTCGATCGAACTTCAGCACCCGCCTGGCTCGTACTTCCCAATCAGCCTTGCGAGAGTCTCGGGCGTGTACATCGAAATCTCGGTCAAGCCCGAAAAAAAGCCATCGTTGCGAGCGTCATCCCAGTAAATCCTGGCTTCCTCGTAATACGGCAGCAAAAGCCGCCGGCAGGTCTCGGCCCATTCGTGCAGATCCCGCGCCCGGTACCCTTGATACTCCTTGTCAAGACCCACATCAACGTCGACAAAGCTCAGCATCTCGAGGAGGCCGCCTTGGTCGGCGAAATCCTCCAAGGGCATCTCATGCATGCCCAGTCGGCCCACATGCTGCTGGCAGAAGGGGCCGGTGATCTCGTCTTGGGCAAGCGGACAAAAGGGCACGGCGTGGCAGATCCTGAAATCTCCGACTCTGTCGTCGATGCCCTCCAGCCACTCGACCCAGCCTTCTTCGGGTCTTTTGATCAGCTCCCCACAGGTGTCACAGATCCATTCTTGGAGCGGCTTCATGATGCTCTCCCTCCTCGCTCGGTAAGGGTTAGCGCCTGTCGCGGGTCGGCGACGCAAGGAACTGGTTGACACCGACGTCAATGCTACAACAAAACCTGCTGGCTCGCTTGTCGATCCTTGCCTGTGGGATCAGCCTTTTCGGCGCGTCGGGAGTGTCTTGACAGAACGTCAGAACCGGCAACCTGGCGATTCCCTTGACCGCCGTGGGGCTGCTGTACGTGTGGTCCGCGACCTCTGCGATGCGGTGTCGCTGGAGCGCTTTTCGGCGCGGGCGTTTAATGTCGGCCGGCTGACTGACTACAATGGTTTCGCGGTCGGGGCGTGCCAATGGTTGAAGCGGCGGGACATTTCAAGACAAGGAGCCATTAGTGAGGAGGCTGATAGTCGCGTTTTTCGTGCTTGCCGCGATCGTGGTCCTGCTCTCACCGGGACCGCTGACTGCCGCTCATAGCGAGACCACGGTCGCCGCCCCTGCCGGGGCGGATACAGCTTCCTCCACGTGGCGGATCCTCATGATCGTGTTTAAGGAGACGGATACCGACTACAGGGGCCTCGACGGCCTGACCCGTCACATGCGAGCCTCACTCACCGATGCCGAGATCGACGCCATGCTCACCTCTTTCACCGGCCCGGTGGCCGCGGCCGTCCGTGAGTGGTCGCCAGGGCGGTGCAGTGGCAGATCGAGGTAAGGTATGCGAGTAGGCCCGTCACCAGGCTGTCCTCTCCGGATCCGTACAACAGGCAATGGCTGGATCCCGAGAGCATCCAGGACGTGATCGCCAGCTACTCGCCGGACGGGGTGTACGACCAAGTGATGGTCTACTGGCAAAACGGCGACGGCAGCGCCGTCATCCCCAGCTGGGGTTGGGGACTCGCGCTTCCCTATTTCCCCTCACAGGTGTGGGGCTACCTCACGGTGACCGCCGTTCGCGCGAGCTATTGGAATCCGTCGACGGCGGATATCTGGAGTCAGGTTTGGATACACGAGTGGCTTCATTGCGCGTCGTCGTTTTACGCTTCGAAGGGTTATCCCATGCCCGTCGGAGACGCGGACGGTGGTGAATACCACGGGTATGCTCGAGAAGAGCGTGGTCTACCTGGCTGGGGCGCTTTCTACTCCGATCTGATGCAGGGTCGAGTGCTTGAGGGCAGTCAGCGGTTCGGCATCACGAGAGACGCGTGGCTTTCGGGGTCGATCGCGACCGAGGCTACCACCACGACGACCCAACCGCCGACCACAACAACTACCGTCCCTCAAGGCCAGCAGTTCAGCGATGTGTCCTCGACCCACCCCTACTACACGCAGATCGCCGATCTGGCCGCCCGCACGATCAGCAAAGGGTTCCCAGACGGTCTTTTTCACCCCGATGCCTCGGTTACCCGCCAGCAGTTCGCCAAGATGATCGTCAAGACTCTAGGCCTTACGGTGACGGGGAGTGAGTCCTGCCTCTTCGCTGACGTAGGCAGCGGGATGGACGCTACCGATCCCTTCTACCCCGGCAAATACGTGGCCGTTTGCGCCCTACACGGCATCACCCAAGGCAAGACGCAAACGACCTTCGCTCCCTACGACGACATAAGCCGTCAGCAGCTCATCACTATGGTGGCCCGGTCGGCAGGCTTGTCCGACCCGCCCGCGGACTATGCTCCGCCTTTCTTACCCGCTCAGTTCTACCCTGAAGAGCACTACTTGAACGCCCGGAAAGCTGCGTATGCTCACTTGCTCGATGGGCTGCAGGGCATGGGGCCGACCTATGGATTCCTGAGTCCCGCGACGCGCGGGGAGGTCTGCGCGCTGCTTTATAACCTGTTGCACCGGTAGGGGGAGACATATCCAACAAGGCCCAGCGTGTGGACGTCAACGTCGGTCGCAATCTGAGCTGAAATCGCCGGCTGGATTCTGAGCCGCCTGAGCTCCTCGCCTCCCCCTCCAGAAGCTCTCGTTGCATTCCTCTCAGCCGGTCCCGCGGCCCGTCATGACCGACATCGGCGGCAGCGCGGCGATGCATCAGACGAGGGTGACGCTCCAACCGGCAGAGGAGTCCGTTAGACAGTAGCGGACGTCCTCACAGACCGCGGTAAGGCGCCGCATGCAGGTGGGCCGCATGCCGCCCTAGCGCGGCATCCCGAAGCCGTAGTCCTTGAGCACCGACTTTGGAAACTCGAAGCGTACCGTCATGAGCGGGTCTACGACCTGGCAGAACTTGAGATCGCCGGTGAGGCTCATAAGCATCGCCGCGTCGTTGAGCGGCATGCCGGCGATGCCGGTCAGGAAGTGGAGCATGCGGTGGATCGCCATGTCCTTCGCCTCGTCCACGGTCTCAGCCGAGGCGATCACGGCCACGAGGTCGTCGTTTTCGATGAACGGCGTTGGAAGCCCGGGGATCGGGACGACCTGGGCCTTCACGCGCGCGTAGCCCGGCGTCTCGGCTCCGCAGATGATGACTTCGCCATCGCCCATCACGGCATGCATGTCGCCGCAGCCGAACAACGCGCCCTCGACGCCCACCGTCAAATAGAGACTTGCGCCGGTCGAGATGAGTGTGCAGTCCATGTTGCCGCCGTGACCACCCGGAGTCGAGTTGGGGATCTCGCCCTGTGCGGGAGCCACGCCAATGACGCCGAGCATCGGTCTCTGGCGCACCTTCACACAGCCCTTGAACACAACAGCGTCCTTCGTGTGCTCGAGAACCGTCGTCTCCGACTCCGTGATCATGTCGCCCAAGGCGCCTACCCCGGGCACCGCGACCATGATCGACGGGCCCGTCGCCCTGATCTCGAGGAGGTCGACACGCAGGAGATCGCCGGGTCTCGTGCCCTCGATGTAGACAGGGCCGGTGGCGGGGTTGGTGATGCTCCAGTCGAGCGCCTCGAGCGAGTCCGCTGAGGTCTTCAACTGCCCGCTGAAGCAGTCGTGCGTGTGCAGCACGACCTCCTCCCCCTGTGCGACGCGGATGGCCGGCGTCACCCCGGGCGAGAACGCGAAGAACGTCTTGTCACGGGTCAGCTCGGTTGGCATCTCCTCCCCCTACATCAACGCTCCCACCATGGTGCAGGCCCGGTCCTGGGAGACCCCCACGCCCTTGCAGGTCAGCTGGCCGTGCCAGACGTTGACACCGAGCGCCAGAGCCTGGTCGTCCTTGATCGCCTGGGTCACGCCCTTGTTGGCCAGGTCGAGTACGTAGGGGAGGGTGACGTTGGTGAGAGCGAGCGTCGAGGTGCGCGGATAGGCGCCGGGCATGTTCGCGACGGCATAGTGCAAAACGCCCTCTTCATAGTACACGGGGTCCTGGTGGGTGGTGGCCCGGGTCGTCTCAAAGCATCCGCCCTGATCGACGGCCACATCTACCACCACCGAGCGCGGTTTCATCAAATGAAGCATCTCGCGCGTCACCAGCTTGGGCGCCACGGTGCCCGTGACGAGCACTGCGCCGATCACGAGATCGGCCGAGATAAGGTAGTGCTCCAGGCTCGAGCGGTCGGAGTGGACCGTGTTGACGTTGGCGGGAAGTACGTCGTCCAGGTATTTCATCCTCTCGGCCGACACGTCGAGGATCACCACTCGCGCCCCCAGACCGGCCGCCATCTTCGCGGCGTTGATCCCCACGATACCGCCGCCGATGACGAGCACCTCCGCCGGAGCTACGCCCGGTACCCCGCTGGCAAGGAGCCCGAGTCCGCCGTTGGTGTAAGCCAAGTATTGAGCACCCACCAGCATGGACATACGACCCGCCACCTCGCTCATGGGGACGAGCAGGGGCAGGCTGCGATCGGCAAGCTGCACCGTCTCGTAGGCGATACCAATGATCCCGCTGTCGAGCAGGGCGCTGGTGAGATCGGGAACGGGAGCCAGGTGAAGGTAGGTGAAGAGCACGAGGTCGTCCCGGAAATACCCGTACTCGGATGGCAGAGGTTCCTTGACCTTCACCACCATGTCCGCGCGTGCCCAGACTTCGGCGGCGCTTTCGACAAGCTCCGCGCCCTTGTCGGCGTAGTCCTCGTCGGAGAAGCCGCTACCCAGGCCGGCCGATCTTTCGATGAGCACCGTGTGGCCGCCCTGGCCGAGAGCCCACGCGCCCGCGGGGGTCAGACCCACCCGGTTCTCATTGTTCTTGATCTCAGTCGCACATCCTACGATCACCTCACGACCTCCCTAATACTCCGCGGCTCTAGCCGGCTCCCAACAAAGGGACCAGGACCAGCACATCTCCATCGGCCACCTCAGCATCCAGCGAGTGAAGCACGCGCCCGTTTCGGACCACCCGAATGGCGCTCCAGGAACCACTTTCACCCGCTCGCAGCAGAGTACTGAAATCTCTGTTCTCCGCTCTCGCCACCGCCTCGAGCACGTCACGAGCTGTCGGCTGTGCGGCTGCATCGATTTGCAGGTCGACTTCCTCTTTACCGACAAGGTCCTTTGCGTTTGCCATGAAACGGACTTTGATGGACACGCGCCACCACCCTGGGATTTCTCTTTGCCCTCTGAAACACCGGCGCCGCGGCAGATACTAGGCGATGATCGAACTGAGCCCTAGTTTCGCCAGCTTGTCCGTCGACGGGATCCCAGCGGGCCATCCCCGTTCGCGATAGTACTCTCCTACCATCTCGGCGAAGGGAAGCGGGACAGCGGCGGCACCCCCCTCGGCGTGGGGTTCAAAGAAGCGCCGCGGCAGCACATAGTCTCTGGTCGGCACGACTCCGTGCTTGAGATTGAACATCTGCATGAGGTTGACGATGCGCTCCCCGGTCTCAAGTAGTTCGATCGGTTTCAGGTCCCAACCGGTCACGGCATTCAGAAGGTCGGTAAGCATTGTGAAATCCAGGCCGGCGAA
>JAZDLO010000093.1:0-9229 GCA_043801935.1 bacterium
CCCTCCCTCGACCCGGCCGACAAGCGGCTGGCCGTGATGACCGAGGATCATCCCTTGGAGTATGCCGCTTTCGAGGGGACCATCCCCGAAGGGGAATACGGGGGCGGGACCGTGATGCTGTGGGATTTCGGTTGGTGGGAATCGGACGTGGCCTGGATGAACGAAGGGAAGGGCCGTGCGGCGGCGAGCCGGGGAGCGCCCCGCGCGGCCCGGGGAAGCGCCGACCCCGGCCCCTCCGCGGATTCAGCAGCCGCAGTGGATGCTAAGGCGGCGACAGATGCCGAGGCGGATCTCGCCCGGGGCGAGCTGAAGTTCATCATCCATGGGCAGAAGCTGTCCGGCAGTTGGGCGCTCGTGCAGATGAAAGGCCGGGGAGTCAAGAACTGGTTGCTGCTGAAACACCGGGACGAAGCCGCCCGGCCCGGCTCGGACGTCGAGCAAGAGGCGCCCGACTCGGTGGCCACCGGCCGCTCTCTGGACGAGATCGCTGCGGACGAGGCGAGCTAGAGCTATGCCGTCGCAACGCCCGCCATCCGGGCCGGAGGCTCCCACCTTCCGGCTGGGCGCCAAGGAGGTGACCTTCACCCACCTCGACCGCATCTACTACCCCGACCCCGGCTACACCAAGGCCGAGGTGATCGACTACTACCTGCGCGTCGCTCCCTACCTCCTCCCCCACATCAAGCATAGGCCGCTGACCTTGGAGCGGTGGCCCGAGGGGGTAGAAGACGAATCGTTTTTCCAGAAGAATGCTTCTTCCTATTTCCCTTCCTGGTTGCGCACCTTCCCGGTGGAACGCAAGGATCACCAGAAGATCGTGCATTACCCCCTGGTGGACGATGAGGCCGACCTACTCTACCTGGTCAATCAGGGGACGATCACGTTCCACACCCAGATGTCGCGGGTCGACGACCCCGAACATCCGGATCTGATGGTGCTCGACGTGGATCCGCCCGAGGTCGAGCGCGCGGGGACCGGAGGCGCCGGAAAGGGGAAGGCGCGCGAAGCGGCCGCGGCCGGATCGACGCCGTTTGAACGGGCCGCGGAGGTGGCGGTGCTACTTCGCGAGCAGCTGCGGGCGGCGGGCTGGGACCCGGTGGTCAAGACCTCCGGCAAGCGAGGGTTGCATCTGGCCTTCCCCCTGGAGGGCGACCTCGACTACACCCAGGCCCGCACCCAACTGGAGGCCTTGTTCGCGGAGGTGGCGGGCCGTAATCCTACCCTGCTCACCACCCAGATCCGCAAGAACAAGCGGGAAGGGCGCGTCTATCTGGACGCCTTGCGCATGTCGCCGGGGGCCACCATCGTGCCGCCGTACGTGGCCCGGCCCACGCCGGAGGCGACGGTGTCCATGCCGCTGGCGTGGGAGGAGCTGGAGACCTTGCCCGACGCACGAGGGTTCACCATCAAGACCGCCCCGGCCCGGTTGGAGGAGACGGGCGATCTGTGGGCCGGGTTACTGGCATGAGAGCGGGACTGAGAGCCGCGCAGCTTGTGGGCGGCGCGGGCAGCACGGGCGGCGCTGGTAGCAGAGGCGGTGCGGAAGCCGACGAAGGGAGACCGTCATGAAGATCCTGGTTTCGGGAGCTACCGGTTTCGTGGGAGGAGCGATCACCCGGCGCCTGCTCGACGCCGGGCACAATGTGCGGGCGATGAGCCGGTCGACGGGTAAGGCCATGACCGCCTTCGCCGCGACCGAACAGGGGCGGCGGGCCCTAGCCGACGGGCGGCTGACCTTCGTTCAGGCCGACGTGACCAACCCGGTCACTCTCGCGGCAGCGGTTGAGGGTGTGGAGGCCGTCATCCAGGCCGCCCAGTTCACCGGAGCGCCGGTGGAGGACCCGGCCCAGGGACTCACGTACATGGCCGTTGACCGGGATGGGACGCTCAACCTACTCGGCGCCATCGCGCAGGTCTACAGAGAGTCGACGGCAGGGCCGGCTATGGCCCGGTTCCCCAGCGGCACGCCCCGCTTTCTCTACATGAGTGGCATCTCAGTATCGCCCGACAGCCCATACTCATGGAACCAGGCTAAATGGCAGGCGGAGGAAGCTATCCGCGGGAGCGGCCTGGACTGGACCATCGTGCGGGGAGACTGGGCATACGGGCCGAAGGACTCGGCGCTCAACCGCATTCTGCGTTACTCCGATCGGCTGCCGTTCGTGCCGATCTTCGGCGCCGGAGAAGCTCCGCTGACCCCGCTCTTCGTGGAGGACATCGGGCGGCTGTACGTCCTTCTCATCGCTCATCCCGAGAAGGCCGCCGACACCACCTTCGGGTTGGGTGGTCCGGATACGGTCACACTCAACCAGTTCCTCCGTCTGGCGCTCGCCGCGATGGGCCGTCGGCGACCGATCCTGCACATCCCCAAGCCGGTGGGCAAGATCCAGGGGGCGCTGATGCAGCATCTGCCCGGGCGTCCGCTGACCCCGGACGCCGTGGACTTCGTGAGCCAGGAGGGTGCCGCCACCGAAGCCGACCGGCGACTGTTGGCGGAGAGGTTTCCGGAGTTTCGGGCGACGCCGGTGCGGGAGGGGTTGAGGTACCTGGGCAAGAGACCATGAGATCTCGCCACGTTCTCTGTTGACCTCGCCTCACTCCCGGTCAACGATCCGCAATGCGCGGAATGCACCTCGCAGGGGAACAGAAAGTCGAGCCACCGTTCCGACAGCGCGGTCGCCTTGGCTCAGTTCCGAACACCAACGGCCTTGCGTCCCCGCCCTTCCACAGGTTTGCCTCGGGAAGGCTTCTACTACTATCGGTAGATTAGCGCACATATGTTCAAAGTCCGACACAAGAGCGAAAACCATGCGTCAGACCGAACGGTGGCCTCCTTTCGAAGAGCGCAGTCCGTTCTATACTGGGACCAGGGACGGTGACCAAGGTTAATCGCCCGCGCCAGAGACTGCCGCTGCCCCGGTCAGCATCAGCCGAATCCAGCGTCGATTGGACTAGCAAGCAATTCAGTGTCGATATGAGCTTGGCCAGCGCCGAACCGATGTCCTGGGCCGACTAGTACCGACTGTGACGAGAATCGCGCCTACATCCCCACGTACTTGGCGTACAGCGCCTTCGCCAGCTTCTCATCCCGGGTGCCCCGGACGATGGTGCGGCCGTCGTAGAAGATGACCAACTCCTGCTCGCCCACGGGGAAACGCACCATGTGCTCGCTGCCTTCCACGGGACCCAGGGCGCTCAGACGCTCCTTGATCTGGGCGAGCGGCATGCCCACGGCGGCGGCGTTCCAGATCTGCACCGCGTTCTGCCCACAGAGGCTGGTGACCCGGGTCCGCGGCTTTCCCTGGAGGAATTCGTAGGTACCCTGACAGGCCGGGCACTCGGCTCCGGCGAAATCCGCGAGGGCCAGCGATTCGAACGACCGTTGCCAGACGTCCAACACCACCAACTCCCGGCTCACCGGAGCGCTTCCGATCAAGAGCTTCAGCGCCTCGGCGGCCTCCATGGACCCGATGATCCAGGGGACGGCGTTCACCACCCCGGCCGTGTCGCAGGTCATCGCCCCTCCGGCGGGGGGCGAGCTGACCATGCACCGGAAACAGGGGCGTTCGCCCGGCAGGAAGGTGGCGGTCATGCCGGAGGAACCGATGGCTCCCCCGTAGACCCACGGGATGCGCAGCTTGAGTGCCACATCGTTGATGAGGAAGCGGGTCTCGAAGTTGTCGAGCCCATCGAGGATGACGTCGGCCCCCTCCACCAGCTTCTCCGCGTTGGTGCGGCTGAAATCGGCCACCACTCCCTCCACCTCGACCGCGGAGTTGGCCTCGCGCAGGTGCCGCTCGGCCGCGACCGCCTTGGGCAGGCCGTCTTCGATGTCGCGCTCGGTGTAGAGCAATTGGCGCTGCAGGTTGTGATACTCGATGAAGTCGCGGTCGATGATGCGCACGCGGCCCACGCCGGCCCGCACCAGCGCGCTGGAGATCACCGTGCCGAGCGCCCCGCAGCCCACCACCACGGCGAGACCCTCCCCGAGCTTGCACTGCCCCTCGGGGCCGATCCCCGGGAAGATGGTCTGCCGCGAGTATCTGTCTGGTTCCTTCATGCGCCCACCCTGCTCGGCGTCCGCCGCCGTCACCGCACCGCCAAATACTTCTCGTTGAACAGCTCGGTGGAAAGATACCGCTCCCCGGCGTCGGGCAGGATGGCCACGATGGTCTTGCCGGCGAACTCGGGCAGGTGAGCCAACCGCACGGCCACCGCGGCAGCCGCCCCGCAGGAGATCCCGCCCAGGATGCCTTCCTCCCGGGCCAGGCGGCGGGTCATCTCCATGGCCTCCTCGTTCTCCACCGCTTCCACCCGGTCGACGATCGACAGATCGAGGTTCTCCGGGATGAATCCCGCCCCGATCCCCTGGATCTTGTGCGGTCCCGGCTTGAGCTCCAGACCGGCCAGCTTCTGGCTGATCACCGGACTGGCGGCCGGTTCCACCGCCACCGAGTAGAGAGGCCGCCCCTTGGTGACCTCGAAATAGCGGGAGACGCCGGTGATCGTCCCGCCGGTGCCCACTCCGGACACCAGCACGTCCACCTCTCCGTCGGTGTCGTCCCAGATCTCGCGACCGGTGGTCGTCTCGTGGATGGCCGGGTTGGCCGGGTTGTTGAACTGTTGAGGTAGAAAGTAGCGCTCGGGATCGCTCGCCGCCATCTCTTCGGCTGTCCTCACCGCGCCCTTCATGCCTTCGGAGCCGGGGGTCAACACCAAGTTGGCACCGAACACCGCCAGCACTTTCCGCCGCTCCAGGCTCATGGTCTCGGGCATGGTCAGGGTCAACTTGTAGCCGCGGGCGGCGCACACGTAGGCCAGGGCGATGCCGGTGTTGCCGCTGGTGGGCTCGATGATCTCGGTGTGCGGCTTGATCAGTCCCCTCTCCTCGGCGTCCCAGATCATCGACGCCCCGATCCGGCACTTCACCGAATAGGCCGGGTTGCGTCCCTCGATCTTGCCCAGGATGTGGGCGTCGGTCTTGCCGCCCACCCGGTTCAGCCGCACGAGCGGCGTCCGCCCGATGGACAGGGAGTTGTCGCTAAATACTGTAGCCATCGTCAGCTCCTTCTTGGGAGGCTTCGAGCGCCTGGTCGAGGTCGGCGATGATGTCGTTGATGTCCTCCAGACCCACCGACACCCGGACGAGGTCGGGCGTCACTCCCGCTTTCAGTTGGTCTTCGGGTGTCAGTTGCTGGTGGGTGGTGCTGGCCGGCTGGATCACCAGGGTCTTCGCGTCCAGGACGTTCGCCAAGTGCGAGGCCAGCTTCACCGAGTTGATGAACTTCTTGCCCGCCTCGAGCCCGCCTTTGATGCCGAAGCCGAGCACCGCTCCCGGCCCCAAGGGCAGGTAGTGCTGAGCCCGTTCGTAGTCGGGATGGTCGGGGAGACCGGCGTAGTCCACCCAGCTCACGGCCGGATGGCTCTTGAGGTGCTTCGCCACCGCGAGGGCGTTGGCGGTGTGGGCGCGGGCGCGCAGAGGGAGCGTCTCCAGACCCTGGATGAAGAGCCAAGAGTTGAACGGCGAGATGACCGCGCCCAGGTCGCGGCACAGGCCGGTGCGGATCTTGAGCACGTAGGCGAGCCCGGGAGCCACCGCCTTTTCGTGGTTGCCGAACGCATCCCAGAAATTTACCCCGTGGTAGGCAAGATCTGGTTCCGTTATCTCCGGATACCTGCCGGCCGCCTTCCAGTCGAAGTCACCCTTGTCGACGATCGCCCCCCCGATAGAGGTCCCATGGCCGCCGATCATCTTGGTGAGCGAGTACACAGCGATGTCCGCGCCGAAATCGAAGGGGTTGAACAGGGGCGGGGGCGTCACCGTGTTGTCGATGATGAAAGGCAGCTTGTGCCGGTGGGCGATCTCGGCGATGGCCGAGAAGTCGTCGACGTTGCCCTTGGGATTCCCGATGGACTCCGTGTAGATGAGCCGAGTGTTCTTGTCGATGGCCAACTCGAAGTTCTCGGGGTCCCTCGAGTCCACGAATCGGGCCTCGATGCCGAACCGCTTGAGGGGGAAGCTGAACTGGGTGTACGTGCCCCCGTACAGTTTGTCCCCGGTCACGAAGTTCTGCCCGCTCGAGGTGAGGGCGGCGATGGCGTAGAAGATGGCCGCCTGGCCGGAAGCGGTCGCCACCGCACCGGCGGCGCCGTGGATGGCGGCCAGCCGCTTCTCGAGCACGTCGGTGGTGGGGTTCATGAGCCGCGTGTAGATGTTGCCGAACGCGCGGAGGGCAAACAGGTCGGCCGCGTGCTCGGTGTCGCGGAACACATAGCTGGAGGTCTGGTAGATAGGCACCGCCCGGGAGAGCGTTTCCTGATCGGGCGTGTGACCGGCATGAAGGGCCAGGGTGTCAATACCTGGTGTATGTACGTCTTGTGTTGTCATATCAAACCTTTCTGGGGACGGCTTCACAGGTATCGCGGATCTGGTTCTTCGGAGTTCCACCTAGTCCGAGCTCTCTCGGCGAAGGCGCGCATTCGGCTGCGCGAGGAGCCGTGACGGTCGCCCGAGGCCACCGACCGGCGAGCCTGGCCGCGGACGACGGGAGCGGCCGGGGCGGCTGGGACAGTCGGCACCTCCCGCCCGCTGAGGCGGGCGCCGGTGGCACCTCTGTTGCCGCTGGCGCCTCTGTTGCCGGTGGCGCTGCCTATCGGGCCACCGGCCGGCGCGCTATATCGCATAGTTGATGGCTTCGCGTTCATTGGCGATCCGTTCTTGTTCGACCAGGTCTTTGAAGTTGGCCCCGTCATACACGTCCATCATCGCACTGTGGGCCCTCTCCCACATGGGGAGCAGCACGCAGCCCAGGCTCAGCGGGCATTCGTGGCCGGCGGCGGCGTCGACGCAGTCGATGGCGGACATGGGACCCTGGACCGCGCGGATCACCTCCCCCACCGACACCCCTTCCGGACGACCGCGGAGGAGATAGCCACCCTCTCTACCCCGCACCGACTCGACGATCCCCGCCTGGCGCAGTTGGGTAAGGATATTCCCCAAGAAGCGGATGGGGATAAACTGAGCCGAAGCGATCTGCGCCGCTTTGATCGGCCCCGACCCTTCACATTTGGCCAGCTCGAAGACGGCCCGCACCGCGTATTGCGATCTCTGAGAAAGCACCATACCGCCCTACCTGCCGCCGCCGGCTCGCTGCCGGCACCCGGCTATCCCTCTGACCAGCCGCGACTGCGGCTGTCCGATTACTACACTAACTTGATAGAAATAGTAGATTCAAGATGAGACGTTGTCAAGTGGCTTCTGCTCCCCGCGCTGGCTACAGAGGACGCCCGCCTTCTGCGGCTCGCGCCCGAGATAGCTCGTACGCCGGCCTCCTGGTCAGAGCCTGTCTCAGAGTCTGTCGAGTAAGGCAGGCAGTTCCCGCAGGTCGGCCAGCACGTGATCGGGGAGCGCGACGCCGCCGGCGTCGCCCGTGGCGTCCTCGGCTCGGGCCTTCTCCAGATCATCCTCGCTGGTCACCCCCGTCAGCACCAGCGCCGTGATCATGCCCGCAGCGCGTCCCATGGCGATGTCGGTGCTCAGCCGGTCACCTATGAACAGGGTCTGCGAGCTAGGGACGCCGGTGATCGAGGCGAGGGCCTCGGCCAGAGCGAGGCCGGGCTTACCCATGAGGACCGGCTCTGCCTGGGCGGCGGTGGCCACCGCCGCCACGATGGCGCCGGCCCCCGGGACCAACCCGTGCGGGGTGGGATACGTCGCGTCATCGTTGGTGGCCACGAACAGCGCCCCAGCCATGATGGCTGCCTGCGCCGCCGCCACCATGTGGAAGGACAGCGCCCGATCCATGCCCACCACCACCGCCGCTGGGAATGCGCACGCGCCCGAAATGGGCGCGCCCGCCCCATCCGTTGCCGGCGCGTGACAGACACTCAGACCGGCCTCCCGCAACTCGCGCATCAACCCGGCCTCCCCTAACACCATCACCGGCGCTCCCTCGGGCAGACGTTCCCGCAGCCACCGCCCGGTCACGAAGCCCGAGGTGAGGACCCGTTCGACGCCGGCCGGGACTCCCATCCCGGCCAGCCGCTCCGACACCGTCTCCCGATGGGCCGTGGAGTTGTTGCTGACGTAGCGCAGGTCGAGACCGCGGCGGAGAACGTCTTCCAGGGCCTCGATGACCCCCGGCAGCACCATGGCGCCCCGGTACACGACCCCGTCCAGGTCCAGAGCCACCAGCCGGATGCCGGCGCGAGTGCGGTCCGAGGTCCCCCCTCCGGCAGCCGCGGCCCCGCCGGTGCCGCCCGCACCGCCCGCGGCGCCCCTACCGCCCGTGCCGCCCGCAACGCCCATCACACCAGCCCCAACCGATGCACCGCCCGGCCCAGCCCGGTGAACTCCAGGTCGATGGCCGCCGAGGGACAGACCTCGTGACAGCAGTAGCACCGGATGCAGAGGTCGTCGTCTACCCTGGCGACTAGAGCCCCGGTGTCCATGCTTATGGCCCTGCCCGGGCAGGCCTGCTCGCAGGACCCGCACAGCGTGCAGCGGCCTCTCTTGGGCCGCGGCCTGGGGCTGAAACCTCCCCTCAGGATCGGCCGGGACAAACGCTCCACGACACCCACCGGGTTGTCGCCCCGCTCCCTGGCGTGGCGCGCCGGCAGCAGGAAGTCCTTCACCTGCAACTCGGCCACCGGCACCCCCACCGTGTCGACATCCGCGGCGCGCCCGCTCCACAGGCCTCTCTCGCGGGCAGCGGCGAGCACGGGGACCGCCCCCGTGTCGATCCGGGCGATACGACAACAGGCCACGTCCATCGCCACCGTATCGGTCCCCGCAAGAAGGAAGCCGAGGGGCCGAGCCGTGCCCCCGGTGCCGGGGCCCTTGCCTTCCATCCCCACGATGGCGTCGATGATGCTGAGGCGGGGACGCACGAACCCGGCGACGTCGAGCAGCATATCGGCGAAACGCAGGGGGTCGGCGAACTTGCCGTGATAGCCGACTTTGTTGAGTCCGGGGATCACGCCGAAGAGGTTCTTGGTCGCTCCGGTGAAGGTCATGAATGTGTGGGTCTTGAACTTGGCCAGGTTGATGACCCCGTCTGCTTCCAGGATGGGATCCATCACCTGCAGTCGGCGCACCAAAAGGGCCTCGGGAAGCGAGACCTCCTGCCACTGCATGTCCCAATTGAGCTTGAAGCCGTAGCGACCGGCCGCTTCGCGCAGGCCGGTCTTGCGGTAGACCCGGTTGACGACCGTCTTCACGTGCACGATG
>JAZDLO010000094.1:0-3121 GCA_043801935.1 bacterium
GCCATAGCGCTCAGATAAACTGACCCACCCACGCTCAGCTCGAGTGATCCACCGCCTCACAGCAGGTAGCGCAGCTTCTTCCTTTCCAGGCAGTCATGGCCCGTCCTTCTTCAGGTAGACGGAGTGGCAGATCGGCAGACGGCTCGCGGCCTGTGGTCGGTCAGCGGGGCGTGTGATCGCCAGGCTGGCAGGTCGATGTTCTTGCCCGAAGGACGTCGTTCCAATCGTGTCGGCCGGGCCTGAGCCGCTTGACCTGAGGATGGATTGCGATCATGGCGCGAGCCATGTCGTCGCCGGTCGGGTCGGCGTCGAAGGCGCAGCAGACAAGTTCGGCGTTTTGGATCAGGGGGCTGAGCCAGCGGGGGTTTTGTCTGGCTCCGGCAGTGGAGATGCAAACGGACCCGGGATGGAGGAGGAAGCAGCTCAGGGCGTCGATGGCGGACTCACAGAGGACGGTCCTCCTGGCCGGTACCATCGCCACCGAGAAGTAGCCGAGGTCCTTCCTGGAGCCAGACGCCATGCCTCTGAAGGGGCGCGTTCCGGTGCCCCGGAGCTCAGCGCCGACCGGGCGCCAGTGGTCTCCGAGCAGCAGGAACACGGCATTCCCTCTGTCGTCGGCGTAGATCGTGCCGCCATGGACAAGACGCTGGATGACTTCTTTCGCGAGACCTCGCTCGCGGACGAGGTACCTGGTGACGAGCGAGAGTTTCGCGTCATCTCGCTGGGGCAGCTCGAGGCTGCGTGAGTGAGGCGGAGCCTCTGCGGGCGGATCTCTGTGCCGGGAGGGCGCCGCGTCCGGGAAGCGCTGCGCGAGCCATGCGACGGCCGCCTTGAAGTCCAGGCCCTCGAGATGGATCACCAGGTCGATGGCACCCCCGCCCCCGATGTTGTGATTCCAGTCGAAGAACTTCTGTCCGGTGACCGAGAGGACCCCCTTTGCGGTCTGCCACTTCTCCCGGTCGTAAAGGTCCCGCTCGGCTCCAGTCAGTGCGAGCACGGCCGCGAGCGGCACGGCCCGGACCCGATCGGTGGTTCGCCGGAGGTCGTGGAAGTTCATGGCGCTCAGGTCAGCTTCGGCCTCAGGCTGACGCAGTTCTTCATGTTGATGACGTGGCTGTTTTCCGTGAGGCGATCGATCAGGGCGGCGGTCAGGTGGTCATTCTTGAGGAAGGAGCGCCAGTCGCCGAAGCCGAGGTTGGAGGTAATCAGCGTGGACTTCTTGCGGTGGCGCCGGTGCATCAGGGTGAAGAAGAGACCGGCCTGAACCGGCTCGACTTCGACATGACCGATTTCATCGATCAGCAAACAGTCGTACGACAAGTAGCGCTTGATCACCTTCTGTTCCGAGTGGTCCGCCACGGATGCATACAGCTCAGCAACGAGGTCTGGGAAGAGCACGTGCCGTCCCGTGCCCCCGCGGTGGATGGCTTCCACAAGAAAGCCCGTAGCGAGTCCCGTTTTGCCGCATCCGGTCGGTCCGACCCAGATGATGTTCTGGCTCTTCTCGAAGAAGTCGAAGGCGTCAAAGATCGCGACGATCTTCTTCTTGTCGAGCTTCGGTTGCCGCTGGAACGGAAAGGTCTCCATCACCAGCATCTCCGGGATCCGAGCCCGCTTGAGCCTGTGCTCGAGGGCGTTGGCGCGCCTGGTGTGGACTTCCTCTTCCAGGACGTGACGCAGCAGGCGATGCGCCGAGAAGCGTCCCTTGCGGGCAACCGCCAGGTATTCGTCCCAGCGCGCGAGCAGGTTCGACATGCGGAGATACTTGAGCGTCTTGACCAGTTCATCATCCATGGTCGGACTCTTCGTGTTCGTTTTCGCCTTCATCTTCCTCGTGGTCGTCCAGCATGCCGTCAAAGTCCTTGAAGCTCGGCGCGTCGGTCAGATGTCCGTCGAGGTAGGTTGGGCGCTGGATGAAGCTCTCATCGACATCCGCCGCCGGCAGCGGCCCGTCGCCCTCGCTCAGAATCATTTGCGCAATACGCGAAATGGTCTCGACCGAGCGGATCCGGTATTTGGTGGCGCGCGCAACCGCGCGAATGAAGAGCGGGGCCCGCATCCGCTGCGAGAGCCGATAGAGCTCGCGGATGACCCGGTGCCGCGCGATGCCTTTAGGCTCGAGGGCGAAGTCCAGCCACGCTGCCACCGCCTCGTCCATGGTTCGCAACCGCTTCTCTTCCTCGGCCGTGGGCTGCTTCCGGTTGTTGGGATGATATCGGGGCTTGGGTTGGCCCTTGGGGCTGATGCGCTGGTTTTTCACCCCATCCCCTGGCAACTCGTACTCGATCAGGAATTCCCGCCGCCGGTAGATCTTCAACCGATCGCTGTACTCGAGCACGCTGACATCCGCGCGGTCGGTGCCGGGCACCCAGAAGAAGTTGCCGTCAAAGGCGGCAAAACCGTACTGGTCGGTGACCCGCTCGTGGACGAGGTAGGGGGCGGGAAGATGTGCCGGCAGCTTGGTGAGAAACGCCCGCTCGAACTCGAACGCCTTCGCCGGGATCAGTCCGGTCTTGGCGAGCGGCCGGTTCATCAGCCGCACCGTCGACCAGTGCAATGCCTGCTCGTTCAGGTCCTCGAAACTCGAGAAGTTACGGCCCGGAAAGAAATTCGTTTCGACCGTCCAGAAGCCGCGCTCATCTCCGGCCTTGCGATTCGCATGCCCGACCTCATGACAGCGGAAGTCGAAGCCGTATTGCTCTGAAAACGCCGCCATCTCGGGGACGATCACAGCGTTCCTTCCGGTGCCCCTCAGACGTGCCAGATTGGTGTTGTCGATGATGCAGACCGCGGCCGCGTACTCCCAATAGGTCAGCGCTTCGTGGAAGAAACACTTCATGCTGAAGCGGTTGAAGCGGCGGTAGAACTTCAGGTAGCGCCGCTTCGAGTACCGCAGGTAGATGAGGCTGGCGACGACCTTGACCCGCCGATCCCCGACCATAATGGTGTACGGACTGGTGTCGTGCTGCATCTCCGCTCCCGTAACCGTTCAGGGGTCGGATTCGGAACGGCCGCGGGCCAGGGTGTAGCGTGCCGTGGGGGCCTCGTCGTTTGCCCATGGGCAGGTATCGGGCTCCGGACGATGGCAGAGACGGTTCAGCTCGTGTAGTGTTTGGTCATG
>JAZDLO010000115.1:0-5443 GCA_043801935.1 bacterium
TGTCGAGCTTCTCCTGGAATGTAGACCCGGGGGCCGTCAGCGCATAGGCAGGGTGTGATTCTACCAGCTTCGGCCGCGCACGCCCCGGGCTCGACCCGTCGCTCGCTCTCGAGAAGAGGCCCGTCGCCCGCAGGATGACTACCACTCCAAGGCGGCGACCCGCTCGAAGATCACGCCCACGTGCCTGAGCTGATGGCCAGGGTCGAAGCAGGCCTCGATCTCGGCGGATGAGAGCCGGCTCGTGACTTCCTCGTCGGTCCTGAGCAGATCCCGGAACGAGGCTTTTTCCTCCCAGGATCTCATGGCGCTCCGCTGTACGATCCTGTAGGCATCGTCGCGGAGGACCCCGGTCTGCACCAGGGCGAGCAGGACGCGCTGGCTGTAGACCAGGCCGAAGCTCTTCTCCAGGTTGGCGGCCATGTTCTCGGGATAGACGTTCAGCTTGTCCACCAGCCAGCAGACCTTCTTGAGCATGTAATGGAGGAGGATGGTGCTGTCGGGGAGGATGATCCGCTCAGCGCTCGAGTGGCTGATGTCGCGCTCGTGCCAGAGGGCGATGTTCTCGAATGCGGCCAGCATGTTGGCGCGGATGATGCGGGCCTGGCCGCAGAGGCGCTCGGAGATGATGGGATTGCGCTTGTGGGGCATGGCCGACGAGCCTTTTTGGCCGGGAGAGAAGTACTCCTCGGCCTCCAAGACTTCAGTGCGCTGGTAGTGGCGCACCTGGAGAGCGATCTTCTCAATGGTGCTCGCCAGCAAAGCCAGAGCGGCCATGAACTCGGCGTGACGGTCGCGCTGCACGATCTGGGTGGAGATCGGATCAACCCCCAGATCGAGGATCGACATGGTGAACTGTTCCACCTGTGGGTCGACGTTCGCGTAGCTGCCCACAGCCCCGGAGATCTTGCCCACGGCCACCTGGTGCGTCGCCCGCTCCAAGCGCTCCAGACCGCGTCGCACTTCGAAGGCCCACAGCCCCAGGACCATACCGAAAGTGATGGGCTCGGCGTGCACACCGTGGGTCCGACCGATCATCACCGTGTCACGGTGCTCGAGCGCCCGCCGCTGGAGGATGCGGCCCAGCCTTTTCGTCTCCTCCTCGAGCAACGCGCCCGCCGCCCGCAACTGCAGGGCCAACCCGGTGTCGAGCACGTCGGACGACGTGAGCCCATAGTGGATGTACTTGGAGGCATCGCCGACGTTCTCGGCCACGCAACTGAGAAAGGCGATGACGTCGTGCTGCGTGGTCTCCTCGATCTCGTTCACCCGGTCGACGTCGAAGGTGGCCTTCTCCTTGATCTCCGCCACCGCTTCCGTGGGGATCTCCCCCAGTCGAGCCCAGGCTTCACACACCGCCAATTCCACCTCCAGCCAGGCAGCCATGCGGGCCTGATCGGTCCAGATGGCCGTCATCTCGGGGGTGGAGTAACGCGGGATCATCGAGCGGCTCCCTCGGGACCGGTCGGCGCCGGGGCGGCGCCCGGGCCGGCTGCGGCTGACGCCGGTGCGCCGGCCGCCGAACCATCGGCCGCCACGGCCCCGGCGAGACCGCTCACGCGCAGGATCTTGGCTGCCAGGATGGCCGCGTTGCGAGCCCCGTTGATCGCCACCGTGGCCACCGGCACGCCCGCCGGCATCTGCACCATGGAGAGGAGGGAATCGAGCCCACCCAGGTCGGAGGTGCGGATGGGTACTCCGATCACCGGTAGATCGGTCATGGACGCAACGACGCCCGGAAGCGCCGCCGCCTTGCCGGCTCCGGCGATGATGACCTTGAGTCCCCGAGATTCCGCGCTCAGCGAGTATTCACGCACCGCCTCTGGGTCTCGGTGCGCCGAGACGACTTTCACCTCGCAGGCTATACCCTGAGCCCCCAACTCCTTCACCGCGGCATCCATGACCTCGGAGTCGGACTGCGACCCCATCAACACACCCACCAATGGACGATCTGCCATCTCCTCCCCTTTCCCTAGTGACCGCGGGCTTCCCGTTCCTCGGCCCGCAGGGCGATATCGGAGCGATGTTGCGCGCCGTCGAAGCTGATCGCCGCCACTCCCGCATACGCCCGCGCCCGGGCCTCCGCGAACGAATCGCCCGATCCCGTCACCGTGAGCACCCTGCCGCCGGCGGTGACGATCCGGCCGTCGACCGATGCGGTGGCCGCATGCAGCACCTCGACGCCGGGCAGTGCCGCCGCCTCTTCCAGACCTCTGATGGTGTCGCCTTTCGAGCTCGAAGCCGGATAGCCCCGTGACGCCATGACCACGCCCACGGCCGGACCTTCGCTCCACCGCGCCGTCGCCGGCAGCGTCTCGCCCCGGGCGGCCGCCCAGAGCAGCTCCAGCAGGTCCGACTCGAGCCGCGGCAACAACGCCTGGGTCTCCGGATCGCCGAAGCGGCAGTTGAACTCCAGCACCTTGGGCCCCTGGGCGGTCAGCATGATGCCCGCGTAGAGCACGCCCCGGAAATCGATGCCCCGTCGGCCAAGCTCCGCCACCGTTGGTCGCACCACGCTCTCCACAACCTGCTCGTACAGAGCCTGGTCGACCGAGGGGACCGGTGAATACGAGCCCATCCCCCCGGTGTTCGGGCCCGCGTCCCCGTCCAGAGCCCGCTTGTAGTCCTGGGCTGGGGCTAGGGACAAGATCTGGTTGCCGCTGACGATCGAAAGAAGCGAGA
The DNA here is from genome assembly GCA_043801935.1 of bacterium. Taxonomy (GTDB): domain Bacteria; phylum Actinomycetota; class Thermoleophilia; order RBG-16-64-13; family RBG-16-64-13; genus JAZDLO01. The sequence goes on from JAZDLO010000115.1 coordinate 2,680, forward strand.
GCTCTTCTCCATCCAGGAACTCCTCTATCAGGACCGTGCTCGCGGCGTCTCCGAAGCGACGTTCCACGAAACACTCGGCAAGGGCAGACTCCGCCTCCCCCAGGGTGTGAGCGACGAACACCCCTTTCCCGGCCGCCAGGCCATCGGCCTTGATCACCGCCGGGATGCCGTGCTCACGCAGATAGGCCAGCGCCTTCTCGTGATCGGTGAACGTGGCCGCCCGGCCGGTGGGAACCCCCGCCGTCCGCATCACTTCTTTGGCGAAGGCTTTGGAGCCCTCCAGCAGCGCACCGTCGGCGCCGGGCCCGAACACAGCTAAACCCCGTCCCCGCACCTGGTCGGCCAACCCGGCCACCAGCGGCGCCTCCGGACCCACGACGGTCAGATCTATACGTTCGCGTTCCACGAACGCCACGAGTCCGGGAGGATCCTCGGCTCCTACGGGCACGACCTGAGCATCGGCGGCGATCCCGGCGTTACCCGGGGCGCACAGGAGACGTCCGATGCGGTGGCTCCGGGCCAGTGCCCGGACCAGCGCATGCTCCCGGCCTCCGCCACCGACCACCAGGACATCTAACCGCCGGTCAGACGCCATCGCCCTCCTCCTTTAGTCCGAGCGCCCGTGGTCGGGATGCGGGACCTTGATCGTCTGCTGCCGCTGCGGACCCACGGATATCAAAGCGATCGGCACCCGCACCTGCCGCACCACGAAGTTCAGGTAGTCGATCGCCTCCTGGGGAAGATCCATGACCGCCGTCGCACCGGAGATGTCGCTCTTCCATCCGGGAAGCTCTTCATAGACCGGCTCTACTTCAGCGAACACCGCCTGAGCAGCCGGCAGCTCCTCCAGGAGCTCGCCGCGATAGCGGTAGGCGGTACAGACCTTGATCGTCTCCATGGTATTGAGTACGTCGAGCTTGGTGATGCACAGCCCGGTCAATCCGTTGACGCGGGCCGCGTAACGGAGCGCCACCAGGTCGAGCCAGCCACACCGGCGCTGGCGCCCGGTGGTGGTGCCGTACTCATGGCCCAGCTCGCACAGGGTCTGCCCAATCTCTTCGCTCAGCTCGGTGGGGAAGGGGCCTTCGCCCACCCTGGTCACGTAGGCTTTGCTCACGCCCCAGACTTCGGCCAACTCCACCGGCCCGATCCCGCTGCCCACGCACGCGTAGCCGGCCACCGGGTTGGAGGAGGTCACATACGGATAGGTACCGTGGTCCAGGTCGAGCATGGTGCCCTGTGCGCCTTCGAGAAGCACCCGCTTTTCCTCTCGCAGCGCCTTCCACAGGAGCAACGCTGTGTCGTCCACGTGGGGGCGGAGTGACTCGGCCGCCTCGATGTAGCGCTCGCACTCGTCCTCCAGGCTACTCACATCCTGATCGTAGGCCCGGGACATGACCTCGGCCTTGGCCCTCATGGTGGTCATAACCCGCTCGCGAAAGCCCTCGGGGTCGAGTAGGTCCTGCATGCGGACGCCTTGGCGAGCCGCCTTGTCGGAGTACGCGGGGCCTATGCCTCGCCCGGTGGTGCCGATCTTGCCCTTGCCCAGGCGCGCCTCCTGCACGTGATCGAGCATGATGTGATAGGGCATGATGAGGTGAGCCCCGCCCGAGACCTTCAGGTTGGCGGTAGATACGCCCCGGCTCTCTAGGTCGTCGATCTCCTTCCGCAGGACGGTGGGATCGATGACCACGCCGTTGCCGATGACAGCGATCACATCGGGGTAGCAGATACCGGAAGGCACCAGATGCAGCGCGAACTTACCCCGTTCATTCTCGACGGTGTGGCCTGCATTGTTGCCGCCTTGGTAGCGGACCACCAAGTCGGCCTGCTCGCACAGCAGATCGACGACCTTCCCTTTGCCCTCATCGCCCCACTGGGCGCCCACCACAACGAGAACCGGCACGATGCCTCCCGATCGAGATTGCTCCTAGATGCGGCGCCCGCCAAAGCCGCAACCCGGCTTTCGCCCGCCGCGCAGCAGACAGTTTACACCAGGCCCCACCGCGGGCGGACGACCCACGAAGGTTCCGACGGGCTCGGGGTCCGCCGACGGCGGCGCTCATCTCCCTCGTATGACAGCTCGGGCGGCTACCAGACCAGAAGCGGAGGCCTGAACCAGACCGCGCGTCACTCCGGCTCCGTCGCCGACGGCATACAGCCCGCCCACCGGTGTCTGCAGATCGGGGCCCAGCGCCAGCCGGGAGGAATAGAACTTGACCTCGGCCCCGTAGAGGAGCGTGTCGCGGCCTCCCACCCCGGGAAGGAGCGCGTCGAGGGCGTCCAACATGTCCACCAGGTCGCGGAGATGGCGGTAAGGCAAGGCGAAACTGAGGTCTCCAGGTGTGGCGGCGCGCAGCGTCGGTTCCACCACGCTGCGCTCCAGCCTCTCAGGCGTGGTGCGATGCCCAGCCCGGAGGTCGCCCAGCCGCTGCACCAGGATGTCCTTGCCCAGCATGTTGGCCAGCCGGGCGATGGACTTGCCGTAGGCGATGGGCTCCTTGAACGGCTCGGTGAAGCGGGTGGACACGAGCAAGGCGAAGTTGGTGTTCGCGGTCTTGCGCTCCGCGTTCGCATAGCTGTGACCGTTCACGGTCACAGCGTCGCCCCAGCTCTCCGTACACACCACCCCGTGCGGGTTCATGCAGAAGGTGCGCACCTCATCCTCGAAGTGCCGTGACGTGTACAGCAGCTTGGGCTCGTACAGCTCGTCGGTGATGGTGTCCGTCACCACAGCGGGTACTTCAACGCGCACGCCGATGTC
>JAZDLO010000134.1:0-4047 GCA_043801935.1 bacterium
CTCGCCGAATCATTAGACACGGCGGGCATAAGCGTGGTATCAATTCAGTGTTGGGAATGGCCATGCAGACGGGAGGGGCCAGGTATCCACGCGAATTCACGTCCCGGCCGACGGCCGGACACAAATCCAGGAGGTTGGAGACTTGAAAAAGGGCACTGTCATACTGATCGCTCTGCTTGTACTGGGACTCATACTCATCCCGATCGTGAGCGCGTGCGGCGGTGAGGAAGCGACCGCGACCACCGCGGGCCAAGACACGACCACCGTCCCGGGGGGCGGCGGTGATGTGACCTCCATCGCGAATGCAGCAATCGCCGCGGTCACCAAGTCGGACGCCATCGAAACACCCAAGACCCTCAAAGAGGGCCTCCTGCAAGCCGGGTCCGACACTTCCTTCCCGCCCATGGAGTTCTCGGACGAAAAAGGCGGCTACATCGGCTTTGACGTCGACCTCTGCACCGCCATCGCCAAGAAGATGGGTCTGCAGCTCGACACCGTGTCCACTGCTTGGGACGGCATAATCCCGGCTCTCATGGGTGACCGTTTCGACATCATCATGTCGGCCATGAGCATCACCCCCGAGCGACTCGAGCAGATCAACTTCACCGACCCGTATCTGCCGGGCATCCTGGCCATCTCAACGCCCATTGATGCGCCTATCGCGGATGCCGCCGGGCTGGCGGGCAAGACCGTAGGTGTGCAGGTCGACACCACCGGTCAGTTCGCCGTGGAAGAGGTCGAGGGCGTGAAGGAGATCAAGAAGTACGGCACCATCCTCGAGGCCTTCCAGGATCTCGCTGTCGGCCGAGTGGAAGCGGTCGTCAATGATGAGCCCGTGAACGCCTACATCATCGAGACCAACGCCGACTATAAGGCCAAGTTCGCCAACACCGGCGGCATCGTCACCGACAACAGCTACGGCTACGCCATCAAGAAGGAAAACACCGATCTTATGGCCGCTATGAACACTGCCCTCAAAGAACTGCGGGCAGACGGCGTCTACGCCAAGATCCTTGCCAAATGGGGCCTGACCGGCAACTAGATGAGACGCATCCAGTCATTTACGAACAAGGAGTAGACCCTCAAGTCACAACGGGGGCCCGAGTGGTAGCTCGGGCCCCCGTTCTTGTCGGACCGGGTCAGGTCTCGATATGGACTTCAGCTGAGAGCGGGGGGCGACCGGGGGTGATTTCGTGAACGCGTTTTTCAACGGTGAGATCTTTAGGGAATCCATCTGGCTCTTGGTCAAGACGCTGCCGATCGTGTTCGAGGTGTTGATCCTCGGCCTTATCTGCGCGTACGTGTGGGGCCTTGTCCTTTCTCTGATACGGCTGTCGCGCTTCCGTGCGCTCCGGTATGTGGCGGGCGCCTACATCGACTTTTTCCGCGGATTGCCTCTGCTGCTTCTCTTCGTGTTCATCTACTACGGATTAGCGACCGCCGGGCTCAGGCTCAACGCCATAACGTCCGGTGTCCTGGGACTGACTTTGTGCTACGGAGCCTATTCGGCAGAGATCTTCCGGGCGGGCATCCAGGCGATCCACAAGGGGCAGATGGAAGCGGCGCGCTCACTGGGCATGACGAATGGCCAGGCCATGCGCCACGTCATCTTGCCCCAGGCGATAAAACTTGTGGTCCCGCCGCTCACCAACGAGTTCATCGCCATGATCAAGGACACATCCCTCATGTCGGTGATAACCGTGCCTGAGTTGCTGTTCCGGGCCAAGGAGAAGATGGGCGTGGTCGCCAACCCGACCCCGCTGACGGTAGCGGCTATCATCTACGTAGTCTTCACCATCCCGCTGATCCGGGTAGCGGCGCGGCTGGAGACCCGCCGGAGGAAGCAACGCCCGGGAGGTGGGATCAAGACTCCTGCCGGGCTCGCTCCCGCGGCTGAGATCGACCTGCCCGCGGCCGACGGCGCCGGGCAGATGCCCAAGGGAGGTGCGATGCATTGACCGCCATGATCGAACTCATCGACGTCCACAAGAGATTCGGCCACCTGGAGGTGCTACGGGGGATCGACCTGACCGTGACCAAGAAGGAAGTGGTGGTGGTCATCGGTCCCTCGGGGTCGGGAAAGTCGACCATGCTGCGCTGTATCAACGGCCTGGAGCCGATCCAGAAAGGGAGGGTGATCATCGAAGGCGAGGACCTCCACGGTCCGCACACCGATCCCAACAAGATCCGGCAGCGCATCGGGATGGTGTTCCAGAGCTTCAACCTCTTCCCCCACAGGAACGCGCTGCAGAACGTCATGATGGCTCCCCTGAAGGTGCAGAAGAAACCGAAGGCCGAAGCCGAGACGATCGCCCGCGACCTGTTGGACAAGGTGGGCTTAGGCGACAAGGTCGACGCGTTTCCCGACGAGCTTTCCGGCGGTCAGCAGCAACGGGTCGCCATCGCCCGGGCCTTGGCCATGCAACCGGACATGATGATGTTCGACGAGGTCACTTCCGCCCTCGACCCCGAGCTGGTCGCCGAAGTGCTTGGGGTCATGCAGTCCCTGGCCGAGGCAGGCATGACGATGGTGGTGGTGACGCACGAGATGGGTTTCGCCCGCGAGGTGGGCTCGAGGCTGATCTTCATGGACGGCGGGGTAGTGGTCGAAGAGGGCGATCCCCGCGAGATGATAGTGAACCCCAAGGAGCCCAGGACTCAGAAGTTCCTGAGCATGGTGCTCTAGGCTCCTTCGGATCCCCCGGCGGGGCCGGGCCGTTGATCGCGGCGCCTGCGCCAGCGCACCACTCCCCAGGCGATAAGCGCCACCACGATCACGCCCAGCACGATGTAGAAGATGTGGTTGTAGCGGCTGAACTGCTCCTGGAGCTTGCCCCACGGATCTTCGCCCGCAGCCTTGCCCGCCCCATATCCCAGGTACGCCAGCCCGGCGTTCCACGGGACCGAGCCAAGAAAGGAATAGAGCAAGAATCTGCCCACCGGCATCTTGGCTATCCCGGCAGGCAAGGAGATGAAGGTGCGCACTCCCGGCATCATCCGGGTGAAGAACACGGTCAATTGCCCGCGGCGCTCGAACCAGCGGTCGGCTTTGTCGAGATGGTGTGGAGACACCAGCACGTAGCGTCCGTACTTGAGGAAGAGCGTCCGGCCGCCGTAGCGGCCGACGGCGTAGGCGATGCTGGATCCCACCAGGTTGGCGGCAGTGGCTAGCACGATCACCGCCCAGATATGGGTATGTCCCTGAGCAGCCAGGAATCCGCCGTAGGGAACGACGATCTCGCTGGGAATAGGGATGCACGCGCTCTCGGCCGTCATCGTCAAGAAAACGATCAAGAGACCGTGGTTCTCCAGCAGCGGGATCAGCCAGTCTTGGAAGAAACCCATGGCCGGTCATTCTACCGTAAGGCGTGTCGGCTCAACGTTAGTTCTTCGCCCGCTCTGTTCGGTCTCCTTCGACGCCGAAGCCCGCCTCGGCAAGCCGGCGCTGCATGGACTCCCAGTGGGTCGCCGGCCAGGTGACCCGGTCGCAGGCGGGGCAGAAACTGAACCGGGTCTGCGTCCGGGCCACATACGGGGGCACTCGGTCGCGTACATGTCGCAGCACGCGGGGCTCGAGAGGGCCGTTGCAGACCAGACAGCGAGGCTCGGCCACCCGTCGTAAGCCCTGCTCGATTCGCAATCGCCGCAGTTGGTCGGCCACTAGATCATCGCGCACCAGGACTGCGCGTACCAGCCCACGCCGGACCGCTCGACGCTCGACGAGCAACGTGTCCCGGGTCAGCAGCCCCCGGCTTTCCGCCTGCGCTCGCGCCAGCAACTCCGCCGGTCCGGCAGACCGCTCCCAGACCGCGTCGTAACCGAGTAGACGGAGCCATCGAGCCAGACGGCCCAGGGTACGGTCGACCAAGAGGCACGGAGGGAGCACCACCGCGGCCGGAGCGCCGGCGCCCTCCCTCACGAACCCTCCAGTCGCCCCAATCCGTATTCGAAGCATTCTCGCAACCGGTCCTCAAGGTCTTCATACGCAGGCAGAGCGCGGCTGCCCTTCACCCGGTGCCGCAGGTCTTGTTCCACCTGGCCGGCCAA
>JAZDLO010000155.1:0-7890 GCA_043801935.1 bacterium
GGCGGGGGAATCGATGACCGAGAGGAGCGCATCCTTGTCGTGCAGGTGCCCGTGGGACACGATGACCACATGCGTAGCTTCGGAGATGGGAAACAGCTCGGCGGTATGCGCCGGATCGCCGCAGATCAGCTGGTCGGCACCAGGGTAGCGCTCCCGAGTGACCATGTCCTCGCGCGGGTCGAGCACCACTACACGATAGTCCAGCAACTTGGCGCACGGACAGAGACTGCGACCCACATGACCCGCCCCCACGACAAGAAGGGTGCGATCAGGGGCGTGGACTTCAAGGAAGACCAAGGCCTCCCCACCGCACAAGGTGCCCACGGCGCGATCTCCCTCCGCGCGCAGCTCGTACCGCTCAGTGTGAGAGTCCCCGGACGCCAAGGAGGCCAAGGCGTCGGCGATGACCTGCTTCTCGAGAGCCCCACCTCCTATGGTTTCCACGGTCGTACCGTCCCTGAGGACGAGCATCTTAGTCCCGACCCCACGGGGACTGGAGCCCTTCGCCGCGATGATGGTGGCTACGACGAAAGACACTCCCTGTTCTGTGAGCTCGGCCATCTTCACGTAGAGCTCCTGGGCCCTCATCGCTTCTCCCTCGTTCGTTCGACCGGCCGGCCCTCTATCTGGAGAGCCGTCTCATAATCTTTGCTGGTATCGATATCCAAATCCAACCGCGGGTCGTCCACCGGCACCAGGCAGAGCTGTCCGAGATGGCGCCGGGCTATCTCGCGGCCCCCCACATCGCCCCGCTGCTCGAGGATCTCTGGGAACAGCGCCGCGCTCATGAGCACCGGATGGGCAGGTCGGTCCCCTACCACAGGCCTGACCACCCCTTTGCGTGTCTCGGCGAACCGGTGGATGAGTTGGTCCACCAGAGCCGAAGTGACGAACGGCTGGTCCCCGAGCAGGAAGACTGCCGCATCGCAACCGGGGTGGACCGCCCGGAGCCCAGCCTGCAGAGAGGTGCTCATCCCCCGAGCATAGTCCGGATTGACCACCACGGTCACTGGTCGACCATCCAGCGCCTCGTTCACCATCCCTGCATCATGCCCCAACACCACGATCGTCTCCACAGCCCGCGAGCCCAAGGCTGCGTCCACTACCCACTGCACCACTGACCGCCCCCCCAAGGGAAGCAGGACTTTCTGCCCGCCCATTCGGGTGGCGCGACCGGCCGCCAACACCACGGCGGAGACCGATACCGCCCCCGACTCTCTTTCGGCTCTCCCGGCCACGGTCGGTCATTCCCCCGACCGGCGGACGCGCAAGAAAAGCCCTTTCCGCAGACTGGCCACGACGACGGAATCCGGGCCCCGATCCCGGGTCCGGCACGCGCTCTCACCACCGGGAATCGCCAGCACCTCTCCGGCCAGGTGCGAGCCTGCGACGCGCTCGTCCGGCCCATCGGCCTTGTTCAATACCGTGACGACCCGCGCTCCCGGCCAGCGCTGCCTGAGCACCCTCCCCTGCTCGCGCAGACAACCCGCGAACAGGCGAGCTGTGATCACCGAGCCGAGCGGCACGTCTAGCGCCGCTGCGACCAAGCCGGCGCGGTGCACGTACTCTTCGGTGAGCGAGGCGCCGAGTGCGTCCAGCCCCGCCACCTGCACGACGATGGTCGTCGCGGCCGGCACCTGAGGCTCGTGTGGTCCGAAGGCCTTCAGGGGCCGTCCCCGGCTACCGTCGGCCTCGACGATCAGGTAGTCCGGCGGAGCGTCCGCCCACAGCTCATCGACCCAGCCGACGGGCAGCCCGACCACCTTACCCTCGTCGCCGGGCGCAGACGCGGCGCCCGCCGATCCTCCCTCGGCCAAGGCCTTCTTCAGCCCTGCCAGCAACTCCGGTAGGTTCGCGGCCATGACCACAGGACCGGTCTGCGCCAACTCGCGCAGATACATGGCCGTCGTCGTGGTCGCGACCACCCGGCTGCCGGCCGCCGCGAGCTCTTGGGCGAGGAGGCGCAGCGCGGTGGTCTTGCCACCTCCGCCCACCACCGCCACCAGCTCCCGATGCCCCAGATCGAGGGCACCGGCGAGTGTTTGGTGCGCGGTGGCCTGCACGCGATTACTGCACGAGACTACTTCGATCTCTTCGCTTCCAGTGCCTCGAGTATCTTGTCCGGAGTGATGGGCAGTTCGTGGAACCGGACACCAATCGCGTCATAGATGGCGTTGGCGATCGCCGGCGCGGTCGGGACCAGACCCGGTTCCCCGATGCCTTTGGCTCCGTAGGGGCCGTTCGTTCCCAAGCTCTCGACGCCGATCGCCACGACCTCAGGCATGTCTCCTATGTTGGCGATCTTGTAATCGAGGAAGCTGTCGTTGAGGATGGTTCCGTTATCGCAGACAAACTGCTCCGTCAGAGCGTAGCCGATACCTTGGGCGACGCTGCCCTCGATCTGTCCTTCGACCATCGACTGGTTGATCGTTGTGCCCGTCTCGTGAGCAGCCACCACCTTCAGTACTTTCACCTTGCCGGTCTCCGGGTCCACCTCTACTTCGGCCGCTTGGGTACCGAACGAGAAGCAGGGGATGTTCTTGATAAAAGCAGTGGGGATCGTGTAACCCTCGGGGAGCTTGTCGACGAACTTCCCTGTACCTGAGATGGGAGAGCCGTGCGCGTTCACCGCATGCTCGACGATTTCCGCGAGGTCGTGCTTCTCTTCTGAGTCCTTGACCCAGACCTTGCCTCCCTCGACCACTATGTCCTTCGCGTCGGTTTCCAGCATCTCGGCTGCGGCTTCGCCCACTGCGTTCCTCGCATCTCGGGCCGCGGCGAGAACGGCATTACCGTTCATATAGGTGGCCCGGCTCCCCCAGGAGCCCAGATCGTACGGGGTGAGGTCGGTGTCGTGCGACATCACGTTGATGTCGCCTAGATTAACGCCCAGCTCTTCGGCCACGATCATAGCCATAGCCGTGTGCGCTCCCTGGCCCATGTCGAGGGCGGACGTGATCAGGGTCACCGTTCCCTCGTCGGAGAGCTTCACGAAGGCCTCCGCCGAGTTGTAGCCGTAGAAACGTCCCCCTCCCCCGGTGTGGACCATGTTGGCCATGCCCACTCCGCGAAGGATGTTCGCCTCTTTCTTGCCTCTCTTCTTGTCCCACTCGATGCCTTCCGCCGCGGCCACGATGCACTCGGTCATGGCGCACCCGCACACTTCGGCACCGCACGCCGTCTCCACGCCGGCCTGGTTGGAGTTCTTGAGACGGAGCTCCAGAGCGTCCATTCCCATCGTCTCGGCCAATTCGTCAAGTTGCGTCTCGGTGGCGAAGGACACCTGAGGGTTGCCGAAACCACGGAACGCGGTCCCCATCTCCTTGTTGGTGTACACCAGTTGACCATCAAAGCGCATGTTGGGCACGTTGTAGAGGGTGCCGAACATCATGCTGGCGAAGTTGATGGTGGCGGGACCCTTGTCGTGGTACGCGCCCGCGTCCGCGGTGACCTTGAGTTCTCGAGCCAGGATGCGGCCGTCCTTGGTAGCCCCGGTCTTCAAGTACATCGTGTAGGGATAGCGGGTCTTCGCCGTGGTGAACTCCTCGCTACGAGTGTTCACGATGCGCACCGGGCGACCGCACATCTTGGAGAGAACTGCGGCGATGGGCAGCTTCATGTCCATGACCAGCTTGGAGCCGAAGCCGCCACCCATGTAGGAGCCGACGACGCGCACGTTGCGTTTGGGGACGCCCAGGATCCGGGCCACCTCCTGCCTCTGCGTGTGAGGCGCCTGAGTGTTGGTCCAGATGGTCAGCCGGTCCTTCGCGTCCCACTTGGCGATACAGTTAGATACCTCAAAGCACGTATGCGCCACCTGGTTGGTGACATACGTGCCTTCGACCACGAAATCACACTCGGCAAAGGCCTTGTCCGGGTCGCCGAACAGGCGCTCAACGCTCCAGGTGGCGTTGCTTTCCTTGTCCTCGTGCACCAGGGGTGCCCCGGGCCGCATCGCCTCCTGCAGGGTGAAGACCGCTGGAAGAGGCTCGTAGTCCACCTTGATGAGCGACAGTGCCTCCTCCGCCGTATCCTCATCGATGGCCGCCACGGCAGCCACCTCGTCACCCACATAGCGGACCTTGGTACGACACAGGATGTTCTTGTCGGCCAGCCATTGATAGAAGCTGAAGAGATTCTCGGGAACATCCGCGGCCGTGATCACCGCCCGCACACCCTTGAGCTCCTTCGCGGCCGAGGTGTCGATGGACTTGATCAGGGCGTGAGGATGTGGACTCCGCAGGATCTTGCCGATCAGCAAGCCTGGCATCTTGAGATCGACCGTGTACTGAGCCTCACCCGTCACCTTGGGAACCGCGTCGATGCGCGGAAGTCCTTTTCCGATCACGCACGTGTTCATGTGGACTCCCCTTCCCCGAGCAGGCAACTCGCCGCTTCGACGGCGTCGATGATCTTCACGTAGCCCGTGCACCGGCAGAGGTTGCCCTTCAGCCCATGAAGGATGTCCTCTCGGGTCGGATCGGGCTTGCGATCCAGCAGTGCCTTGGTCGACATGACCATGCCCGGCGTGCAAAAGCCGCACTGGATGGCGCCCTGTTCGACGAACGCCTCCTGGACCGGATGGAGCACGCCGCCCCGGGCTAAGCCCTCGATGGTCACCACTTCCTGCCCGTCGGCCTCGTGTGCCAGAACCAGGCAAGAGTTGACCGGTTCGTTGTCCAGCAATACCGTGCAGGCGCCGCATGCGCCCGCGTCGCAGCCGTTCTTCGTCCCGGTCAGGCCGATATCTTCCCGGATGACTTGAAGGAGGGTGCGGCGCACATCGACGAAGAGATGATACTCGTCACCGTTGACCGTTATATGCAACTCTCTCTTCACCCTCGTCCTCCTTCTTCGATCCAGGAGTGAGCTGCCCGAAGCGCTCTGCGAGACAGTACCTCCACCAAGGTCGTGCGGTACTCGGCGGAAGCGCGCAGGTCGGTGATGGGCCGAGCTTCGTGGGCGGCCTTGCGGCTCACCTCCACTATCAGGTTCTGTTCGAGCTTCTGTCCAGTCAGCATCCGCTCTGCCTCACGCGCGCGGATAGGGGTGGGGGCCACCGCCCCCAGCACCAGCCGGGCGTCCTTCACCAGAGCCGCGCCAGGCGCGGGGCCGGGTGCGAAGACCGCCAGTAGCGCTACGCCCACAGTCGCGATATCCATGGCCGAACGGTAGGCCTTCTTGTAGGTGCCGAAGCTCCCCGCGGGGGCCGGCGGCACGGTGATGGCCTTGAGCAGCTCACCCGGCTTGAGCACCGTCTGGCCCGGGCCCGCGAAGAAGTCCTCCAGCAACACCGTGTGCTCGGCGCGCCCATCGCTGATAGTCGCCTCCGCTCCGTACGCGATGAGCACGGGAGCCATGTCGGCGGAAGGAGCGGCATTGCACAGGTTGCCTCCTACCGTAGCCCGGCTGCGCACCTGCACGGACCCGATCCAGGAGGCCGCTTCAGCGATGGCCGGGAAGCTCCTCATCACCTCGGGTGAGTTCTCCACCATCCCCAGGGGAGTGGCGGCGCCTAAGGCCAGGCTCCCGTCGCTCTCCAGCCGGATAAACGACAAGCCGGGTACGTCCCTGAGGCTCACCAGCGCCTTCGGCTGCAGTCTTCCCTGCTTCATCTGCACCAGCAGGTCGGTGCCGCCGGCCAGAGCCTTGACCGTGCCGTCGGCGTCGGCCAGGGCGGCGCAGGCTTCCTCCACCGAGGCCGGCCGTATGTAGTCAAACGTCTTCATGGACCACGATCCTCTTTCCCGTCAGTCGCTTCGAGCCGGAAGGCCGGTCAATCCTCGAGGAGCGCTATGCCGGCCCGAGTCTCCTCGACCGCCGCCTTCTTCATCCTGATGGCGTCTTTCGGGCAAAGGAAGTAGCAGACCGCGCATGAGTAGCATTCCTTAGGTTTGACCATCACCGCCTTCTTGTCGATGATCTCGATGCACTCGCAGTGCCCCGGAGCGGCGCAGAGCCCACAGCCATTACACTTCTCCAGGTCGAATTCCGGCAACATGGGGATGTAGTCGACCTCTTTCGGGGTGACTATGTATTTGAGCGCGATGCCCCGCATGTCGGCCAGCGTCTTGTATCCGTGCTCGTCCATGAACTTGTGCATGCCCGGCTCGATCTTGGCAAAGGCCTTGTACCCCTTGAGGTAGAGGAGCGAGCAGTACGTGAGCACGGTGGAGCCGTACATGATCATCTCCACCGAGTGGCGCCAGTTCATCAACCCGCCACCGCCGGCGATGGGCAGATCGGGGCACGTAGTGCGCATCTGGGCGACGTGCCGGTACGCGAGCGGCCGGATCCAGGGTCCGCAGAGCCCGGCATAGGACTGGTTGCCGGTGGACGGATAGAGAGGCCGCCCACCGTTGCTTATATCCAGCGGAGGAAGCGATTGCGGGCAGTTGATGGCCGAGACCGCCGCGGCGCCGTTCTCCTGCGCCGATTTGGAGACCATCATGGTGTTGGCCTCCGGCGTCATCTTTGCCATGACCGGGATCTTCACCGCGTCCACGACCGCCTTGACTACGGCGCCGGCCAGTACGGGGTCCTTGCCGATGCTGGCTCCCAGTTCGGGTTCCTCGTCGATGCCCAGCTGTTTTGCCATCAGTCCCAGGTTGGGGCACGACATGTTCAACTCGAGCATGTCGGCACCGGCTTCCTCCAACATGCGACCGAGCTTGGCCCAGCCCTCCAGGTCCTCACCCGGGCCCATCATGTTGGCGATCACCTTGAGCTCGGTCTGCTCCTTGCACTCTTGGATCAGTTCCTGGGTCCACTCCACCCACATGCGTTCGCCCGAAGGTGAGTAGAACGCCCCCTCTTTCTCGATGATGTGATAGGGCCGCGCGTAGAGGGGCACCTTGAGGAAGGTCAGTTTCGTGCTGATCGCGGAGGCCCCGTTGTCCTCTGCGATCTTGATCTTCTCGATCTTGTTCGTCAACTCGGACGAGGCGATGACGAACGGGTTCTTGAGCTTGAGACCCGCGAAATCGACGGATAGATCGGCCATCAGTACTCTCCTTTATGCTTTATAGATCCTCGCGATACTGCTGTAGCTTCTCGCCTGTATCCAAGTACTCGCCGCGGATCGCCTTAGCGGCGTCCTGCCGCTCCTCGTCGGTCCAGTGACCCAGCTCGTAGCCGAACCACGGTTTCTTGAGGGTGAGAGCGGGCAGGCCCTCCGCCTGCCAGCGCTCGAGAGCTTCGTCCATGAACTCCTTCGCCGGCAACGAGGTGGGGGGATAGCCCCATTTCCTGGTGGCATCGATGAGCAGGGCAGAAGTCCCCACCGGCGGCGGAAAGCGCTGCTCGTCTACCGATGCCTCCGGCGGAGCCGACGACGGATCGAGAATGGACGCCTTACCCGTGGTGACCCGCGTGTGAAGATGAGGCTGCATGCGGAAGGCCATGGCCCAGTTCACCGCGTCGGCGTCGTTGGGGTCGATATCTTCGTCCACGGCTACGATCACCTTGCCGATGGTGGGGTCGAAGGCGACAGCGGCGTTCAGCGCCTGCCAGGGCTGAGCCGGGTGGGTCTTCTTGAGCTGGATCACCATGAGGCCGTAGCTGCCCGTGGCTTCATGGAGTTGTACGTCAAGGACGCCGGGGATATTGCAGTCGTGCTGCAGGAACTTGAGGTAGGCGGCATCGTAGGCCAGCTTGCGGATGAGACTGCTCTCCGAGGGCGGGAACTGGCTGAGGAAGGCTTGATACATGGGGTTCTTACGGTGGGTGATGGCGGTCACGTTGAAGACGGGATTGATCACCCGGCCACCCATATAGCCGGTGTATTCGCCGAAGGGCGCTTCCTTCTCCCGGAACGTGGTGTCGACCCATCCTTCGATCACGATCTCAGCAGTGGCGGGCACTTCCAGATCCACCGTCTCGCACTTGACC